>JAPLOH010000324.1 GCA_026400845.1 Alphaproteobacteria bacterium
ACCTACCGCGAGAAATTTGCCGCACGCGGAGAAGGCGAGCCCTTCGGGGCGATGGAGGTGCGGGTGGCACAGCACCGCGACGGGCGGTGCCCGGTTCCCCTCCGGCCCGGCGCGATGGAAGGAGACAGCACCGGTTGTGAGATTGCACACCGCCAGCATGTCGTTGAACGGCGGCACAGCGGCGACGGCGTCGCTGTCGCACAACTCGGTGCGTGGCCCCGCGATGATGTGGTCCGGGCGGCGGGCGAAGGTGCCGGAGAGGAGCCGCCGATGCAGGCTGATCCAGCCGAGGCGATTCGCCACCGCCATGAATTCCTGCCCTTCGCGGGTGAAAATGTCGATCCCGTGCGGCTCCCCGAAGCCGCTCATGAAGCCGCCGAGCACCAACGCCGGCCGGTCGCCGAACCGGCCATCCCCTTGTCGCCGGTACAGCAAAATTTCGCTGCGCGCGGTCGAGGCAATGGCCAGGATCGTGCCGTCACCAGTATATGCCAACGCTTCCAGCCGTGCCGTGCCGCCGGGCGGCAGGATGGTCTGCGATAGCAATATGCGCACTGGATCGGCGGCGCCCGCGCTCGGCGGCGGCGAGCGCGGCGAGATGTCACAGCGCAGCGGGGCAGCGCGAGGGCGCCCGAGAGCAATTTGCCAGGCGCCCACCGCCCCGTGCACCGTCATCAGCCGCCTGGCGAGTGCCGCGTAATAGCCCGGGCGCCGAATCGCCCTACCGCCAAGCCGCAGCACCCGAGCCACCAGAGTGGCCAAGGCCAGGGTTGCTAGGCCATCCCACGCATTGCTCATGTTCTGTCAGCCCCGGCTTGCTGTTGCCGATACGCACGAGGCGGCAGGGCAGGCAGTCTGGAGCCGCCGCCATCGCCGGGGGCGTCCTCGACCTACAAGCCCTTGGCCGCCGCAGGAGAATGCTAGCTGCTGGATCATGGGCTCGGCAATCATCGGTGAATCCGCTGGGCCGCCACCCCGGGAGCAGCGTAGTCGAGGGCGATGATGCTGGGACCGCAAAGGTTCCCGCTCAATCGGTGCGGGCTGCCTTGTCGCAGGTTTTTATTATTATATAAGAATTAAATTCCACGCCCCGGCTGGCCTCATGCTCGCCGCTATGGCAATATGTGGCAAATTCCCAGGAGCATGCCGATGACCATGTCGATCGGGCGCCGTGGCGCCATTGCCGCTGCAACTGCCGTGACGGCCCTGCCCGCCGCGGCCCAGACGGTGGACCCCCGCCGTGGCGGAACGCTGGTGATGCAAGGCGGCGGGACCACACGCCATGTCAACGGGGCGTTGCAGTCCGGCACCGCGGCCGGGATTCCCGGCACGCAGATTTTCGCCAGCCCGCTGCGCTTCGACGAAAACTGGAATCCGCAGCCGTATCTCGCGGAGCGATGGGAACTGGCGGCGGACGGCAAGTCGTTGACGCTGCATCTTGTTCCACACGCGGTTTTCCACGACGGCGCGCCGGTAACCAGCGCCGATATCGCCTTCACCATCGGCGTGATCCAGAAGTATCACCCGTTCAAACCGATGCTCGAACCGGTGACCGGCGTCGACACCCCCGACGCCAAGACGGCGATCATCCGCATGTCCCGCCCGCATCCGGCGATCATTCTGGCGATGTCCCCGGGCCTCTGCCCGGTGCTGCCCAAGCACGTCTATGGCGATGGGCGCGACCTGATGACCCATCCGGCCAACACCGCGCCGATCGGGGCGGGGCCGTTCCGGCTCACCCAGTTCAACCCGAGCGAGGCGATCGTCCTCGAGCGGTTCGACAAGTTTTTCATCCCGGGCCGGCCCTATCTCGACCGCATCGTGCAGCGCACCTACCCCGACAACCCGACCGCCCTGCTGGCGATGGAACGCCAGGAGATCACCTACATCCCATATGTCGGCACCCCCCGCGATGCCGACCGCCTGGCCAAACAGACCCATATCCAATTCAGCGACAAGGGTTTTGCCGGCATTGGCGCCATCAACTGGATCGAGTTCAACTGCAGCAAGAAGCCGCTCGACGACGTCCGGGTGCGTCAGGCCATCGCCTATTTGACCGACCGGCCGCGCCTATTGCGGGTGTTGCTGGGCCCCAAGGTGAAGGAGGCGATGACCCCTATCCATCCTGGCTCGAATTTCTACACGCCGGACGTGAACCATTTTCCCTACGACATTCAGAAAGCCGAGGCGGTTCAAGCTCACCTTCGACCACGGCCCGGGGCCGGTGGAGCTGGTGTCGGGGATCGTCGAATTCATGAAGAGCCAGCTCAAGCGGGCGGGGATCGAAATCGAGATCCGCTCGGCGCCGGATTTCCCCACCTGGGTGCAGCGGGTGGCGAGCCATGAGTTCGACCTGACGATGGATATCGTCTTCAACTGGGGTGACCCGGTGATCGGCGTGCACCGCACCTACCTCACGCGCAACATCCGCAAGGGGGTGATCTGGTCCAACAACCAGTCCTACTCCAACCCCAAGGTCGACGCGCTGCTCGATGCGGCGGCCGAGGAGGTCGATCCGGTAAAGCGCAAGCAATTCTACAAGGAGTTCCAGCAGGCCGTGGTCGAGGACGTGCCGATCATGTTCCTGCATGCCGCGCCCTACATGCAGGCGGCCCACAAGGGCTTGCGCAACCTGCCGGAGAGCGTGTGGGGCCCGATGGCGCCGCTCGACGAAGTCTACTGGGAGGCCTCGGAGCGGCGGTGAACGCCGCCGCCTGGATACTCCGCCGGCTGACCCATGCCGCCGGGCTGCTGCTGGCGGTGCTGGTGCTGAATTTCCTGCTGATCCATCTAGCACCGGGTGACCCCGCGATGGTGATCGCCGGCGAAATGGGCGGTGCCTCGCTGGAGGTGATGGCGAAGATCCGCGCGGAATACGGGCTCGACCAGCCGCTGCCGGTGCAGTTGCTGCGCTATCTCGGCCGGGTGCTGATGGGGGACCTCGGGCACTCCTTCTATTTCAACCGCCCGGTGGCCGCACTGGTGGCGGAACGGATGGGGCCGACCGCGCTGCTGGTAGTGAGTGCGATCCTAGTGGCGCTGGTGCTCGGCACCTGGCTCGGCATCCTCGCCGCCCGCCGGCCGCGAGGCGTTGCGGCGCAGATGGTCGCGGTGTTCTCGGTCGCCGGCTTCTCCGCCCCGGTGTTCTGGACCGGCATGATGCTGTTGCTGCTGTTCGCCTCGGCGCTGCCGATCTTCCCGGTGAGCGGGATGTCCGACATCGGGCGGCCGAAGCAGGGGTTCGCCCATGTGCTGGATGTCGCGCACCATTTGGTGCTGCCGGCGATGACGCTGGCGATGGTCTACATGGCGCAGTACAGCCGCCAGGCCCGCGCCGGCATGCTCGCAGCCCTTGCAGCCGACTACATCCGCACCGCCCGCGCCAAGGGCCTGGGCGAGAGGCGGGTGGTCTACCGCCATGCGCTGCGCAACGCGTTGATCCCGGTGATCACCATCGCCGGCCTCCAATTCGGCCAGGTGCTGGCCGGCGCGGTGCTGGTGGAGACGGTGTTCGCCTGGCCGGGCCTCGGGCGGCTCGCCTATGAGTCGATCCTGCGGCGTGACAGCCCGACTCTGCTCGGCATCCTGCTCGGCTCGGCGCTGCTGGTGATCCTCGCCAACCTGCTGACCGACGCCGCCTATCGGCTGGCCGACCCCAGGATGCGCGGCATATGAACGCCCGCTCCCCCTTCGCGCGCGCTTTGCGTGCCTTCCTGCGCAACCCCGTCGCGATGGCGGGGCTTGTCGTGCTTGCCCTGATGGTGAGCGCGAGCATCGCCGGCCCCGCGCTCTACGGCGTCGACGCGTTCGACATTGTCGGCGCCCCGATGACCCCGCCGGACGCCGAAGCCTGGTTCGGCACCGATTATCTCGGCCGCGACATCCTGGCCGCGATCCTCGTCGGCGGACGCGCGACCATGCTGGTTGGCATCACGGCCGCGCTGATCTCGGTCACCATCGGCACCACCATCGGTGCCCTGGCCGGGTATCTCGAAGGAGCCGCGGATGCGGCGCTGATGCGCATCACCGAATTTTTTCAGGTTCTGCCGGCGCTTTTGTTCGCGATGGTGGTGGTGATGCTGTTCCGCCCCAGCCTGGTGACGGTGGCGCTGTCGATCGGCGTGGTCTCCTGGACCGGCACGGCGCGGCTGGTGCGCGCCGAGTTCCTGCGGCCGGTGGGGGCGGCGATGCTGTTCGAGGGCGGCCTCTCCTTCCTCGGCCTCGGCGACCCCAACGTGATCTCCTGGGGAAGGATGATCGGGCAGAACCGCGCCTATCTGCTCGACGCCTGGTGGACCGTCACCTTCCCCGGGCTCGCTCTCTTCGCAACCGTCATGAGCGTCGCCTTGATCGGCGATGGCGTAAACGACGCGCTCGATCCGCGGAGCGCGGCTTAAGCCCGGGCCCGGGCTTCGCGGCGGGCGATCCAGGTGGTGGCGAGGAAGATGACGAAGCCGCCGAGCAGGGTGGTGTGGGTCGGGATATCGGAGAACACCAGGAAGCCGGCGAAGGCGTTCCACACCAGGTCGAGGAATTTCACCGATTGGGTGGCGGAGATGTCGGTGGTGCGTAGCGCCCGGGTCATGAAGTAATGCCCGGTACTGCCGAGCACGCCGCAGATGAGGAAGGCGAGGGCTTCGAGTGGGGTCGGCCAGGTCCAGGCGATGAGGGCAAAGGGCAGCGAGAACAACGACACCGTGATCGATTGCCACACGACGATCACTTCCGGCCGGTCCCGCTTGGTCAGCGCCTTGGTGATGAGGAAGGACCCGGCGAACAGCGGCGAGGAGGCCAGCATCGCCAGCGTGTAGATGCCGCCGCCGCCGCTGAGGTTTGGCCACACCACGATCAGCACGCCGGCGAAACCGATGGCGGCCGCCGCCATCCGGTCGACCCGCATGCGCTCCTTCAGGATCAAGGAGGCGCCGATCATGATGAAGATCGGGCTGGTGAACCCCAGCGCCGTCATGTCGGCGAGCGAGATATGGGGCAGCGCGATGAACCACAGCAGCAGTCCGGAGGTATGCACCACGCCCCGCCACAACTGCCCGGTCAGCCCGTTCGGCTTGAATTTCGCGACCCCGGCGCGCAGCACCAGTGGCAGCATCACCAGGGCGCCGCAGAAATAGCGCAGGAACTGGGTTTCGAACGGCGCGATATTTTGCGCCAGCACCCGCATCGTGGCGTTGAGGAACGTGAATACCAGCCCGGCCAGCACCATCCACAGCATCCCCCGAACGGCGGCGGGCAAGGCGGAGAAATCCAGCAGGCGGTGCAGCGACAGCGCAGCGGCGCGAAAGTTCATGCAGACGATCAGTGAGGAGTTTCGCGCAGAAACTGCCCCACTGCCGTCGTCCGCGTCGAGCGCCGATGCCGCAACCCGGACCGGCGTTTGACTACTTCTTCTTCGCCGGCCCCTTCTTCTCCAGCGCCCGCAGCAGGTTCGCCCGGTTGGTCCCGGCCTCCATGATCATCCCGTGGTCGGAATGGGCGAGCACCATCCGCGCGCCCTGCTTGATGTAGTGCGGCGCCCAGACATTATCGCCGATGCCGCCGAGGCCAAGATGCTTGCCGTTCTTCTTGCAGGCCGCGCCCACCTTCTTATAGGCGGCCTGCAGCTTCTCATGCCCCCACTGGCCGGGAATGCCCATACGGGTCGTGAGGTCGGTCGAGCCGATCATGATCATGTCGATCCCCGGCACCTTCGCGATCTCGTCGACATTGGCGATCGCCTCCTCGGTCTCGATCATCGTGCCGATCAGGATGTCGCGGTTGAGCGATTCCTGCGCCTCCGCGAGCCCCGGCCCGCCATAATTATACATCGCCGGCGGCGCCCCCCAGGAGCGCAGGCCCATCGGCGGAAAGCGCAGCGCCTCCACCACCCGCTTGGCCGCGGCCACCGTGCTCACATGCGGCACGATGATGCCAAGCGCCCCGTTATCGAGCGCCCGCGTCGCCTCATCCAACGCGTCGGCACACACGCGCACGATCGGCGTAATCCCGAACGGAATCGCCGCCAGACATATCTGGGACGTCTCTTGCGTGGTGAACGCGCCGTGCTCGGTATCGATGAACAACCAGTCATAACCGGTCGCAAGCGCCAGCATCGGCGCCGCAGTGGTGCGCAGGTGGAAGGGGCAGAAGCCGAGCGCGAGCTTGCCCTCGTTCAGCCGTTGCAGGGTGGGGTTGGCGGTCTTGGACATCTTGGTTCCCTCTTATTGGGGTTAAGCGGCTAGGCGGCGAAAGGCGTCGAGCGACCCGGCATGGATCAGCTCACTCGGCAACACATGGCCGACGATCTCCTCGGCCATCCGGCCAACCTCGATCAGGCGATCGAGATCAATGCCGGTATCGATCCCCATCTCCGCGCAGAGTAGCGCCAGCTCCTCGGTGCAGATATTGCCCGCCGCCCCTTTCTGGCCGGCGAAGGGGCAGCCGCCGAGGCCGCCCACCGTGCTGTCGAACTGCGCCACGCCCATGCGCATGGCCGCCGCCGAATTGGCGACGGCGAGGCCGCGGGTGTCGTGCAGATGCAGCGCGATGGTCTGCTCCGGCCAGCGGGCGCGGACCTCGCCGATCACCCGCTCGATGCGGTGCGGCGCGGCCCAGCCCATGGTATCGGCCATCGAGATGGTGGTGATCCTGGTGTCATGCTCGGCGGCGATCGCCATGCCGTCGGCGATGGTGCTGATCACCTGGGAGGCCGTGATGTCGCCCTGGTAGTTGCAGCCGAAGGCGGCCATGACCATGACACGGCTGACCGGGACGCCCTTCTCCAGATGCAGCGCCGTCTGCTTGCGCATGGCCGCGAGGTTCTCCGCGTGGCTGCGGTTGAGGTTCTTGCGGGTGAAGCCCTCGGACGCCGTCAGCGAAATCGAACCGGTCAACGTCAGCTTGTCCTTGAAGGCGAGCGCGCGCTCCAGCCCGTTCGAATTGAACCACAGCCCGGTGTAATGCACCCCCGGCTTGGCCGCGAACCCCTCAACCGTCGCCTCCGCATCCGCCCAGCCCGGCACCAGGCGGGTGTTGACGAAGGAGCAGACCTGGATGTGGTGCAGCCCGGTCTCGGCCAACGCCTCGATCAGCCGGATTTTCTCGGCCGTCGGGATCGGCCCCGGCTCGATCTGGAACCCCTCGCGCGGCCCCTCCTCGTGGATTTCGACGAATTTGGGGTAGTCGCTCATGCGGGGGCTCCGGGGTGGGTTTCGCGCGAAGACTACGGCGCCACAGGCCATTCGGCCAAGTGGGCACCACCCCGCACCATCAGGGCACACGTCCACGCCACCCGGACGAAGCGTCCCGGGCGGTTGGTCAGACCCATCGATGCCGCCAATACATCGCCCCTCCGGCGCCTCAAGCTCCGCGCAAGGCGCCGGCAGCGCCCCCGGCAAGCCAAACCACAGCGAGACATAAATGCACCGCCGCACCAACGCCCGCCGCCCGGCATCATTGCGCACCCGCGCAACCGTCGCGATCAGCCCAGGAAAACGCGGGTCCTCATAGCTCGCAGGGTCCGCAATCACCGCCCGCGCCCGCTCCGCCCGCGCCAACTCGGCCAACAACGGCGCCCGCCGCTTATGGCCTTCCGGCAGCGCCGCGATCCGCGCGCGCAGCCACGACTCCCGGACACCCAGGATGCCGTCCAGCAACAGCACGAGGCGCACCACGAGGGCGCGCAGCACGGCCTGCAAAAGGGTCTGGTTGGACGACATCGGCGGTGGCGGTCTCCTATAAGTTGCTTGAATGTTCTATGCCCCCTTAGCCCCAATGTCAAAGCAAATTTTCACTCAAAAAGGAAAATATAACCCATCTTGGGTGGGATGCTCCCATCAAACCTCCACCAAACCACGCCGCGCACGCCCCCAGAGCAGCGACCGATTTCACTTGAAGCCCCTGCCCCACCAATCCCATAATGGTCATATGGAACCACATGCCTCCTCCACCATCGCCCTGAAGGACGCAAAGGCCGGCCTCTCCGGCCTCGTCGATCAGGCCCTCAAAGGCGCCTTCGTCACCATCACCCGCCACGGCAAACCCGTTGCCGCACTCGTCCCGGTGAAAGCCGCCAACCTCGCTCAGCAAGCCCTCGGCGTCCATCGCCCCAGCCTCGCCGCCCATCTCGCGGCCTTTCCCGGCCTAGACGTCGAGCGGAACCAATCGCCGTCGCGCGATATCGAGGTGTGAGCGCCTACCTCCTCGATACCAACGTCATTTCCTCGCTTGCCCCAACCAAGGCACCGGTCCCCGCGCCCCTCCTGCGCTGGCTCGATCAGCAGGACGCAGACGGCCGACTGTTCCTCAGCGTCGTCACCATCCACGAGATTGAGAAAGGCATCGCCCTTCTCACCCACAAGGGTGCCTCGGCGCGTGCCCTGGCCCTGCGCAGTTGGCTGACCGCACTCACCGCCAATTATGACGATCGTATCCTCCCGCTCAGCCCCACCGCTGCCAGCCTTGCTGGCCAATTGGAAGCCAAGGCCCTCTCCGCCGGCAGCAACCCCGGCATGGCCGACGCCCTGGTTGCCGGCATCGCCGCCGCGCACGGCCTGACGGTGGTCACCGAAAACATACGCCACTTCATCCCCTTCGGCATACCCGCCGAAACCCCTGCCAGCCTGACCGCCTCACCCTGAGCGTCAGGGGCGCCACAGCGCGGTGTACGCTCGCCCGACCAAAATCCGGACCGCTCCCCCCAGCCCTGGCAACCACCAGGGAATGCGGATACGCTCCCCGAACCCCATTCGCGTGGTGGGTTGCGACGGCGGAATGCGCTGCGCTTTTCCGCCCTACGGCTTGCTACTGCGTGTCCACCGAACCGGCAGCAGGCCACAGGTCGACAAGAACCGGGAGCTCACGAGCCATATAAATTTCCTCGGAAACAGACTTGATCCTGGGCGGGGCGAAGCCACCTATGCAGCGTATTCCGATAGGCGATAGGCTCGCACACGGATTGAAGCAAGCGAGGGATTCTAGTGGCGTTGAATTACACGGGGATGGGTGCTGGTGTTTCGGCCAGCACGGTCACCGACCCCCAGAAACTTTTCCAGGCGCTTCCCAGCAAGGCCCGCGCCTACTCGTACCTACGTGACGTGCAGGGCGAAGTACTCAAAGCCTGGGATGGGCAGCGCATGCAAAAGCGCGATGTTATAATAAAGATGAACACCGGCGGCGGCAAGACCACTGTTGGTTTACTTATGCTTAGATCGTGCCTGAACGCTCACGAATCCCCTCATTTCAATTCAGCCTGATCTAGCCCCGATTCGCGGCTGTCCCGTAGAGGCTGCGTTTCATCGCGGGGCGGGTTGGAAC
>JAPLOH010000291.1 GCA_026400845.1 Alphaproteobacteria bacterium
CAGCACCGGAATGGGGCGATAGCCGACGAAATCGTTGACCGACTTGAGGGCCTCGCGAATGATCCGCTCCTGGTCATCCCAGGGAGGCCCTTGCGCTAAAACCGCCTCAAAAAAGACGCCGATCAGCAGCGGCTGTTCGACGCCGGCGGCCTGGGCGGCGGCGGCGATGGCGGCGATGTTGGCGGGGCTGTCGACGCAGGCGATCACCTCGGCATGCTTTTGCAAATGCACCAGGCGGGCGATTTTCTCGGCACCGACCACCTGGTTGGCGATGAGGATGGATTGCACCCCGGCGGCGGCCATCACCTCGGCCTCGCCGAGCTTGGCGCAGGTGACGCCGATGGCGCCGGCGCGGAGCAGTTTATGGGCGATGGCCGGCAGCTTGATCCCCTTGGTATGCGGCCGCCACGCCACCCCATGCCGGCCGCACTCGGCGGCGACGCGGGCGATGTTGCGCTCCATCACGTCGAGATCGACGAGCAGGCGGGGGGTGTCGAGCGAGGCGATATCGGCGCCGATCATGGGCGGGTCCTTCAGGAGAGGCGGGTGAGTTTGGAGACGGTGCGGTCAAAATGGGCGAGGAAGATGTTTTCCTCGGCATCGAGCCATACGCCGTGGATGTTGAGCGATTCGGGGCCCGCGACGTCCCTGCCCCAGCGGATCAGGAGTTTGCGATCGAGCGACCAGATCGACAAGCCGTCGCGGCCGCCGACGACGATGGAGCGCTTGCCGAAGGCGAGGTCGCTCGGCTGGTCGAAGCCGGTCCAGTCGGCGATGTGGCTGCCGTCGCGGTTGAAGAGCTGGATGCGGTCATATTCGCGGTCGGCGATATAGACGCGGTCCTTGGTGTCGATCTCGATGTAGTGGACGATGGCGAACTGGCCCGGGCCGGGGCCGGGCTCGCCCCAGGAGTATTTGCGGGCGAGGTCGGGCGCGAAGCAGTGGACGCGGCGGTTGCCGTAGCCGTCGGAGACGAACATGTCACCGTTGGCGGCGAAGGCGAGGCCGGTCGGCATGTTGAAGGGGTTGCCCCAGAAGGTCGGCGCCGGGAAATCGGCGGTGCCGAGGGTGCGGAGCAGGGTGCCGTCGGGCAAATGCTCGCTCAGCATATGGGTGCCGGAATCGGTGATCCAGATTTTGCCGTCCGGCGCGATGGTGATGCCGTGGACGAAGGGGGAGAAGCGGCCCTCGCCCCAGGAGGTGATGAAGTTGCCCTCGGCATCGAACACCGTGACCGGGTGCTCGGCGCGGGCGAGGACGAAGACGTCGCCATTGGCGGCCACGGCCCCTTGCACCGCAGTTTGCGGCGGGCGGGGGCCGGTGCCGTCGGAGCCAAAACTCCAGCCGCGCGGCAGCTTCGCCCAGTCGCGACGGAAGCTATAGCGGTGCTTGCCTTTGCCGATAATGACGTCTTCGCCCATGGTGCTCTCCTCAGCCCTTGGCCCAGACGGGCGTCAGCCAGTCCGGATGCTCGTTGGTGCGGCCCTCGACGGTGGCGAAATAGTCCTTCTGCAGCGCCCGGGTGATGGCGCCCGGTGCCCCGCTGCCGATCGCCAGCCGATCGAGCGAGAGCACCGGTTGCACCTCGTAGCCGGAGCCGCACCAGAACGCCTCGTCGGCGGCGTAGACCTCATGACGGTCGATGGTGCGCTCATGCACCTCCATCCCCATCGCGCGGGCGAGGCGGATCACAGTGTCCCGCGTGATGCTTTCGAGGATGTCGCTGGCGACATCAGGCGTGTGAAGGGCGCCGTTGCGGACCATGAAGAAGCAGGCGCCGGAGCCCTCGCTGACCTTGCCTTGCCCGGTCAACATCAGCACGCCGTTGTAGCCGTTGCGCTTGGCCTCCAATTCGGCGGCGCGGTTGTTGACGTAGTTGGCGGTGGATTTCACCCGTGGCGGCAACACGTTGTCGCTGAGCCGCCCGTAGGTGCCGATGGCGATATGGACTCCGTCCTGCACCGCCTTGGAGGCCGGCCGTGGCACCGCCCCGCAGACCAGGCCGACCGGCCCGGTGGAGGAGAGTTCGTCATCGCCGTCGAGGAAGGCGATCATGCGCAGATGGACATTCTCGCGCAGGTTGTTGGCGCGGATCATGTCGAGCAGGCTCTTGGCCATGAAGTCGGCCTCGAACACGGTGTCGAAGCGGAGCACCTTCATGCCGAAACGCAGGCGCTCGAGGTGTTCATGCAGGCGGAAGACGAAGAGTTCCTCCCGCTCGGCATTCCAGTAGGCGCGCAGCCCCTCGAACACGCCGGCGCCGTATTTCACCACGCCGGAAAATGCGTGGATGTTGCACTGATCATAGGGCACGACGCGCCCGTTGAGGGACATGAAGGGCGAAGTGGGCATGGGGTCTCCTTAGTCGGCCGTGCTGAGCCAGGGGTTCGGGTCGAGCGGCGCGATGGGGCGGCGGATCTTGGTGTAGGCGATCCGGGCGGGGTCGGGCGGATAGGGGCCGCCGCAATCGACGTAGATCACCTCGGCGGCGATGGGGGCGAAGGCGGCGTAGAAGTGGTTGGAGGATTTCACCACCACCACCTGCTTGGCCGCGAGATCGATCCCGAGGTTGGTGAAGACGGCGGGGTTGAAGGTCTGGGCCCGGCCGCTGGCCAGCACGACATCGAGCTTGCCGATGCGGATCGAGGCCGCGGCGCCGAGGGAGACGGTGGATTGTTCGAAGGGGATCACCAGATCGTCGGTGGTGGCGAGCACGGTGACCATCGCGTCGATCGGGTCCCCGGAGGTGGAGGCCGCCTTGCCGCCGAAGCGAAGCGGCATCACGGCGCCTGGCCCGGCGGCGATGCAGAAGGCGGCGGCCTGGGCATCCCACAGGGCGCCGACCGCTGCCGGCACATCCGGGTGTTTCAGCAGTTCGGCGATGAGGAAGGTGCTGTCGCCGGCGACGCCGCCGCCGGGATTGTCCCAGCGGGGTTGGCGATGGCGGCGGCGACGGCTTCGGCGGTTTTGAGATGGACGGGGACGCCGGCATTGCCCCAGGCGATCAACTCGCGGCCAAGCTGCTCGGCGAGGCGGGCCGCCTTGGCGGCGTCGCCGTCGGCATAGACCAGCACCTTGGTGCCGACGTCATAGACATCCGCGGCCTGGAAGCCATGGATGACGGTGATGGAGAGGATGCCGTTCGTGCCCTCCATCGCCTGGAGCCGGTCAACGAAGGAGCGGCCGGGTTCGCGGCTTGTCATGTAGCCGGCGATCATGCGGCAATCGAACAGGCTGGCGACGGGGCGGATGCGTTGCTCGGCGGTGGCGATGCAGAGGGCGGTGAGTTCCCGGGCGCGGGCGAGGAAGTCGGTGTGGGGGAATTCCTTGAACGCGATGATGAGATCGGCCTTCGCCACCATGAGGTCCGACAAATGGGCGTGCAGATCGAGCTCGGCGCCGATCACCGCATCGGGCGCGATCTCGCGGGCGCGGGCGATGAGGTCGCCTTCGCAATCGTCATAGCCATGGGCGACCATGGCGCCGTGCAGGCCGAACAGCACGACGTCGACCGGCATCGCCGCCCGGAGCTGGCCGAGGATTTCGTCCCGCAACCCCTCGTAGACCGCCTGCCCGGTGAGCCCTGCGGGTTCGGCCCAGGTCGCGGTGCCCTCGATCAGCGAGTGCCCCCCGGCCGAAGCCGCTTCCCGGGCGGCGACGATCGGGGCGCTGCACAAGGTCGGCGTCGCCGGGTGAGTGCCCGGTGGGTAGTAGCTGTGGGCGAAGGCGCGCCGATCGGTCGGGATCGGCGCGAAGGTGTTGGTCTCGGTGCCAAGGCTGGCGGCGAAGATGCGCAAATCTCAGCCCTTCCGCTTGATGTTCCAGAACACTACCGTCTCCGGCACCCGCAACAGCCCGTCGAGGCTGTCGCGATAGGCGGAGGGGGCGACGTACTGGCCGAAGGGGATGTAGACCACCACCTGGGCGCCGCGGAGCTGGATGTTCTCGGCCAGCCAGCGGGCGCGCGTCGGATCGGTCTCGCGGATCCAGGCGCCGCGGAGGCGTTCGAGTTCGGCATCGCAGGGCCAGCCGAACCAGGCCTTGTCGCAGGCGCCGGACATCTGAACGTGGAACACCGGATTGGCCGGCCCGAGCGGCCCACCCATCGTCATGAACAAGTGCCAACCATTCGCCACCGGCCCCTTCACCGCGCGGCGCGAGACCAGGGTGGCCCAATCCATCGTCTGCATCTCGATGTTGACGCCGGCCTTCTTCATGGCGGCGAACAGCACCTGGGAGGCGCCATGCATGATTGGCTGATCGGCCGGGTCCATCAGCACGATCTTCTCGCCCTTGTAGCCGCCGGCCTTCAGCATCTCCATGCCCCGCTTGAGGCGCACCGCCTCGGGCTCATTGGAGATCAGCATTTCCGCCCCGTATTCGCTGCCGTTCGGCGAGCCGCAAATCAGCAGGGCGCCACAGACTTGACCAAGCGTCGGGTCGCCCAGCACGGCCTGGATCATGTCGGCCTGGTTGACGAAATTGTAGATCGCCTGGCGCGCGATCGGGTTGTCGAAGGGCGGGTTGGTCCAGTTGACCCTGAGCGTGCCCTCGCTGCCGCCGGGGAACAGCGGCTCGACCCGCACGCCCCGCGTGGACTTCAGCGACGGCAGCAGATCGGGCGTCAGCGTCTCGACGAAATCGACCTCGCCGTTGCGCAATGCGGCCACCTGGGTCGCCGCGTCAGGGATCGCCACCCACTCCACCCGCTCCACCAGCGCCCGCTTGCCGCCGGCGATGCCCGATGCCGGCTCGGCCCGCGGCACGTAGCCGGGGTTGCGGACATAGACGACCTTGGAGCCGGCGACCCATTCCTCCTTCTTCATGATGAAGGGGCCCGAGCCCAGCGGATCGGTGAACTGGGTGCGGGCCGGGAGGCCCTTCACGATCTTGGCCGGCTTGATGAACAGCGGCATCGCCATCGGCTTGGCCAGCACATAGGTGAGCTGCCCGAACGGCTCCTTCAGCCGCACCCGGAAGGTTTTCGCATCCACCGCATCGAGCCCGGCGAGGAAGGTGTTGATCATCATCCCCGCGCCATCGGTCTCGGCCCAGCGGGTCCAGGAGGCCACCACGTCCTCCGCCGTCACCGGCGAACCGTCGCTGAAGGCGAGCTTGTCGCGCAGCGTGAAAGTGTAGGTGAGATGGTCCTCGCTCTCGGTCCAGCTATCCGCCATTTGCGGCTTGATCGCCTGGTTCTCGTCGAGCCCCAACAGCGTGTCGTAGACCATGAAGGCGTGGTAGCGGGTGAGGGCGGCCGCGGTCCAATCCGGGTCGATGCTGCGCAATTCGCCGGGCAGGACGATGCGCAGCGGCTTGGGATCCACCTGGGCCTGTCCCGTTGCCGCCGCCATTCCGAGCAATACCGACAAAGCCAGTCGCAGGATCAGGGGTCGCATGGCAGCCTCCATTATTGGCGCGGGGCGCGCGGGCCGTTATGTCTTATTGAGTAGAGTGAACGCCCCGCCGAAGGGCGGAGTCAACAGGGATACCGATCGACCATGAGCGCCAATAGTTTTGACCTTTCCATCGACGTGCTGCGGAACCGGCAGAATTCGAAATGGCAGCGCTACGGTGCGGACGTGCTTCCCGCCTTCGTCGCCGAGATGGATTTCGCCGTCGCCCGCCCGATCCAGCGCGCCATGGAGCGTCTGACCGCCGACCAGGACTACGGCTACCCCGATCGCGGCGGCAACCATGGCGACGGCACGCTGGTGGATGCCTTCACCAAGCGCATGAAGACGCGCTTCGATTGGGACATCGACCCCGCGCTGGTGCTGCCGGTCGCCAACCTGGTGCAGAGTACCTTCTCGACCCTCCTCGCCTTCTCCCAGCCCGGCGACGGCGTGGTGCTGCAACTGCCGGCCTACCCGCCCTTTCATGACGCGATCCACAGCACCGGCCGCCGCATGGTGGTGCATCGGCTGAACTCGGGCGCCGACGGGTGGAGCCATGCGCCCCAAAGCCTCGACGCGCTGATCGACGAAACCACCCGCATCATCCTGCTGTGCAACCCGCAAAACCCGACCGGCCGCGTGTTCACCGAGGAAGAACTGCGCGAATTCGGCCGCGTCGCCTGCGAGCGGGACCTCATCATCCTCTCCGACGAGATCCATTGTGACCTCGTCTTCCCCGGCACCAAGCACATCCCGATCGCCTCGCTGAGCCCGGAGATCGCGGCCCGCACCATCACCATCACCTCGGCGACCAAGGGGTTCAACATCCCCGGCCTTCGCTGCGGCGTGATGTATTTCGGCTCGGCCGAGCTACAGAAGCGCTTCCATGCCTACCTGCCGATGCGCGCCGTCGGCGGCCCCGGCATCCATGGCGTGGATGCGACGGTCGCCGCCTGGAACCACGGGCAGAACTGGCTCGATGACGTGCTCGCCCATCTCGACCGCAACCGCCACCACATGATGCAGTTCATCAAGCGCGAGCTGCCGGCGATCAAGCTGCATATGCCGGAGGCGACCTACCTCAACTGGCTCGACTGCTCGGCCCTCGGCCTGCCCGGCTCGGCCTTCGATTTCTTCCACGACAAGGCGAAGATCGCCTTCAGCGGCGGCGAGGCGTTCGACCCCGACGGGAAGGACTTCGTGCGCTTCAATTTCGCCACCTCCACTGCCATTCTCGACAAGATCCTGGATCGCATGGCCGAAGCCGTGCGGAGCAACGCCAACCGGGCCTAGATCAGGAGCATCGCCCATGCAGAGTTTCGTTGATTCGACCGATCTCCTCGCCGACACCGAAGCGCTGCAAGCGCGCATGCAGCGCGACGGCTATTTGTTCCTCCGCGGCCTGGTACCGTCAGAGGCGATCGCCAATGTGCAGCGCCAGGTCGGCGAACTCGCCCGCGCC
>JAPLOH010000180.1 GCA_026400845.1 Alphaproteobacteria bacterium
GCTGCGCCCCCAGACCCGCATCCGTTTAAGAGGGTTTGGAATGAGTGAGGGGGGCTACTCCGTGTTTGCCACCATCGAGTAGACCCCCTCCCTCATTCCAAACCTTCCTCTTAATGCATGAGGTCCAGGGGCTCGGCCCGTCGCGCGAAGGCGCGCTCCGGACCTGGTGGGGGTCGAGGGGGCAACGCCCCCCGCCCTTCCTTCCGATTGGTCCCAGTCACCGCGCGTGGGAATGGCCCGCTGGCTCCGCCAGCATCACCGCCACGGCTGCCGCGGCGGGGTCTTCGGCGCGGTTCATCGCCCCGATCACCGCGAGCCAGCGCTCGTCATCGGCGCCTTCGATGAAGGCGCGGATGGCCGGTTCGTCCGGTGAGCGCGCCGGCGCGGGCGCCCTGCGCACGTCGGCCGCCGCCATCACCCGCGCCAGGTAAGCCGCCGTCGCGCGATGGGTGGTGGCGGCGTGCAGGACGCGGCTTGCATCGGCCATGTCGGGCGATCGGAACCGCTGGGGATGCGCGGCATGGAACGCGGCGATTGCGGCTTCGGTGGGCATCGGCACCACCAATTCAGCCTCCAGCAACGCCCGCAGCACTGCGTCCTCATCGGTTTCCAGCCGCCCATCGCCATCGGCCTGCGCTACCGCCGCGATCCCCAGCCGCTCCGCCCGCCGGCGCAGCGCGTAGCGCAGGATCATCGCCCGCTCCGCCGCCTGCCAGCTTTCGCCGGGGGTGGCGGCGGGGAAGTTCGCCACTTCGGCCGCGATGTCCTGCCGCTTCAGCAGCATCCCGTCGACCAGCAGATCGGCGCTGGCCGGCGCGGGGCCGCGGCGGTCGATGGTGATGCGGGTCATGGCGCGGCACTCCGCACCGGCGGCGTGCGCGGCCGGGCGCGAACGACCTGGTAGCCGCGGCGGCCGAGATACCACACCGGGGCGCTCCAGACATGGACCAGCCGGGTGAACGGGAAGACCAGGAACATCGTCATCCCCAATGCGATATGCAGCTTGAACACCGGCGCCACGTCCGCCAGCCGCGCGGCGGCGGCGGGGTCGAGCGTGACGATGCCTTGCGCCCAGCCCATGAATTTCACCATCTCGCCGCCATCCATGTGGTGCAGCGAGGCGGGGATGGTGAACAGGCCGAGGGTGAGCTGCACCCACAGCAGCAGCAGGATCGCGGTGTCACCGAAGCTGGAGGTGGCGCGGATGCGGGGGTCGAGCAGGCGGCGATGCGCGAGCAGGGCGATGCCGACGAAGCACGCCACCCCCGCCACCCCACCGGCGGTGATGGCGAGGCCCTGCTTGAAGCCGTGGGAGATGCCGAGCGCGTCGAACACCCCAATCGGCGTCAGCAGGCCGCCGGCATGGCCGAGGAAGATCACGAGAATGCCGACATGAAAGAGGTTCGACCCCCAGCGCAGCTGGCGGCGGCGCAGCAGCTGCGAGGAGTAACTCTTCCAGGTGTACTGCTCGCGGTCGAAGCGGATCAGCGAGCCGAGCAGGAACACGGTGAGGGCGACGTAGGGGTACCAGCCGAACAGGATGGTATCGAGCGAACGGGTCATGGGTTTTCCCTCCTTACGCCGGGGCCCGGGCGTCCCGCCCGGCGGCGCGCAGGCGCTGGCGCAGGCGGTCCGGGCCGCAGCCGGCGATGTCCTCGCCCGGCCCGAACAGCACCGTGGTCTCCTCCCAGGCGGCATCGAGCGCCGCGAGGTCCTCCACCGGCGGTTCGAGCGGCACCTCGGCCGCCGTCTGCCCGGCGAGGCGGAGCAGGGCGGCGAACACGGCGGCGTAGTCCGGCGCCCGCGCGGCGGTGCCGGCGTGCATGGCGGTGAGAATGGGGGCGATGTCGCCGAGCAGCGACAGGGCCTCCGCGCGCGGCCGGGTGGAGGCGAATTCGAGGAAGGTCGGCAGGTAATCCGGCAACTCGCCGGCCTCCAGCAGCAGCCCGCCTTGGGCATAGACCTGCGCGAGATCCACCATCGCCTGGCCCCGGTCGCGGCTTTCGCCGTGGACGTGCTCGAAGAGATGCAGGGACAGCCGCCGGCCGCGGTCGAACAGGTCGACATAGGCGGATTGCAGGTCGAACAGGTCCTCCGTCGCCAGCGCGTGGAGCAGCGGGGCGAGTGCCGTCTCGCCGGGCAGCATGGCGGCGATCTCGCTGGTGGCCGCGCAGAGGGCGGGTTCGGGGTAGCAGAGCAGGGCTGAAAGGGCCTTCAGGGCGCGCATCACTTGACCTCCATGGGGGTCTTCGCCCGGCCCGCCGTGCGGGTGGCGAACAGGTTGGTGGTCTCGCCGCCGGAGCAGCCATTGCCGAAGGTGAAGCCGCAGCCGCCACGCAGCCCGGCCGCATCCTCGCTCCACTCGCGATGGGTGGTGGGAATGACGAAGCGGTCCTCGTAGTTGGCGATCGCGAGATACCGGTACATCTCGTCGATATCAGCGCCTTTCAGGCCAACCTCCTCGGCGATCGCGGTGTCGATGCGGCCCTCGATCGACTTGGCGCGCATAAAGGCCCGCATCGCCAGCATGCGTTCGAGCGCGAGGCGCACCGGCGCCTCGTCGCCGGCGGTCAGCAGATTGGCGAGGTATTGCAAGGGGATGCGCAGCGAGGCGACATCGGGCATGCCGTTCTTCATCGCGATCGCGCCGGCCGCCGCCGCGTTCTGGATCGGCGAGAGCGGCGGCACGTACCAGACCCACACCGGCGAGTGGCGCGCCGCCTCCAGCCAAGCGTCGGAGATGCCATCGGCGCGGGCCTGGGCGATCACCGCGGGGTCGTTGGGGTCGAGGAAAAGGTCGAGCTGGGCCTGGTAGAGGTCCTTCTCATCCACGCTCGCCGCCGCCGCGATGCGGTCGGCGTCGTAGAGCAGCACGCCGAGAGAGCGGATGCGCCCGACGCAGGTTTCCGAACACACCGTCGGCTGGCCGCTCTCGATGCGCGGGTAGCAGAAGATGCATTTCTCCGATTTGCCGGAGGACCAGTTGTAATAGATCTTCTTGTACGGGCAGCCCGAGACGCACATCCGCCAGCCCCGGCATTTATCCTGGTCGATCAGGACAATACCGTCCTCCTCGCGCTTGTAGATGGCGCCCGATGGGCACACGGCGGCGCAGGTCGGGTTCAGGCAATGCTCGCAGAGGCGGGGGAGATACATCATGAAGGTGTTCTCGAACTCGCCGTACATCTGCTTCTGGATGTTCTCGAAATTCGCGTCCTTGGAGCGTTTCTCGAACTCGCCGCCGAGGATTTCCTCCCAGTTCGGCCCCCATTCGATCTTCTCCATCCGCTCCCCGGTGATCGCCGAGCGTGGCCGGGCGGTCGGGAAGGCGCGGCTTTCGGGCGCGGTCTGCAGATGCGGATGATCGAAGGTGAAGGGCTCGTAGTAGTCGTCGATCTCGGGCAGGTCGGGGTTGGCGAAGATATTGGCCAGCACCCGCCATTTCGCGCCCATGCGGGGCTCCAGCGCGCCCTTGGAATTGCGCTTCCAGCCGCCGTTCCACTTGTCCTGGTTCTCCCACTCCTTGGGATAGCCGACGCCGGGCTTGGTCTCGACGTTGTTAAACCAGGCGTATTCGACGCCTTCTCGCGTGGTCCAGACGTTCTTGCAGGTGACGGAGCAGGTATGGCAGCCGATGCACTTGTCGAGATTGAGCACCATGGCGATCTGCGCGCGGATCTTCATGCCACGACCCTCTCTTTGCTGGTTTCGAGCGGCCCTTCGAGCCAATCCACCTTGGCCATCTTGCGCAGCACGATGAACTCGTCGCGGTTGGAGCCGACGGTGCCGTAGTAGTTGAACCCGTAGGATTGCTGGGCGTAGCCGCCGATCATGTGGGTCGGCTTCAGCACCGTGCGGGTGACGGAGTTGTGGATGCCGCCGCGATGGCCGGTGATCTCCGAGCCCGGCGTGTTCACGATCTTCTCCTGGGCGTGATACATCATCATCATTCCCGGATTGACCCGCTGGGACACCACCACGCGGGCGGTGAGCGCGCCGTTGGCGTTGAACACCTCCACCCAGTCGTTATCCACCAGGCCCGCGCGGCGCGCATCGGTCTCCGAGACCCACACCACCGGGCCGCCGCGGTTGAGCGTGAGCATCAGCAGATTGTCGGAATAGGTGGAGTGGATGCCCCATTTCTGGTGCGGGGTGATGAAATTCAGCACGATCTCGGGGTTGCCGTTGGGTGCCGAACCCAAAGCGGCGGCGATGGTCTTGAGATCGACCGGCGGCTTCCAGGTCACCAGCGTCTCGCCGAAGGCCTGCATCCAGAGATGGTCCTGGTAGAGCTGCTGGCGGCCGGTCAGGGTGCGCCAGGGGATCAGCTCATGCACGTTGGTCCAGCCGGCCGAGTAGCACACCTTCTCGCTCTCGATGCCCGACCAGGTCGGCGAGGAGATGATCTTTTCATCCTCCTTGGATCGCGCGAGATGGGCATGCTCGCGCCCGGTGGCCTTGGACAGCGCCTCCCATGCCTTGACCGCGACCTCGCCGTTGGTCTCGGGCGCGAGCATGAGGATGACCTCGGCGGCATCGATATCGGTCTCGATTCTCGGCCGACCCTCCGCCACCCCGTCGGTTTGTGTGCCGTTGAGCGCGGCGAGCGCCGCCACCTCATGGGTGGTGTTCCAGCCGATCCCCTTGCCGCCATTGCCCAGCGTATCGAGCAGCGGGCCGAGGGCGGTGAACTTGGCGTAGAGGTTGGGGTAGTCGCGCGTCACCACGGTGACGGCCGGCATGGTCTTGCCGGGAATGGCGGCGGTTTCGCCGCGCTTCCAGTCCTTCACCTCCATCGCCTGGGCCATCTCGCCGGGGGTGTCGTGCAGGATGGGGGTGAGCACCACATCCTCCTCGACGCCGAGCACCTCCGGCGCGATCTCGGAGAATGTCTTGGCGAGCCCCTTATAGATATCCCAGTCCGACCGCGCCTCCCACGCCGGGTCCACCGCGGCACTCAGCGGATGGATGAAGGGATGCATGTCCGAGGTGTTGAGGTCGTTCTTCTCGTACCAGGTGGCGGTGGGCAGCACGATGTCGGAGTAGACGCAGGTGGTGGACATGCGGAAATCCAGCGTCACCAGCAAATCGAGTTTGCCGCGCGGCGCCTCTTCGTGCCAGGTCACCTCCTTGCTGCGCCGCTTGCCCTCGGCGCCGAGGTCCTTGCCCTTGAGGCCGTGGGTGGTGCCGAGCAGATGCTTGAGGAAATACTCGTGCCCCTTGCCCGAGGAGCCCAGCAGGTTGGAGCGCCAGACGAACAGGTTGCGCGGCCAGTTCTCCGGCGCGTCGGGGTCGTGGCAGGACATGTCGAGCGTGCCATCGGTAAGGCCCTGCGCGACATAGTCCTTCGGCGCCATGCCGGCCTTGCGGGCGGCGGCGGCGATGCCGAGCGGGTTCTGCTTCAACTGCGGTGCCGAGGGTAGCCAGCCCATCCGCTCGGCGCGGACGTTGTAGTCGATCATCGACTGATCCCAGTCGCCCTCGGGCGCCAAGGGCGAGAGGATTTCCCCGGCCGTCAGCGTCTCGTAGCGCCACTGGTCGGAATGGGCGTACCAGAAGGAGGTCGAGTTGATCTGCCGTGGCGGGCGTGACCAGTCGAGCCCGAAGGCCAGCGGCTGCCAGCCGGTTTGCGGCCGCAGCTTCTCCTGGCCGACATAGTGCGCCCAGCCGCCGCCGGACTGGCCCACGGCGCCGCAGAACACCAGCAGGTTGATCACCCCGCGGTAGTTCATGTCCATGTGGTACCAGTGGTTCATCGCCGCGCCGATGATGATCATCGAACGGCCGTTGGTGGCCTCCGCGTTGGCGGCGAATTCGCGGGCGACCTGGATGATCGCGCCGCGCTTCACGCCGGTCACCTTCTCCGCCCAGGCCGGGGTGAACGGCGTATCGTCGTCATAGGAGGCCGCCACGTTGGCGCCGCCGAAGCCGCGATCCAGCCCGTAATTGCCCATCATCAGATCGTAGACGGTCGCCACCGCCACGGTGCCGCCGCCTTCCAGCGCGACCCGCCGCACCGGCAGCTTGCGGGTCAGCACTTCGCCATGTGCGGTCGCCACGAAATGCTCGGTCGCGCGCCCGCCGAAATAGGGGAAGTCGACGTCGGCATATTCCGAACCATCGCCGGCCAGGCTGAGCCGCAAATCGACGTCCGCGCCCTGGCCATCCCGGCTTTCAAGGTTCCATTTGCCCTGCTCGCCCCAGCGATAGCCGACCGAACCGAGTGGGGCGACCAGCGCGCCGGACGTCTCGTCGAAGGCGACCGTCTTCCACTCCGGGTTATTGGTCTCGCCCAGCGCGCCCGGCAGTTCGGACGAGCGCAGCAGCCGCTCCGGCACCAACCGGCCATCGCGCTCCACCAGGCGCACCAGGAACGGCATGTCCGAGTAGCGCTTGGCGTAGTCCTTGAAATACGGCACGTCGCGGTCGAGGTGGAATTCGCGCAGGATGACATGGCCCATCGCCATCGCCAGCGCGGCATCGGTGCCCTGCTGCGGCGCCAGCCAGATGTCGGCGAACTTGGTGGCCTCGGCGTAATCGGGGCTCACCACCGCCGACTTGGTGCCCTTGTAGCGCACCTCGGTGTAGAAATGCGCGTCCGGCGTGCGGGTCTGCGGCACATTGGAGCCCCAGACGATGATGTAGCCGGCGTTGTACCAATCGGCACTCTCCGGCACATCGGTCTGCTCGCCCCAGGTCTGCGGGCTCGCCGGCGGCAGGTCGCAATACCAGTCGTAGAACGACATGCAGACGCCGCCCATCAGCGAGAGGTAGCGCGAGCCGGCGGCGTAGGAGACCATCGACATCGCGGGGATCGGCGAGAAGCCGATCACCCGGTCCGGCCCCCAGGTTTTCGCGGTGTAGGCGTTGGCGGCGGCGATGATCTCGTTCACCTCGTCCCACGCCGCGCGCACGAAGCCGCCATGGCCGCGGATGGTGGTGTAGGAGTCGCGCTTGGCCTGGTCCTGGACGATGGAGGCCCAGGCGGCCACCGGCGTCATCACCACGCGGGCGGCGCGCCACAGCTTGAGCAGGCGGGCGCGGATCAGCGGGTATTTCACCCGCGCGCCGGAATAGAGATACCAGGAGTAGGAGGCGCCCCGGGCGCAGCCGCGCGGCTCATGGTTGGGCAGATCGGGCCTTGTGCGCGGGTAGTCGGTCTGCTGGGTCTCCCAGGTGACGATGCCGCCCTTGACGTAGATTTTCCACGAGCACGAGCCGGTGCAGTTCACCCCATGGGTGGAGCGCACGATCTTGTCGTGCTGCCAGCGCTGCCGGTAGCCGTCCTCCCAGGCGCGGCTTTCCTCGGTGGTGATGCCGTGGCCGTCGGCGAAGGGTTCGGCCTTGCGGCGAAAGAAGGTCAGGCGGTCCAGGAAATGGGACATGGAAAAAGCTCCTCAGCGCGCCTGGCGCTCGATGGCATGCAGCATCCCGCCGCGGCGGCTGTAGACCGCCCAGGTGATGGCGATGCAGGTGACGTAGAAAATCCCGAAGCCCCACAGCGCCGCTTCCGGCCCGCCGGTGAGCGCGATCGAGGTGCCGTAGCCCTTGGGGATGAAGAAGGCGCCGAAGGCCGCGATCGCCGAGGTGAAGCCGGTGATGGCCGCACTCTCGCGCTCCGCCTGGAGCCGCGCCTGGTCGGGCGAGGCGCCGGGCATCAGGCGCGCGATCTCGATGCGCATGATCGCCGGGATCATCTGGAAGGTCGACGCATTGCCCACGCCGGTGGCGAAGAACAGCACCAGGAACGAACCGAAGAACGCCCAGAACGCCCAAGGTGCCGCGTGCATGGAGATGCTCCAAAGCACGCCCCCGACGCCCACCAGCATCAACCAGAACACCCAGAACGTCACCCGCGCACCGCCGAACCGGTCCGACACCCAGCCGGTGCCGGAGCGCGACAAGGCGCCCACCAGCGGCCCGATGAAGACGAGTTGCAGCGCGTCGACTTCGGGGAACAGGATCTTGGCCAGCAGCGGGAAGCCCGCGGAATAGCCGATGAAGGAGCCGAAGGTGCCGGTGTAGAGCCAGCACATGATCCAGTTGTGCTTGCGCTTGAAGATCACCGACTGGTCGGCGAAGGAGGCGCGGGCGGAGGCGATGTCGTTCATGCCGAACCAGTTGGCGACGGCGGCGGCGACGATGAAGGGCACGAACACGAAGCCCGCATTCTGCAGCCACAACGGCGGTGTCCCCGCCTTCACCACTTCGGGCGGCCCGCCGAGCCAGCCGAACACGCCGGCGGTGATCGCCAGCGGCACCACGAACTGCACCACGCTGACGCCGAGATTACCCAGCCCGGCATTCAACGCCAGCGCATTGCCCTTCTCCGCCTTGGGGAAGAAGAACGAGATGTTCGACATCGAGGAGGCGAAGTTGCCGCCGCCGAGGCCGCACAGCAGGGCCAGGATCAACAGCACCGCATAGGGGGTGCTGGGGTTCTGCACCGCGTAGCCGATGCCGATCGCGGGGATCAGCAGCGACCAGGTGGTCAACGTCGTCCACAGCCTGCCGCCGAAAATCGGCACCATGAAGGAATAGAAGATGCGCAAGGATGCCCCGGTCAGCCCGGGCAGCGCGGCCAGCCAGAACAGCTGGTCGGTGGTGAACCGGAAGCCCACCAGCGGCAGCTTCGCCACCACCACCGACCACATCTGCCACACCGCGAAAGACAGCAGCAGCGAGGGGATCGAGAGCCATAAATTGCGCCGCGCGATGGCCTTGCCGCCCGCCGCCCAGAACCCGGCATCCTCCGGCCGCCAATCGGTGAGAACCGCGGAGGATTTGCCGATCGCCGCCGTCGCGGCCTGCATCCCCGCCATTTCAGGCAATTGCGGCAACGCATCCAGCGTCGCGCCGACCGCCTCGTGCTCCATCCGCCGGATCGCCACCGCCATCCATATCGTGGAGGCCACCACCAGCACGAACAGCGCCATGAAGATCACGAGCGACCAGAA
>JAPLOH010000207.1:0-13460 GCA_026400845.1 Alphaproteobacteria bacterium
GCGCGCGATGCCGCCGATGGCGAGAAAGGCGATCGCCAGGGCCGCGGCGGCGATCGCCGTCACGACGCGGCCTCCGCGAGACCGACCAGGACCGCGAGTGCTGCGAGCGCGAGCCCGGCGGCCAGCGCCTCGCGCCGCCGCGCCGGCAGCCGCGCCGGCAGTGCCGCTTCGGCCACCGTGCAGACCAGAGTGATCGCCACCACCATCGCCACCCAGAGTGCGAACCCGATCGCCCAGTATTCCGCGCCCTCCGGCAGGTTCGGCCGCAGCCGATCGGCGATAAGGGAGAGGAACACCAGCCGGCGCAATGCGGCGGCAAGGGTCAGCATCGCGAGATCACGCCCCGATGCGGTGCGCGCCATCCGAGGACCCGGGACAAGCGCGAGGGCACCGATCGCCAATGCGGCGAGCCCGATCGGGGCGGCCGCATTGGCCCCTGGCACCAGGCCGCTGAAGATCGCGATCAGCACCGCGGGCTCGGCAAACAAGGCGGCGGGATCCGCCGCCGCGCCATCCAGCAGCAGGGCGATCAGGCGCGCGAGGGTCAACAACCCGGCGATTGTCAGGGCGTCGCCAATCCCGGCGAGCGCGCTGTCGCGGCTGAAGGAGGGCACCAGGCAGGCCGCCGCGAGGGTTGCCGTCAGCACCAGGGCCGGCCCGATCACGGAGACGAGTGAGGCATCCGGGCCGCGCACCCGCTGGCGTCCGAGTGCCGCGGCGATGGCGCGGAACGGCATCAGCAGCCCCGGTCCGCGCATGCCGAGCAGGCGGGCGCGCAGCGTCTCGGCCAGGCCGGCGGCGAGCAGGGCGGCCGGCGGCAGCAGCAGGAGCTGCAGGATCGCCACCCCCCAGGCGAGCAGCAGCGTCATGGCAGCGCCTGTCCGAGCAGCAGCAGGATCAAAACCATGAAGGCGCCAGCGAGCGCGGCAGAGGGGGTGGGCGGGGCAGGCCGCTGGCGCCCGAGGCGGCGGGCCAGCGTGATCGCCTGGCGGATCGCCGCCCGCACCTTGCGTGGCAGCCGGGCAGGCGGTGCCACAAGCGGTTCCCCCCCGGTTTCGGCGATACTGCGATGTCCTTCTACGCTGGGCCGGCGCAAGAGCAGCACCGCGATCGCCGCCATCCCTGCCATCAACGCCGCGATCGCCCATGGCAGGTAGCCCGGCCCGGCGGCCGGCCGGATCGTGCCGGCGAGCAGGACGGCGGCTGGGGCGCCTATTGCGAAGACGAGCGCGGGGAAGATGCCGGCGAGCACGCTCAGCAGACCGAACACAGCAAACAGCGCGCGCTCCCACCGGCCTTCCGCGACATTGGCCGGGGACGCTCCGTTGAGACCGCAGGCCAGCAGCCGCAGCGCGGTTTGCGCCAGCAGCGCCGCGCTGACCGCAATCGCCAGCGCCGCCGCGGCCGCGACGAGCGGGTTGGCGGGGAGCGCCTGCAATCCCGCGAACGCCTGCCACAGCATCATGAACCCGGCGCCCGGCGGTACCAAGGCAAGGGTCAGGCCGGCGATCAAAGCCGCGAGCCCGCCGAGCGGCAGCATCCGCAGCACGCCACCAAGCCCCGCCAATGCGGTACCGCCCGTGCCGGTGACGGCGAGACTGGCCACGATCCGCCATACCGGCAGCACGCCGGCGCCGATCAGGCTGGCGAGCAGCACCACCGCGAGGCCCGCTGCGGCCGGCGCCGGGACGTCGTTGGTGGTGCCGGCCAGCACCATCCCGGCGCCGAGCAGGGCGAAACCGGCGAGGCTGCGGCCGAGCGCATCGAGCAGGTGCGGCAGGTGACGCGTGCCACAGGCCGCGGCAGCGGCGATCAGCGCCATCGCGGCCCCGGCGAGGATCACCGGCGTCCCCGCCCAGGAAGACAGCGGGCTCGCGACATCGAGCAGCAGGCGCAGCGCGAGATAGGTGCCGGTCGGACCGCCGATTGCCACGGCGGCGGCGAGCACGAGTGCGATCAGCGCCGCTTCGGGCACCGTTTCGGCCGCCAGCCGCATCGCATCGAAGGACAAGCCGCCGAGCAGAGCGAACGCCGCCAGTAGCAGCAATGCCGGCAGTCCCGGCAGGCGACGCGGGCCGCCGAGCAGCGCCACACCGGCCAGCAAGATCATCCCGTCGGCGGCCAGCAGCGTCAGGATCGTCCCGGCGAGGGTGCGCGCGTCACGCCCGGCGGCGGCTCGTTCGAGGAGAGCCAGCGTCAGGAAAAAACCGGATAGCCCGTCAAGCTCGATCGCCAGCCCGGTGCCGGGCAGCCCCGCCGCGACGGCGGGCGCGCCGGCCAGCAGCCATGCCAGCAGCCCAAGCGCCACGGCCAGCGGCAGCAGCACGCGCGGCACGGGGCCGGCGAACACTGCGGCGAACGTTGATGGATCGGGGATGCGCACGGCACCATGCGTCGCACGGCATCTCCGATTCACCCAAGCGTCACGCGACGCGGCGCGAATTATGATTAGATAGGCACCATGAACAGCTTTCTGCTTGTCGTCTTCGACGGTCTGCGGCCCGACATGGTGCGGCCCGATACCACCCCCAACCTGATGCGCTTCGCCCGGCTCGGCACTCGCTTCGCCCGCGCCCGCTCGGTGTTTCCCTCCGAAACCCGGGTCTGCTCGGCCAGCATCGCCACCGGCTGCCTGCCACGCCGGCATGGCCTGGTGGCCAACCGCATCGCCCATCCGCGTGATCCGCGCCGCAGCGTCGATACCGGGCAGATGGAAGTCCTGATGGCGCTCGAACAGGAAACCGGGGCGCCGCTGCTGGAGGCGCCGACGCTGGCCCGCCTGCTGGCCGATGCCGGGCGGGAGTTCTGCCTGTTCAGCAGCGGCACCACCGGGCAGACCTTCGTGCTCAACCCCGAGGCCGCGGCGCTCGGGCAAATCACCCTCTCGGCCCATGGTGCGGCGTTCTGCTCCCCCGCCGGCGCCCGGCTGCTGGCCCGGCTCGACCCGCCGCCGGCACAAGCCGCCGCGCGGGCGGTGTGGCTCGCCGACGCCTGGCGGACCCATATGCTGCCCGCCCCGCCCGCCGCCTCCATCCTGTGGCTGTGCGAGCCCGACTTCTCCGGCCACTA
This sequence comes from Alphaproteobacteria bacterium, assembly GCA_026400845.1. Lineage (GTDB taxonomy): Bacteria > Pseudomonadota > Alphaproteobacteria > Acetobacterales > Acetobacteraceae > CAIYPH01. Next base: position 3,070 of record JAPLOH010000207.1, read on the forward strand.
CGACGGGCTCGGTAGTCCCGGCCAGCTCGCCGCGCTGCGCGACGCCGACGCCGCGTTCGGCCGGCTGATCGATGCCTGGCAGGCCGGGCCGCAGCGCGACACGCTCACCATCGCGGTCGCCTCCGACCACGGCCACGCCACCATCACCGGGCTGCACGCCGTCGCCCCCGACATGGCAGGCAGCCCGGCCGCGGGCGCGACGCTGATGGCCGGATCGAGCTGCGGTTTCGCCGTGCCGGACCCGACGCCGGAGCGGATCGCCGCAATTGCCGCGTGGCTGACCCGGCAGGACTGGGCGGGCTCGGTGTTCGCCGCCGACGGGATCGACATGCCGGACGGAGTGCTGCCGCGCAGCGTGCTGCTGGCCGATCACGCCCGCGCGGCGCCGGTGCTGTTCACGCTGCGCGCCTCCGACGCGCTGGCGCCAAGTGGATTGACGGGGGACGGGCTGGCGGGGGTGACGCTGTATGACGGCGGCCTCAAACCCGGCGGCGGCACCCACGGCGGGCTGCTCGCCGCCGAGATGCACACCGTGCTGATGCTGGCCGGCGCGCCGATCCGCGCCGGCGTCGCGAGTGAGGTTCCCGCCGGGCTGTGCGACATCGCGCCGACGGTGCTCGCCTTGCTCGGCCTGCCAGGCGGGGCAGCGATGGATGGGCGGGTGCTGGAGGAGGCGATGCATCCGCCGCCTGCCAGCTTACCGTCGCCAGCCCCCGAGACCTGGGAGGCCGCGGCGCCCGGCTACCGCCAACGGGTCGGCCGGACCCGGCTCGGCCGCCACCTCTATATTGACTCCGGACAGCGGGACTGATTCCCTGACCAAGAAGTAAGCCGGCGCGAGTCGCGACCGGGCGGAGAAGGGAGCGGGCCGGAACACCATGGCGGCCGCAGCGCCTCCCCTGACCGAGCGGCGCTCGCCACGCGATCCCCGCATCGACATTATGCGCGGCGCGGCACTGGTGATGATCTACGTCGATCACATCCCTCTCAATGAGCTCAGCCGGCTGACCATGCGGCAGTACGGTTTCGCCGATGCGGCCGAGTTGTTCGTGCTGCTGGCCGGGTTCTCGGCGATGATCGCCTTCGGGCGAGCCTTCGAGCGGGGCGGGCCGCGCCACGGGCTGTGGCAGACGACATACCGCGCGGCGGTGATCTATTTGACCCAAGCCGGATTGCTGCTGGCCACGCTCGGCGTCGTCACCGTGTGGCGGCTGTATTTGCCGATCGGCCACCCGCTGTTCACCCCGGTGATCCCCGAGGGGTATGACGACGTCAGCCGTGGGCTCGCCTTGATGGCATTGCCCGACTATCTCGACATCCTGCCGCTCTACGTGGTGCTGCTGACCCTCTTTCCGCTGGTCTATTACGGCATGCGACGGCATCCCGGCCTCACCGTGGCGGCGTCCGGGCTGATGTGGCTGCTGGCCTGGACGCAGCCGGGGCTGAACCTGCCCAATCTGCTCGATGCCACCGGGCGGGGGTGGAGTTTCGCCCCGCTGTCCTGGCAGTTCCTGTTCGTCATCGGCGCGGCTTTGGCGGTGACGCTGGGGCCGGCGGGGAGCCTGCTGCCGCAGCCGCGCTGGGCGGCGGTGCTGTGCTGGGTCTACCTCGCCTGGGCCTATCTGCTGCACCGCTGGGCCGACGTGCTGCAAAGCTGGGACGCGATCATCGAGGCCGGGCTGCTCGACAAGACCCATCTCGCGCCGCTGCGCCTGCTCGACGTGCTGGCGCTGGTGTATCTGGCGCTCGGCTCCCGGCGGGTGCTCGCCTGGTCGAAGCACGCGGTGCTGCGCCCGCTCGAGGCGTGCGGCCGGCATTCGCTCGCCATCTATGCCCTGGGCTCGATGATGGCGCTGTTCGGCCGGCTTGAACTCGGCACGTTCGGGCCGTCGCTGGTGATGCAGCTCGGCGTCAACCTCGCGGGGCTGGCGGCGATGCCGCTGGTGGCGCTGGCGCTGGATCGGCGCAAGGAGCGGCGGCGGTCGGGATAGTGCTCTTGGGATCGATACAGTCTGGCGAGCGCGGGCGGCGCGGTATAAACCGGCGTCCTGCACCCCACACGCAACGGAGCCATGGGCGACATCACCCTCCTGACCGGCGCGACCGGCTTCGTCGGTTCGGCCGTCGCCCGCGCCTTGATCGCGCGCGGCCACCGGCTGCGTGTGCTCGTGCGCGCGACGAGCGACCGGCGCAACCTCGCCGGGCTCGACTGCGATGAGGTGATCGGCGATCTCGCCGACCCCGCCTCACTGGCGCGTGCCGTCGCCGGATGCCGCTTCCTGGTCCATGTCGCGGCCGACTACCGCATCTGGGTGCCGGACCCCGGCGCGATGCTGCGGGCCAATGTGGCGGGGACGGAGGCGCTGATGCGGGCCGCCCTCACGGCCGGGGTGGAGCGGATCGTCTTTTGCAGCTCGGTCGCCGCCCTCGGGCTCACCGCCGATGGCAGCCCGGCCGATGAGACGACGCCGGTGGTGCCGGCGGCGATCGCGGGCGTCTACAAGCGCTCCAAATACGAGGCCGAGCAGGCGGTGCGGCGAATGGTGCGTGACGACGGGCTGCCGGCGGTGATCGTCAACCCCGCCGCCCCCGTCGGCCCGCGCGACATCAAGCCGACGCCGACCGGGCGGATGATCGCCGATGCCGCGGCGGGGCGGATGCCGGCCTACATCGATACCGGGCTGTGCGTGGTGCATGTCGATGACGTCGCCGCGGGGCATGTGCTGGCGCTCGAGCGCGGGCGGATCGGCCAGGGGTATATCATCGGCGGCGAAAATCTTGCTTTCGGGGAACTTCTGGGGCTGGTCGCCGAAGCCGCCGGGCGGCGGGCGCCGCGGGTAAAACTCCCGATCGCCGCGCTGTGGCCGGTGGCGCTGGCGTGCGAGGGGTTGGCGCGGGTGGCGGGGATCGCGCCGCTGGTGACGCGGGATCATCTGCGGATGGCGCGCAAGCCGATGTATTTCTCTTCCGCCAAGGCGATCGCCGAACTGGGATACCGGCCGCGCCCGGCGCGCGATGCGGTGGCGGACGCGGTGGCGTGGTTTCGCGCGCAGGGGGTGGCATGATCTGGCTCGTCATCGCCGCGACGCTGGCTTGGCTGTGGCTGATATTCCTCCGCGGCGGGTTCCACGCAACCGGGCCTGAACTGCCGCTCCTGCGCCCGAGGGCAGCGCCGCCGGTCTGCATCGTGGTGCCCGCCCGCGACGAGGCCGGGACCATCGAAGCGGTGATCGCTGGGCTGCTGGCACAGGACTATGGCGGGCCGTTCCGCGTCGTGCTGGTCGACGACAACAGCACGGACGCCACCGCGGCGCTGGCCCGGGCGATCCCCGATCCCGCGCGACGCCTCACCGTGCTGACCGGCGCGCCCCGCCCGTCGGGCTGGGCGGGCAAATTATGGGCGGTCGATCAGGGCGTCTCGGCGGGCACCGAGGAACTGGTGCTGCTGACCGACGCCGACATCCTGCACGAGCCCTCCCATCTCGCCACCCTGGTCGCGGGCATGGAGCGCACCGGGGCGGCGATGGTGAGCGAAATGGTGCGGCTCAACTGCACCAGCTTTGCCGAGCGAGCGCTGGTGCCGGCCTTCGTGTATTTCTTCTGCATGCTCTACCCCTTCGCCTGGGTGAACGACCCGCGCCGCACAACCGCCGCGGCGGCCGGCGGCACCATCCTGATCCGCCGGCAAGCCTTGGCGCGGATCGGCGGCATCGCGGCGATCAAGGGCGCGCTGATCGATGACGTGGCGCTCGCCCGCGCGGTGAAACGCTCGGCGCCGATCTGGCTCGGCCATACCAGCGAGGCGCGCTCCATCCGGCCGTATCCGGATTTCGCCGATATCTGGCGGATGATCGCCCGCTCCGCCTATGTGCAGCTCGGTTTTTCGCCGGTGCTGCTGTTGGGCACGGTTCTCGGGATGGGGTTCCTGTTCGGAGTGCCGGTGATCGGGTTCCTCGGCCTGGTTGACGGGCAGGGGCCGAGCGGCCTCCATTGGCTTGATCAGGTCATTGTTCTCACCGGATTTTTTGCGATGATGGTCAGTTTCGACGCAGCGTCGCGGCGCTACGGATCGGGCCAATGGGCGCGTTTTCTCGCCGCGTTCTGCCTGCCCCTGATCGCCCTGTTCTACCTCGCCGCCACCATCGGCGCCGCCATCGACCATCATCGCGGGCGCGGCGTGGTGTGGAAAAACCGCGCCTATACGGAGGGTTCGGCATGAGCGAGGCCTCGGTCGAGACCTGGTCGGGCAAGGGCCGCGGGGACGAGAATTTCCCGGTCGGGTCCGCGCTGATCGCCGCGCGGCTGCGCCCGCATGTCCACGCCTACTACGCCTTCGCCCGCAATGCCGACGACATCGCCGACAGCGATGTGCTGGCGGCCGATGACAAGGTGGCGCGGCTCGATGTGATGGAGGACGTGCTGCTCGGCCGGCGGGAGGCGGGTTCGCCGAGTGCCACTCGTCTGCGGGCGAGCCTGACCGAAACCGGCGTCACGCCCGTCCACGCCACCGACCTGCTGATCGCCTTCCGCCGCGATGCCACCAAGCTGCGCTATGCGACGTGGGACGAACTCGCCGACTATTGCCGCTACTCCGCCGCCCCGGTCGGCCGCTACATGCTCGACCTGCACGGCGAATCCCGCGACACCTGGGCGCCGTCGGACGCGCTGTGCACCGCGCTGCAGGCGCTGAATCACCTTCAGGACGGCGCCAAGGATCTCCAGGAACTCAACCGCTGCTATATCCCCGCCGACATGATGGCGGCGTCCGGCACCGGTGTGGATGATCTTCACAAGCATGCGCTGACGCCCGGGATGCGCCGCGTGCTCGATCAGCTGCTCGACCGCTGCGACGCGCTCAACGCCGAGGCCGGCCTGCTGCCGCGCCGCACGCGGGACCGCCGGCTGCGGCTGGAGACGGCGGTGATCCTTGGCCTCGCCAAACGCCTGGCCGGCCGGCTGCGGCGGCAGGATCCGCTGGCCGCGCGGGTGAAACTCGGGAAGGGGGATGTCATGCTGGCCATGCTCGCCGCATCAAGGTTCCTGTGACCCCGCTCGGTGCCGACCAGGCCGATCTGCGGGCGGTCGAGGCGATCGTGCGCGCCGCGGGGACGAGTTTTCATCGCGGCATGGCGGTGCTGCCGAAGGATCGGCGGCATGCGATGTACGCGATCTACGCCTTCTGCCGCATCGTCGACGACATCGTCGACGAGCCCGGCGACGCGGCCGAAAAGCGGGCGGCGCTCGACGAATGGCGGCGGCACATCGCGCTGCTCTATGCCGGCCGGGCGGAGGACGCGGTGACGCGGGTGCTGTTGCTGGCGGTGCGTAAATACGATCTGCGCCAGGCGGATTTCTTCGCCGTCATCGACGGCATGCAAACCGATGGTGAGACAACCGTGGTGGCGCCCGACCTCGCGGCACTCGACCTGTATTGCGACCGCGTGGCCGCCGCGGTGGGGCGGCTGTCGGTGCGCGCCTTCGGCGACGCGTCGGTCGCGGCCGATGTGGTGGCGCATCATCTTGGCCGGGCGCTGCAACTCACGAATATCCTGCGCGACATTGCCGAGGATGCGGCGCGCGGGCGGTGCTATCTGCCGCGCGAGTTCTTCGCCGCGCCGCCCCCGGCCACCGCCGCCGAAGCGCTGGCGCGGCCGGAACTGCCCGAAGTCTGCGCTCGCGTGGCGGATTTGGCGCACGGGCATTTCGACGACGCGGCGACGGCGATGATGCAATGCGGGCGCGAGGCGATGCGCCCGGCGCGGCTGATGGGGGCGACCTATGCCGAGGTGCTCCGCGCGCTGGAGCGGCGCGGCTGGCAGGCACTCGACCAGCCGGCCACACTGCCGAAATGGCGCAAGATCTGGCTGGCGTTGCGCTACGGATTGGCATGAGCCAGGTCCACATCATCGGCGCCGGCCTCGCCGGGCTGTCGGCGGCGGTCGCACTGGCCGGCCAGGGGCGGGCGGTGACGCTGTATGAGGCCGGCCCGGCGGCGGGCGGGCGGTGCCGCTCGTATTTCGACCGCGAACTCGGCTGCCGGATCGACAACGGCAACCATCTCGTACTCTCCGGCAATCGCGCCGCGATGGGTTTTCTCGACACCATCGGCGCGCGCCATCTGCTGGGCGGGCCGGGGCGGGCGATTCTTCCCTTCCTCGATGTCACCACGGGCGAGCGCTGGACGGTGGAGCCCGACCCCGGCCCCATCCCGTGGTGGGTGTTCCGCCGCAATGCCCGGGTGCCCGGCACCAAGCTGACGGAGTACGGCCAGCTCCTCCGCCTGCGGGCGGCCGGTGCTGAAACCACCGTCAGCCAGTCGCTCGACCCGCGCAGCGCGCTGTATCGCCGCCTGCTCGCACCCCTCGCGATTGCCGCGCTCAACACCCCGCCGGACGCCGCCCTGGCCCGGCTGCTCGCCAGCGTGGTGCGCGAGACGCTGATGCAAGGCGGGCGGGCCTCTATTCCGCTCTATCCCCGGGTCGGCCTGTCCGAGACCTTCATTGACCCGGCGATTGCCTGGCTCACCGCGCGTGGCGCCACGCTGCACACCGGGCGGCGGGTCAGCGCGTTGCACCTGGTCGGCGGCGGGATCGCGGGGTTCGACACCACCGAGGGCCGGGTGACCCTCGGCGCCGGGGATGCCGTGGTGCTGGCGGTGCCGCCCTGGGTGGCGCGCGATCTGCTGCCCTGGCTGGGCACGCCGGACAGCTTCGAGGCCATCGTCAACCTGCACTACCGGGTGGATGTGGCGCCCGCGGGGGAGGTCGGGGAGGCCGGATTCCTTGGCCTGATCGGTGGCATTGCGGAGTGGATATTCATCAAGCCGGGGATCGTCTCGATCACCATCTCGGCGGCGAACCGCCTGGTCGACCGCGGCGCCGATGATCTGGCGACCGCGATCTGGCCTGAGGTTTGCGCCGCCCTTGGCCTCGATGGGCCGATGCCGCCGGTGCGCGTGGTGAAGGAGCGCCGCGCCACCTTCGCGGCCACCGCCGCGCAGGCACGCCTCCGCCCTGCTTCGCGCACCCCGATCGGCAATCTCGCGTTGGCCGGGGACTGGACCGATACCGGCTTGCCGGCCACGATCGAAGGTGCCATCAGGTCCGGCCGCGCGGCGGCCGAGGCACTCGCCGCCTGACCCATGGACCATGCGATGATCGCCTTGATGGACGATGCTGCCCTCGATGACGCGGTGCGACGCGCGCGCGACGCCCTCAAGCGCCGCCAGCAGCCGGATGGGCATTGGGTGTTCGAGCTTGAGGCCGACGCCACCATCCCCGCCGAATTCGTGCTGCTGTGCCATTTTCTCGACCGGCCGGACATCGAGCTTGAGCGCAAGATCGGCAATTATCTGCGCTCGATCCAGGGTGCCCATGGCGGCTGGCCGCTGTTTCATGACGGGGCGTTCAATCTCTCGGCCTCGGTGAAGGCCTATTTCGCGCTGAAGATGATCGGCGATGACCCCGGTGCGCCGCACATGGCGCGCGCGCGCGACGCGATCCTGGCCGCCGGCGGGGCGGAGCGCAGCAACGTCTTCACCCGCTGCCAGCTCGCGCTGTTCGGCGAGGTGCCGTGGCGCGCGGTACCGGTGATGCCGGTCGAGATGGTGTTGTTGCCGAAGTGGTTTCCCTTCCATCTCGACAAGGTCAGCTACTGGTCGCGCACCGTTATCATTCCGCTTCTGGTGCTGATGGCGCTGAAGCCGAGGGCGCGCAATCCGCGCGGCATCGGGGTGGCGGAGTTGTTCTGGGTGGCGCCGGCGGAGACCGCGCACTGGATCAGGGGGCCGTACCGCTCGGGCTGGGGGTATTTCTTCAAGGCGCTCGATGCCATTTTGCGGCCAACCGAGCGCTTGATCCCTGGCGCGCTGCGTAAGCGGGCGATCGCCTGGGCCGTGCGCTTCGTCACCGAGCGGCTGAATGGCGAGGACGGGTTGGGCGCGATCTACCCGGCGATGGCCAACAGCGTGATGATGTTCGACGCGCTGGGCTATAAGCCCGGCCACCCCGACGCGGCGATTGCCTGGCAATCGGTGCTCAAGCTGCTGGTGATCGGGGAGGACCGCGCCTATTGCCAGCCCTGCCTGTCCCCGGTGTGGGACACCGGGCTCGCGGGCCACGCCATCGCCGAGGCGGACAGCCCGGCCATCCCCGAGATCGCAGCGGCCAACCAGTGGCTGCGTGGCAAGCAGATCCTCGACGTGGTCGGCGATTGGAAGGAGACCCGTCCGAACGCGGTGCCCGGCGGCTGGGCCTTCCAGTACGAAAACCCGCACTACCCGGATGTCGATGACACCGCGGTGGTCGGCATGCTGCTGCACCGCGAGAACAACCCTGACCATGCCGCGGCGATCGCCCGGGCGCGCGACTGGATCATCGCCATGCAATCCAGCGATGGCGGCTGGGGCGCGTTCGATGCCGATAACAACCACATGTATCTCAACCACATCACCTTCGCCGACCATGGTGCGCTGCTCGATCCCTCGACCGCCGACGTCACCGCGCGCTGCGTTAGCTTCCTGGCCCAGATCGGGATTTCGGCCGAGACGCCGCTCATGGCGCGGGCCCTGGATTGGTTGCGGCGCGACCAGGAGAAAGACGGCTCCTGGTTCGGCCGCTGGGGCACCAACTACATCTACGGTACGTGGTCCGTGCTCTGTGCGCTGAACGCCGCCGGCCTGCCACATGACGACCCGGCGATCCGCCGCGCGGCCGGTTTCCTGCTCGACACCCAGCGCGACGATGGCGGCTGGGGCGAGGATAACGCGACCTACGCCGCCGCCGCACCCGGCCGCTACCATCGCTCCAACCCGAGCCAGACCGCCTGGGCGCTGCTCGGTTTGATGGCGGCCGGCGAGACGACGCACCCGGCGGTGGCCAGGGGGATCGCCTGGCTGTCCTCGGTGCAGAAAGACGATGGCGGGTGGGACGAGGCGCCCTACACGGCGGTGGGTTTCCCGCGCGTGTTCTACCTGCGCTACCACGGTTACAAGCTGTTCTTCCCGCTGATGGCGATGGCGCGGTTCCGCAACCTCAGCCGGGGGAATGAGGCGCGGGTGGCCTGGGGGTTCTGAGCATCGACAGGAGATGACGGCGTAGGCGGGTTGCACCCGCCCTGCGGCACGAAGGAAATTTTGCCAGAGGGCTAAAAACCGCTTGCAAATAACATTTATATTAATTATATAGTCATTTCTGCAACCCGGAGTGACCGCGATATCATGAACCGCCTGCCCCCCCATTGCCCGGACGCTGCCCACGGCATCGCCGCCATGCTTGGCGGAATGCTGTGCGCGCTGCTGTCCGCAATGCTCGGGCTCGCCGGGCTGCGGCCCGCGCGGCGGGCGGCGGGGCTGGAGGGGGTGATGGCGCTTGTGCTTGAGGCCGAGGCGGCGGCGCTGCTGGAGCTGGAGCCGGTCGTCGAATGGGAATGCGTGCCGGCGCCGTGGCGCAATGGGCGGCTGTTGCCGGCGCGGCATGCGCGCGCGCTCGGCGTTGCGCTGCCGTGCCGCCGCGAACGGCCGCCCGTGCTCGGGCGCGGGCCGCCTTGGGCCAGCTTCAACGATCGCGCGTGGCGAACCGGCATGGCCTGAGGGCGATGCGCGGGGGCTTTGGCGTGCCTGCTGCTCTTTGACACCCGAATCCGGTTGCGGCGCGGCGGGTCTATCCGCCCGACATCTTGCGCATCAGCGCCTTGAACTCCTCGGTGCTGTTGACGCGCGGGAATTGCGTCGCCGGCACCGGCGTGCCCAGGAAGCGGCAGAGCGGCTCCCAGCCCTCGGCCACGTTGAACACCAGCAGGCGCTCGGGCGCGATGGCGGCCTTCACCTCCTCGATGCGGCGGCGATAGGCCGAGAGGATGGAGACCTTGTCGGTGGCGCCGTTGAAGGTGCGCCCGGCGATGAGTGTGTGCGCCACCCCCATCATATCGCGGATATGCGGCACCGGGATTTTCTCGCGCATGGCGAGCACGGTGGCGATGGTCTCGGAATAGCTGTTCCACCACGCCTCTTCCGGGCGGACGGAGAGCAGCACCTTGGAATCGGGGTAGAAATCGGCGAGCTCGCGCCAGAAATGCGCGCCCGGCCAATCGACCATGCAGCCATAGCCGTCGAAAATTCGGTTCCAGTCCGGCCGGCCGGAAGCGGCGTCCGCCCACAGCGGCACCTGGGCGGGGTTGCCCATCACCTCGTCCATGTGGTGGCAGCGGCCGAGGCCGAGCTGCTCCAGCGCGTTCTTCAACGACATGGTTCCGGTGCGGCCGAAGCCGGCGCCGATGACGGAAAGAGCCATGGATGTTCCCCTGGTGGACGGTTGTCGCAATCTTCCTTGAGGTAAGAAGTTTTGCAAGTGCCAAGGCCGGTTCCCGCCGCGGATCGTCGCTGGTAGTTACGG
>JAPLOH010000207.1:13487-15105 GCA_026400845.1 Alphaproteobacteria bacterium
ATCCCTCCCCCGACTCGCCCTGCGCGCGATCTCCAAGCGCTACGGGACGACCCAGGCGAACGACGGCATCGACCTGCGCGTGATGCAAGGGGAAATCCATGCCTTGCTCGGCGAGAACGGGGCCGGCAAGTCGACGCTGGTGAAGATCATCTACGGCGTGGTGCAGCCCGATGCCGGGGCGATCGCCTGGGAGGGCGCGCCGGTGCGGATCGCCGACCCCAATGCGGCGCGGGCGCTGGGCATCGGCATGGTGTTCCAGCATTTCTCGCTGTTCGAGACCCTGACGGTGGCGGAGAACATCGCGCTCGGGTTGGGTGCGGGGGTGAGCATTGCGGCGCTCTCGGCGCGGATCGCCGAGGTGGCGGCGCGCTATGGGCTGGCGGTCGATCCCGGGCGGCATGTGCATCACCTCTCCGTCGGTGAGCGGCAGCGGGTGGAGATATTGCGCTGTTTGTTGCAGGCGCCGCGTCTGCTGATCATGGACGAGCCGACCTCGGTGTTGACGCCGCAGGAGGTCGAGGGGTTGTTCGTGATGCTGCGCCGGTTGGCGGCCGAGGGGTGCAGTATCCTCTATATCAGCCACAAGCTGGCCGAGATTCGGGCGCTGTGCGACGTCGCCACCGTGCTGCGGGGCGGGAAACTGGTGGGCACCTGCGTGCCGCGCGATACCCCGCCGGCGGTGATGGCGGAGATGATGATCGGCCGGGCGTTGGCCGCGCCGGCGGCGATCGCGCGGCCGGCGGCGGGCGGCAAGGTGCTGGAGGCGCGCGGCTTGAGCCTGCCGGCTGACGGTCCGTTCGGCACTGATTTGCGGGCGATCGATCTTGACGTGCGGGCCGGCGAAATCCTCGGCATCGCCGGCGTTGCGGGCAATGGCCAGAAGGAGCTGCTGGCGGCGTTGGCCGGGGAGCGGCTGGCGGCCCCGGGTGCGGTGCTCATCGCCGGCACGCCATGCGGGCGGCGGGGGGCGGCGGCGCGGCGGCGGCTCGGGTTGGCGGCGGTACCGGAGGAGCGGCTCGGGCGCGGTGCGGTGGCGGAATTGTCGCTGACCGAGAACGCGTTGCTGACTGGCACCGATGGTGGCCTGGTGCGGCGCGGCTTCGTCGATTTCCCCGGCCTGCGCCGCTTTGCCAAGGGCGTGATCGATGCCTTCCGGGTGGTGGCGGCGGGGGCGGAGGCGCCGGCTTCCTCGCTGTCGGGCGGCAACATGCAGAAATTCATCATCGGCCGCGAGGTTGGCCATACGCCGAAGGTACTGATCGCCTCGCATCCGACCTGGGGCGTCGATGTCGGCGCGGCGCTGGCCATCCATGACGCGCTGCGCGATCTCGCGGCGTCGGGGGTCGGCGTGCTGATCGTCTCGGAGGACCTCGACGAGTTGTTCGCGATCTGCGACCGCATCGCGGTGCTGCATGCCGGCACGCTGTCGCCGCCGGCGCTGGTGGGCGATACCGATTTCGAGCGGATCGGGCTGTTGATGGGGGGTATTTTGACGGGGAGCGGGGCGCATGCGGCTTGAGCGCCGCGCCGCCGCCTCAACCACTGGGACACCTGTTCTAAAAGGATCACACCATGCGACTGACGCTACGAACACTTCTGGCCTGGCGAGATCGAGTGC
>JAPLOH010000108.1 GCA_026400845.1 Alphaproteobacteria bacterium
GATCTGCGTGGTCTTGCCGACCCCGCTCATGCCGAACAGGGCGATGGTGGTTTTGTTGGCTGCAGCAGACAGCCGTTCGTCGGCGGTGACGATGCGCAGCGCCATCAGACACCTCCCTGCGTCGCATCGAGCGACAGCTTGAAGGTGGCTTTGCCGGTGCGGACGGTGCGCGCACCGGTGAAGGCATCACGGATGTGGGCTGGCCAGGCGGCGTAGGCCCGCTCGGGGACCTTGTAGGTGATCTCAACGTATTCGGTCGGATCGTTGCCAGCGGCGCGGATGCGCTCGACCACCGCGGCCAGCTTGTCCTGGTCCCACTCCACCCGCTTGGACAGGTCGGCGACCACGGTCACATCGCCGTCGGCGAAGCGGACAGTGCCGGTGTCCTTGCGTTGCTCAGCCCGCAGGGCGATGGAGCGCTGGCCATACCGCACCGCGATGATGCCTTCGATCCAGTCCTGCTGCCGCTTTGCGGCATCGACGGCTTCGCGTGCTTCTTCCTGCAGCAGCGCGAGATGATCAGCCGGCAGGGTGACCAGTTCGTTGACCGGCAGTTGCCGAGCCGCATCCAGGGTGGGGCGATTGGTGGCGGCGATCATCACGCCACCTCCGCGAGGAGCCGGTCCACGCTGAGGACGGGGCAACTCCGGCGCGTCTGCCGCGGCCGCGGCCGGACCACCACGAAATAGACGAACCGGCTCTGGCCGACACGACGCTGCAGCAAGTGCAGCCAGCCGGCTTCCGCGAGGCGCATGGCGTAGCTGGCCAACGCGTGCAGTTCGAGCCGCCGTTCCTGCTGCAGCCGCGACAGCAGCTTGTCGCGGTCACGGGCGAGGAACCCGAGATGATAGGCGATGAGATCGCCCGGCGTGGCGTCTATCAACTGGTCACACAGCGCGTTGGCATTGGCGGCAAACGCGAGTTCGTCGCCGGCGACCGAGATGGTGCGCGGCGGCATCTCGATCGCGAGGAGGGAGGTGATGTGCACGGAGGCAGCGTCCTTTCGGCTTGGATTGGGGCTGCCCGTTATTTACGTTTTGACCCATGCGATTTTCCCAGGGGGGTGGGGGGCACCCCGAGGCCCCCAGCGCGGAGCCACATCCGCAGGTCCGCGACCGACCGGTAGAACACTGAGAGCGATCGCCCGCTGGCGCGTTGCGCCTCGGCGATGTCGCCCTGTGATGCCATCAGCAGAACCAGGGTCTCCCGCGGTTCGGTGGGCAGGTCGGCCACCAGCGATGCCAGGTCGATGCGCCGCGCGATCTCGCTGACGCAGTCACCCGCTTCCGGCTGGGTCGCTGACCTCAGCACCATGGCGGCGTCGAGTTCCTCGATGTCGAGCCACACCATGGCGACCGCACGGGCGCTGCGATCGGCGCGGATGCGATCAACCACGACATGACGGCCGAGCATGGCGACGAAAGTCGACCAGGCACCCTGATCGGCGTCCCAGGCAGCAGCGCGCTCCAGAACGGTGAGCAGGATATCCTGCCGCAGATCGTCGACGTCGGCATGGCAGCGCTGACCGCGGCGCCCCCACCGGGAGGCGAGGTGATCTGCGCAGGACAGCATCTTGATGATATGAATATCATCCCATTTCGGGACGGCGTGGTCGCACTGTGGGTGATGGTGTTGCATCGTCTGATCCTTCATCGGGCAAGCGTGGCGAAGGCCAAGGATCAGCATGGGTCGAGGCGGTGCCTAAAGGCGCAAAGGGGCGCAATGGTGCCCAATTCCCCATTCGGCACCTGGATTAGGCGTTTTAATTCAATAAGGTAAATTGAGTTTCGGCCGTGCCTTGCCTCGACCGGTGCGCAAATCGGAATTCGGCACCATGGGTTAAAAAAGACTCTGGACTCGCGATTGTCCGTGAACATAAAGTGAACATGTTCATTGATGAACCGCTAAACAGTCCTAGGAACCCTGTCCGATGCCAGTCTCCGTCGAGTACCCCTACCATCCCCGCACGGGGGCGCCACGCGCGCTGAATGCTGCCGAAATCCGCACCGTCGCCGGACGCGTGCGCCACCAAATTGAACGACAGCCTGGCACTTATGCCCTGACCGTTCCGGCCCTGTTGCGCGCGTGCCAGCGGGTTGCAGTCAACGGTCGTGGCCTCACTGTCGCCTGGGATCTGGCGAACCCACTGTTCGGCGAGACGGGCGAGCCGGTACTGGGTATGTGCGACACGGATCCCACCGAGCCGGACCACGCCTACGTGTCGGTCAATCCGGACATGACAGTGAACCGGCCCGACCTGGAACTCAGCACGGCCGCACATGAACTCGGCCATGTCGTGTTCGACGTGCCGGCGGCGCTGGAGACCGGCATGCGCCGATACCGCGCCGTCGCCACCAATGCCGCCATGCTGAACCGGGTCACCAGCGGCTCTGAGGGACGCGCCAACGAATTCATGGGTGCACTGCTGGCACCGCCGCTCGCTGTTCACACGCGCCTGCTTGCCCTTTGCCGCGAGGAGGGGCTGCGGATGGTCCGCGGACCGCACGCCGGCAGACCGGGTGGGCCAATTGTCTCTCGCGAGAACCATCCCGAGGCGGTGGGTGGCGTGACCGCTGTCCTGGCCGACGAGTTCGGCGTGTCCGAGCGGTTCATGGCGGTTCGCCTGGATCGCTATGGCCTGGTCCAGGGGGGGCGCACATGAGCTTTGGTTCTGTCATCCGGGCCAGGCGCCTGGAACTGGGGATCGGCCTGAACGAAATCGCGGAGCGCATGGAGATCTCGCCAGCCTATTGGTCACGCGTCGAGCGCGAGTACGAAAAGCCACCGAGTGATGCGCTGATCGAGAAAGTGGCGGCCATTCTGGGTCTGGTCATCGATGACCTGTTCGTCGAGGCCAACCGGCTGCCGCCCGACATGAAACGCGACATTCCCAGGGTCATTTTGGCGTATCGGCGCATGCGCGCTTTCGGCGTGAGGTGAGGGAAACTGCAATGTCCATGAAATTCCACAAGAAGCCGTTCTATAGGCTCGATGAAGTTTGCGCCCGCTGGGGCATGAGCCAGCAGGATCTGGCCGCGTTTGCCTATGCTGGCGATATCGTGATGTCGTTCATGGCGCCGCACCTGGCTGTCAGAATCGGCGAGTGGGACAAGAGCCAGGATGAGCAGCACGGGGCGATCGACCACGGCGTCAGCTACGTGCTCGGGTTGACCGAGCTCGTCGGCAGGGATGCGTGGGCCATTCTGCACGCTGGCCGCCACGACATTCCGGAGCTGCTGGCCAAGGAGGGGTATTTCGCGAGGCTCTGCACCGACGATGGCGCGCCGGCCACACACGCGGTTGCGGATGCCGACCTCATCGTGCAGGGGGCGGAATTCGAGCGGTTTGAGAAGGCGCATTGCGTCGGGCCCGAGTTGGCGCAATTCCCCGGCGGCGGCGGCAATGGTGGAACGTCCCGCCGGCGCGGCGCTCCCACCACGCATGACTGGGACGAATTCTGGATCGAGGTCTGCTGCTACAACAACAGTTGCGGCCTTCCTGAAACCCAGGCCCATTTGGTCCGGACCATGCAGGACTGGTTCCAGGCCGAAGGCATGCCAAATCCCGACGACAGCACCTTGAAGAAGAAGTTCACGCGGCTTTGGTTCAAGATGGCACAGGAGGCTCAGCGGAAGCGCGCCTGCCCCCCCCCCCCGGGGAAAAATTGGCCCCTCCGGAACGTATATGGGGAGCAGGAGACATCCTGCCCCCATGTCGATCCCGCCACGCCCTGTGCCCACTGGCCACCTCCCGCCCCACCTCGTCGAAGTCTGCGACATCCTCGCGCGCGGCCTGCTGCGGCTGCGGAGCCGCACTGGCAAGAATTCCGACATCCAACCTGCTGACTGGGGAGAGCGGTTGCTACACTTAACCGCCGACCAGCGCCGTCATGCGAATCCCACCAAACGGAGAGACGCATGACCCGCCCCCGCAACCCCAAGCCGGCCGCGACGCCCACGTTCACCGCGCCGGCCATCCCGAAAGCCGACGTCCTCGGCCGCCTCGAATCCCTCAAGATCGCCGACATCGCGGCGCTGAAGGTCCAGTGGCGCGCGCTGTTTGGCACTGAGCCGCCGCCCTACAACCGGCGCTTCCTGGAGAGCCGGCTCGCCTACAGGGTCCAGGAACTGGCCTTCGGCGGCTTGAAGCCCGAAACGCTGGCCCGCCTCGAGGCGTTGGGCGAGCAATTCGACGGTGGCAATATCACCGTCCGCCGCATGCGCGGCGACGACCGGCCGATCGCCGGCACCCAGTTGATCCGCGAGTATCAGGGCGTTGAGCACCTCGTCACCGTCACCCGCGACGGCTACGACTATCAGGGGCGTCCCTACAAATCGTTGTCCGCCATCGCCCGCGGCATCACCGGCACAAGATGGAACGGCCGTGTCTTTTTCGGTCTGCGTGCAAGCCGAGGTGCTGCATGAAAAGGGATGCGAAGGGCGCCGGCACCATGCCGGCCACGGCACGGAAGCTCCGCTGCGCCGTCTACACGCGGAAATCGAGCGAAGAGGGGCTCGACATGGAGTTCAATTCGCTCGACGCGCAGCGCGAGTCCTGCGAGGCCTTCATCACCAGCCAGCGCGCCGAGGGCTGGGTCCTGGTCCGCGACCGCTACGACGACGGTGGCGTCTCCGGCGGCACGTTGGAACGGCCCGCGCTCAAGCGTCTGGTTGCCGACATCGAAGAGGGGCTGATCGATTGTGTGGTGGTCTACAAAATCGACAGGCTCAGCCGCGCCCTGATGGACTTCTCGAAGCTGGTCGACGTGTTCGACGCCAACCAGGTGACGTTTGTGTCGGTGACACAGTCGTTCAACACCACGACGTCGATGGGCCGGTTGACGCTCAACATATTGTTATCGTTTGCTCAATTCGAAAGAGAGGTCATCGGCGAACGCATCCGTGATAAGTTCGCCGCCTCTCGCAAGCGGGGCATGTGGATGGGGGGCTGCCCGCCGCTTGGCTATGACGTGCGGGACCGCAAACTGGTGGTGAACGAGACCGAGGCGACGCTGGTGCAGCGCATCTTCCAGGGGTTCGTCGAACTGGAGTCGGGGATGAAACTCGCGCGGCAACTCCGCGCCGAGGGCGCCACCACGAAACGGGGCAAGCCGCTCAACAAGGTCGACATCTACCGTATCCTCACCAACCGGGTATATCTCGGTGATGCGGTCCACAAGGGCACGGCCTATCCTGGCGAGCATGATGCCATTCTCACCCAGGCCGCCTGGGATGCGGCACACGCCATCCTGCAGGTCAACCCGCGGGTGCGCGTCAACCGCTCCCGCAACACCACCGATCCCTTGCTGCGCGGCCTGATCTTCGACAGCGACGGTCGCGCCATGTCGCCGAGCCACGCCCGTGGACGGCGCGGGCAGATATATAGGTACTACATCAGCCAGGCAGTGTTGAAGGGCGGCGCCACGGATCGGCCAGCGATCGCGCGGCTGCCGGCGGGTGACATCGAGGCCGCCGTCGTGGCGCAGGTGCGCGCGTTGCTGCGCCAGCCCGAGGTGGTGGTTGGCACATGGCGCGCGGCCCGTCCGGCCGCATCGGATGTCACCGAGCACGAGGTGCTGCGGGCGCTGGAGCGGATCGAGCCGCTGTGGGACGAGTTGTTCCATTCCGAGCGGGCGCGGATCGTACGGCTGCTGGTGGACCGCGTCGACGTGCGCGCTGACGGCGCCGCGGTGCGGTTGCGGTTGGATGGGCTGACTAGCCTGGTGCGGGACCTCGAAGCACGAAACGCCGGCGTCGAGAGGGCCGCAGGATGAGCGCCGACGGGCAAACCCTGACGGTGATCATCCCGTTGGTCGTCAAGCCGCGCGGCGGGCGCAAGGCCATCATCACGCCCGGCGTGCTGGAGGTGGAATCGCGACACGACATCACGCTGATCAAGGCGGTAGCACGGGCATTCCGCTGGCTGCGCATGCTGGAAACCGGTCGGTTCGCGACGATCACCGAACTGCCCGCAGCGGAGAAGATCAATGCCTCATACGGCTCGCGCATCCTGCGGCTGGCGCTTCTGGCTCCTGATGTCGTGGAGGCGATCCTGGATGGGCGGCAGCCGGAGGGGATGACGTTGCCGAGCTTTATGGGGAAGGGGTTTGGGGAGAGTGGAGGGAGCAGAGGACGATATTGGCCGGCTGAAGGATTTGCCTGGATCGTAAGCGGCAGCGGTATCATGTGAGACCAGTGGCAGCGTACGACGCGTCGATCTTGCGACGTTCTAGAATACCGCCAGCGCCCCTGTAAATTTGCGCCGCTAGCTGCCTATACTACCCCTTGACTGCGCCCGCTGTCAGTCCCGCGACGAACTGACGCGACATCAAAATATAGGCGATCACCACTGGCGCCGTGGCAATCACAACGCTGGCAAAGATCAGGCCCCACTCCGTGTTGTAGGTCCCGACAAACGACATGATACCCACGGGTAAGGTTTGGGTGTCCGCCTTCAGTGCGAGCACCAGTGGAATGAAAAATTCGTTCCACATCCACACACCGTTGAGAATCACCACCGAGGCCAGTCCGGGGCGCAGGACGGGTAGGATGATGTGTAGGAATATTTGCAATTCGCTGGCGCCGTCTATGCGGCCGGCGTCCGACAGGTCACGTGGCAGCGTCGCGATCAGCGGCGTCAGGATCAGCACACCGAGCGGCAGACCCATGGCGATGTACGGGCAGATCAGCGCGAACAGAGTGCCGAGCAGGCCGAACTGCCGCAGTAGCACGAACAACGGCAGGATGATCATTTGCACCGGAATGAGCAGGCCGCTGACGAAAAAGGTGTAGAGGAACATTGCCAATGGCCGTTCACGCCGGCTCAACCCGTAGCTGATGAGGGCGGCGAGGAAGGTGCTGACGCTGACCGCAGTGGCGGTTACGATGATGCTGTTGGTAAGGGTGATCGAGATGCGGGCATCGCGCCAGGCGCTGACATAGTTCTGCCACGCCCATTCCTCCGGCAACCCGTAGGGGTTGGCGAAGAAGTCCGGGATCGTCTTGAACGATGCGATGACGACATAGGCGATCGGCACCAGCACCACGAGCGAGGCGGCGCACAGTACGAAATGCCGCACCCCCACCTCCACCGCCCGCCGCAGCTTCACGCCTCAACCTCGCGGCGGCGCAGGCCGTAGAGCAATCCCGTCGAGCAGATCAGCATGAAGATGAAGATCAGCACCGCGATGGCGATCGCGTAGCTGAATCGGATGTCGGCCGAGGTGACGCCGGCCGCGCCGAACGCCATGCGATAGACCAGCGTACCCAGCACGTCGGTTCGTCCCGCTGGCGATCCGATCGGACCAGTAAGCACATAGACCACGTCGAACACCCGGATGTTTTGGATGAAGGTAATCACGGTGAGCGAGGTGAAAGCCGGCGAGAGCAGCGGGAAAGTAACGTTCCAAAAGCGTTGCCAGCCATTAGCACCGTCGATCTGCGCTGCCTCGCGCAGTTCGCGCGGGACGTTCTGCAAACCCGACATGTAGATCACGATCGCCCAACCGAGGTGGTTCCAGGCCTGCACCACGATCACCGACGGCAGCGCCCAGGTGATGTCGTTTAGCCAGGGCTGGGCGAGGAAGCCGAGGCCGATATCGCTCAAGAATGGATTAAGGATGCCGATGTTCGGGCTGAGGATCAACGTCCAGATAAAACCGGTCGCCACCAGCGAGAGGATCACCGGCAGGAACAGGATGGTGCGGTAGACCTCCATGAAGCGCGGCCGGGCGTTCAACTGCACGGCAAGAAACAGGCCGATAGTATGCTGGACAACAAGGATGGCGAGGAAGATGACGATGTTGTGCCAGGCGGCGCGGTAGAACGTAACGGAAGTCAGGGCTTCGCGGAAATTGTCGAGGCCTACGAAGCGGCTTTCGTTGCCGAGTCCGTTCCAGTCGACCACGCTAAGGCGGAATGCGGTGAGCATCGGGTAGACCAGGAATACCGAGAAGAAGACGAGGCCCGGTAGTGTAAACCAGAGGTGCCCGTATTGCCGGAGCCGTCGCTGCAACGCCGTCACTTCGCGGCCGGGTTCACGGTATCTTGCAGCGCCTTGGCGAAGTCCTCGGGCGACAATTCGCCGAGGAAAAGTGATTGGGCCTTCAAGCCTGCGGTCGAGAATACCTTGCCGGTCTGTGGAAATTCGAACCAGACGCGTACATCGTTCGATTTCGACGCCTGGATCATTTCGACCATGACGCGGTTGTCGGAGGGCAAGACTTCCTTCGAGGTCGACAGCGTGATGGTATCGACCACCATCTGCGCTGGCTCCTTGGTAAGCATCCATTGCAAAAACGTGATGGCTTCGGACATGTGCTTGGTTTTACTGTTGATGCCGAACACCTGCTGCATGCCGGTGACAGTGGACGGCTTGCCGCCGGGCGGGGCGGGGAAGGGAACGACGCCGAGGTTGACCTTCGGGTTGGTGGTGGTGAAGCCGGCATAATCGGCCGAGCCTGCTTCCATCATCGCCCCGCGCCCCAGGGCGAACAGTGCCTTGCCCTCGGTGTAGGACGTGCCGAGCGCACCCTGGTGAAAATACTGGAAGATGTCGCGCAGGAAATAGGCGGCCTTCAGCACATCGGGGTCGGTGAGCTTGCGGGTGCCCTGGCGTATCGCGTCGAGCCCGTCGGGGCCGAGGATGGACGAGGCGATCAGCATGTAGAGGAAGCCCGGGATGGTGCCGTCTTGCGCCGGACCGATCATCGGAGCGATGCCCTTGGCTTTCAGCGCCTTGGCGACGGCGAAGAACTCGTCCCACGTAGCAGGCGGCGTGAGGCCCTCTTTGGCGAAGATGTCGCGATTGTAGTAGAGGCCGACGGTATAGGAGCCGAGGATCGGAACGCCGTAGAGCTTGCCGTTGACCTGTGATGCGCTCAGGGCCGAGGGCGTGAGGGTCAACACATCGAGGCGGCCGGTGAGGTCCGTGGTGTATCCCGCCTCAGCGGCGGAGCGGGTGTCAGGCCCAGCATTGAGCGCAATGATGTCCGGCGCCTCGCCGGCTACCAGCGCGGTGTTCATCCGCGGCACGTATGCGGAGCTTGGCATCTCCGTGAGGTCGATGTGGATGCCCGGATGCAGCTTCTCGAAGCGTGCGAGAATGGCGAGCACGCGATCCTTCCATTCGGGGTGGTTGTGCCACAGCGTCAGGGTGACTTTTTCTTGCGCCGAGACAGGTAGCGGCGACGCGAGAACGGTGATGACGGCGAGTGCTAGGAGCGCACGCCGACTCGCGCCGGGCTTGGATCCGCCGGCATGTTCGGCGGAGTGTCGGCGCAGTTCCGGTTTCGCGGTTGGCATCGCATTTTCTCCCTGGTCAGTTAACCATATCAACCCCACCCGTCTCTGGCCATGGTCCGAGAAGACCACTCCCATAAAAGTCCGCATCATCCAGGCCTTCCCGATGTGGATCGGCCATCCGGTTGCGACGGGGGGGAATTGCCACCCCTGATATGGGATCTGAATCACGGCGGCTCTGAACACCGGCGGGCTGCATGAGCGCCGCCACGAGCATCACTGTCCGGTTGCCGGTGACCATCCAACTGGGTGCCACTCCGGGCACGCGTCTCCAACAGGCTGATCGCGCCGGCTGCGCGGGCGCAACGGTGGAAGCGGATGCTCGAAGACGGCCGCTATGGATCGGTCAGCAAGTTGCCGAACATGGGAGCCGTACCCGTGTGGCGCGAGCGCATCGCGGATCGCCGCGACGCTGGTCGCGCTCCTCCCATGTCATCGAACGCCTGTAGGCCCCGCCATGACCAACGCCGAGGCAATCGACACCAGGATGGCCGCCCTTGCGGGAATCCGTCTCATCACGGCTCGGACTCTGCAAGATAGTGCCTCGGCAATGACGGCGTATCCGACGTTGGCCAACGCGCTTGACTCCACTTTGGTGGCCAAGGATGCCTGTTCGGTGGAAGCGGGATCGTCAGAGCGTGATAAACAGACGCTGGAACAAAGAGCTAGAGTATGGCTTGCGCTCCAATCAGCGCCCGACATGCTCTAGTCGCTGGCCAAATCGGACTCAGCCAGGGCGGTGCGCAGCTTCAACTCCGCGCCCGGCTCCCCCCAGGGGCGTTCCGGGTCGGGCCACGGCAGGCAGTCAAGCAGCAGCGACGTGTAGGGATGACTGGGCCGGGTGAACACCTCGGCCGGATCTCCGCGCTCCACCACGCGACCGCGATGCAGCACTAGCACCTCGTCGGCAACGCGATAGGCGGTGGCGAGGTCGTGGGTGATATAGAGGATGGAAATGCCGAGCCGGTCGCGCAGATCGACTAGCAAGTCGAGGATCGAGGCGCGCAGCGAGGCGTCGACCATCGAGACCGGCTCGTCGGCCACCAGAAGGCGCGGCGCCAGCATCATGGCGCGAGCCACCATCAGCCGCTGGCGCTGGCCGCCGGAGAGTTCATGAGCGAAACGGCCGAGCAACAAGTCCGGATCGAGGCCTACCTGGCGGCAGGCCACCTCCATCAGCGGGCGGGCTTCGGCGCCGCTCCGCGCCAGACCGAAGCTGCGCAGCGGAGTCAGCAGCCCATGATCGACGCGGTAGAACGGGTTGAAGGCGCTGTAGGGGTCCTGGAACACTGCCTGCACCTCGCGGCGGAAGGCGTGGCGGGCGGCGCCGCGCAGGGAGGCGACATCCTGCCCGCGGTATAGCACCCGCCCGGCGCTCGGCGCGATGAAGCCCAGCGCCAGGGCGCCGAGCGTGGTCTTGCCGCTGCCGGACTGGCCGACCACGGCGACTATGCGCGCCGGCGCTGTCGGCAGCGCGAGGTCGAGCGGGTGAAGCGCCGGCGGCAGCGGCTTGCGGAGCAGGCCGCCGCCGTAGGATTTCGCCACGCCCTGGAGCGCAAGCAGCGGCGCGCCGCCATCGGCCCGCACTAGCGCGCGCGCCGTGGCGCCGCCGACCACCGGCACCGAATGGATCAGCTCAGCCGTGTAGGGATCGGCCGGAGCACGAAACAACGTCCTGCAGGGTACGCATCACCTGGCGTTGGGTGACGACATCGAGCGCGCTGGTAGGCTCGTCGGCGATGATCAGGCGAGGCGACAGCGCGATTGCCAGCGCGATGCAGACGCGCTGCTTCATACCGCCGGACAGCTCATGCGGGTAGCGCCGGGCCACCTCGGGGCCAAGACCGACCTGGTCGAGCAGGCCAGCGACACGGGTCGCCATGGCAGCGGCGTCCACCCGCTCGTGGGCGCGAATGGCGTGGGCCAGCGAGGTACCGACCCGCAGCACCGGGTTGAGCGCGTTCATCGCGCCCTGCGGCACGTAGCTGACGCGACTGAGGCGCAGCCGCGCCATCGCCTGGGGATTCATGCCGACCAGTTCGACACCGTCGAGACGAATGCTGCCCGCCGCCACGAAGCCAGGCGCGCGCAGCATGCCCATGACCGCGAGCGCCAGGGTGGTCTTGCCAGAGCCGGATTCGCCGACCAGGCCGAGCCGGGCGCCCGGAGCCAGGCGCAGCGACATGTCCTGCACCGCGCGCACCGTGCCGGCGCGCAGCGCGTAGGTGACCGACAGGTCGGCGATGTCGAGCGCCGCCCCGCTCACGCGCGGCGCCTGAGCCGCGGGTTGGCGAATTCGTCGATGCCGATCAGCAGCAGGTACATGCTGACGAACAGCAGCACCAGCACGGTGAGCGGGGCGAGGATCCACCACCACATGCCGCGCAGGAAGGCGCCCTCGAAGATCAACCAGTAGATCGTCATGCCGAGCGTTGGCTCATGGCGCGGGCCTAGGCCGAGCGCCTCGAGCCCGACTGAGGCGAGGATGGCGCCGGAGACCGCGGAGACGAGGCCGGCGCCGAGATAGGGCAGCAGGTTGGGCATCATTTCGGCAAAGATGATCGCCATGCCGGAGCGTCCGGACAAGCGGGCCATCATCACGTAGTTGGCCTCGCGCATCACCAGAACCTGGGCGCGGATCTGCCGTGCAGGGTCGCGCCAAGCGAGAGAGGCAATGACGAGCGCCATTAGCGTCGTGGTCATCCGCCCCGGCCATGCGGAGGCGATGACGATGAGCACCAGCAGGCCGGGCACAGTGATCAGCACGTCGATGACCAGGCTCAGCACGCGGTCGACCCAGCCGCCGTAATAGGCGGCGATGAAGGCGATGGTGGTGCCGACGCCGATGCCGATAATGCCGGCGAGCAGCCCGACCTTGGCGGTGAGTAGCGTGCCCACCACCATTACCGCCAACAGGTCGCGCCCGGCCGAATCGGTGCCGAACGGATACTCCGCCGAGGGCGGCCGGGCGACGGCGGCCGACAGCGGCTGGGCGTCAGCGAGGTCGACGAACAGCGCGCCGAGACCGGCGAAGGCGACCAGCAGTCCGAGCAGCAGCAGCCCGCCGGCCAGCCGCGCGTTCATGTCCCACCGCCCATGCGCACCCGCGGGTCGAGCAGCGGGTAGAGCAGGTCGACCAGCAGCATCATCGTGGCGATCATCAGCACGATGATGAACACTACCCCGTAGATGACGAAGTAGTCGTTCTGCTCGATGGCCTGGAACAAGAGATTGCCGAGGCCGGGATAGCCGAACACGCGCTCGACCAGCACCGCGCCGGCGGCGAGGTGGCCGATCTGCAGCGCCAGCGCGGTGACTTGCGGCAGCAGTGCGTTACGCAGGCCGTAGCTGAAGAAGCGCCGCGCCGGCGGCAGGCCGTTTGCTTGGGCGTATGCCATGTAGTCCTCCCCCTGCACGGTGATCATCATGCCGCGCATGGCCAGCGCCCAATGGCCGATTGAGGCCAGCACGATGGACAGCGCCGGCAGCAGCGAATGCCGCAGGATCTCGAGCGCGAAGCTCCACGTCCAGCCGGGCAGCGTAGTGAGCCCGTAGCCGCCCTGCATAGGCAGAAGCTGCCAGGTGAAGGCGAATAGATAGATGAGCACGAGGCCGAGCAGGTAGAAGGGCAGCGCGGCCAGCACCATCACCGCCGGCGCCAGCGCTTGGACCAGCCAGGGCGAGCGCTCCCATGCCAGCAGTGCCCCCATCAGCGTGCCGAGGGTGAAGGCGATCAGCGTCGCTGTCAGCAGCAGCCCGATCGTCCAGGGCAGGGCGCGCAGGATCAGGTCCATCACCCGCGCGGGGTAGTGGGCGATGGACCAGCCGAGGTCGAGCATGAGGGTGCTCTTGATGTAGCTGCCATATTGCGCAAGCAACGGCCGATTGAGGCCGAACTTCTCTTCGTAGGCGCGCACGATTTCACGGATGTCGGTGAGCGCCCCCCCGGACTCGGTGAGCTGCAGCAGCTTGGTCTCGACCGGGTTCTTTGGCGCGAGCTTGGGCAGCAGGAAGTTGAGGCTGGCGGCGGTGAACACCACCGCCAGCAACATCGCCAACCGGCGGCCGATCCGCAGCAGCATCATGACCCCATCAGGCGATCACGCCCGCTGCTTCAATCCGTGCACCACGAGCATGGTGGTCCAGTACGACACCGTCGGCGACTGGTAGGGATCGGCTTCCGAGGGCCAGTTGGTCCAGTACGTCGTGTTGAAGGGGATGCGGTGGTACCATTGCGCGATCGGCACCTCCACCGCCTCCTCGGCCCACAGGCTGAAGGCCTCCTTCACGATGGGCCGCAGCCGCGCGTCGTTCACCGGCAGAACCGCGACCTGGTCAGTCAGCTCGTCGAAGCGCTTGTTGCGCCAACGGTGAAAACGGGTGGTGATCTCGCCGACCGGGCGATAGAACTTGCTGTGGTAGAGCAGCATGGTGTCCTCGGGGTCGAAGACGCTGCCGCCGTGGCCGAACAGCACCAGATCGGTCTTGCCGCCATAGATCACCTGGAGGGCGTCCGGCCTGCGGGTGAACTGCACGTCGAAGCCCTGGCGGCGCAGCTGCTGGGTGACGACGGGGGCCATCGCCTCCAAGGCGGTGGCAGCGGTGAGCACATATTCGACGCGCTTGCCATCCTTGCTCCAGAGCCCTTCGCCGTCCTTCACATAGCCCGCTTCGCTCATCAGCGCCTGGCTGCGGCGCGGGTCGAAGCTGCCGACGCCTTTGGCCTTCGCCACCTCCTCGATGTCCTTCACGTAGGGTCGCAGCACCGGGAAATCCGGATAGGGCGTATAGGCCTGATCGGCCGCGCCATCGTGGAAAATGTCGATGACCTGCTTCGGGTTGATGGCATAGGCCATGGCGCGGCGCACCCGCACGTCGGCCATCGCCGGGGCGTCGAGGTTGAAGAAGACCGAGGTTGGCCACCAGTCGATGTGGCCGTAGGGCACCTTGCGGTCGGTGAGCGTGGTGATCTGCGGGTATTGCTCGAGCAGGCGCTTCATGATGGGCACCGGCGCTTCCACCATCCAGTCGATCTGCCCGCCTGCGAGCTGCTGCGCCATCTGCTGCTGTTCGCCGCGCGGCACGGTGATCAGGCGCCTGGGGGCGGGCAGGTCGGTATAGTTGGCGTTGGCCTGCGCGCCGGTCCAGACCCCAGGCTTGGCGCCCCACCAGTCGTCGCGGCGATCCATCACTACGCGCTCGGGGGTCGAGGCGACGACCTTGTAGGGGCCGGTGCCGATGGGCAGGCCCTTGTCGAGGTCGAAATTGGTGAAGGCGGCGGGGTCCGCGACGGTGGCCAGCACGTGGGCGGGCAGGATGAAGATGCCCTTGTTGAAGCGCACAGTCAGCGTGCGCAGGACGAAGCGCGGATCGGGCCGCTTGAGCTTGAACTTCACGGTCAGGCCATCGACCTTCTCGGTGGCGGCAAGGTCCGCCGAGACGTCGGTGGCCAGGAACAGGTCCTTCTTGCCTTCGCCGTTCTGGCGCAGCATCTCGAAGGTAGTCACCACGTCGTCGGCGGTGAAGGGCTTGCCATCGGCCCAGGTGACCCCCTGACGCAGCTTGACCACCACCTCAGTGTTGTCGGCGTTGAACTGATGGCTGGTGGCCAGGAAGGGGATGTGCTCGCCCTTCAGGTTGTTCCAGAAATACAAGGCCTCGTAGACGAAGGCGATGTGGTTGCGCGGATCGTTGCCGACGGCGAAAGGGTTTAGGTTGCCGTGGTTGCGATAGGTGGGGCCGGGGGGCCAGGCCTCGACGATCAGCGTGTCCTTGCGATCAACCGCGGCCTGGGCGGCAGCGGCGCGGGGCAGGCCCACCAGGGCGCCGAGCGCCAGGCTGCCCAGCCCGGCCTGGCGGCGGCCGACGGTGCGGCGGGAAGGCGTGCTCATCTTGCGCATCCTGGTTTCCTCCTCGGCGTCTTTGGCCTCGTGCGGGCCAATATGGTCGCAGGGTTGCGTTTCCGACCGATTCTGTCAAGATCGTATACGATTTTGGAGCGCAAATGACGGCGATCGACACTCTCTGTGCCCTTGGCGAGCCGACGGAAACGCTGCTTGGCTATCGCCGCGTGGCCCAGCACTTGCGCCAGGCCATCCTAGACGGGACGGAACTGCCCGGCGCCTGGTTGCGCATGCCCGCAGTCGCCGCGCGTTGCGGGGTGAGCGTGCAACCGGTGCGCGAGGCGCTGCAGCTGCTGGAGGGCGAGGGGCTGGTGGAGATGCGGCCTAACCGCGGCGCCCGGGTGCGCGGCCTCGACCGCGAACGGTTGGTGCACATCTTCGAAATCCGCGAGGCCCTGGAGTCCTTCGCCGCCCGCCGCTTCGCTGAACGTGCCACCTGTGCCGAAATCGCCGCGCTGGCAGATATCCAACGCCCCCACGACGCCGCGGTGGCGGCGGGCGATCAGCTGGCGGTGTTTGCTGCCAACCTCGCGTTCCATGCCGCCATCAATGTCCATGGCGGCAACCATGAGCTGGCCGAACTCGTCGGGCGCTACCGCGACCTCAGCGTGTCGCTCGTGCGCCGTTTCGGCCGCCCGCCGGGATATCTGTCCCGCGTGCAGCGCGAACATCATGCCCTGCTCGCCGCCTTCCGCTGCCGAGACGCCGCCCGCGCGGCCGAAATCGGCGCGGCCCATGTCAGCACCACCTGCCAGGAAGTGCTCAGCAGCCTCCCGGCGCCACGTTCCCCTGCAACCCGGAATGCACCATGAAAATCCGCAGCGTCGAGTCATTTCCAGTCTGGGTGGGGCACCGCAACCAGCTCCTGGTGCGAGTGACGACCGAATGCGGCTTAACTGGTTGGGGCGAGTCCGGCCTGTCGGGCCGCGAGCTTGCGGTGATGGGCGCGGTCGACCATTTTCGCGAGTTGCTGGTCGGGCAGGACCCGCGGCGCATCGGCGCCATTTGGCAGATGCTCTATCGCAGCCAGTATTTCGAGGGCGGCCGGGTTCTGACCGCAGCAATCTCGGCGATCGATATCGCGCTACACGACGTCAAGGCGCGCGCACTTGGCGTGCCGGTCTACGAGCTGCTCGGCGGGCGACAGCGCGACCGCATCCCGGCGCTCGCCACCACCTTCGCGCCCCCCGGCGAGGCGATGCTCGACGAAGCCCGCGCCTTCCTGGCCGCGGGGTTCCAGGCCATCCGGCTGCAGCGCGGCGGCGGCCGCCGCGTTGACGAGCACGACGACATCTACGAGCCCCGCGAAGCCATCGCCGAAACCGCGGAATGGCTCGTCAGGGCGCGGGCGGCGTTGGGATCCGCCGTGGTGCTCGGGGTGGATTTCCACCACCGCCTGACGCTGGCGGAGAGCGCGAGCTTCTGCCAGAAGTTGCCGCCCGGCACGATCGACTTCCTCGAGGAGCCGATGCGTGACGAGACGCCGGAGGCCTACGAGGCGTTGCGGCGGCAGACGCCGATCCCCTTCGCGCTCGGCGAGGAGTTCGCCAGCAAGTGGCAGGCTCTGCCCTACGTGGAGCGCCACATCACCGACTTCATGCGGCTCGACGTCTGCAATATCGGCGGCTTCACTGAGGCGATGAAGGTGGCGGGGTGGTGCGAGGCCCACTACATCGACCTCATGCCGCACAACCCGCTTGGGCCGATCTGCACCGCTGCCTCGATCCACTTTGCCGCCGCGGTGCCCAACTTCGCCTGGCTGGAATTCAACCGCAGCCGTTTCCGCCCGCCGCCGCAAATCGAGATCGACCTGTTCCGCGGCCGCCCCGTGCTCGATGGCGCCAGCTTCGCCGTGCCGGATGGACCGGGTCTGGGCATCGACATCGACGAGACGCTGCTGACGCGCGACACCTTCCGCAGCTGGAACCCGCCAATGCTGCGCCGACGCGACGGCTCCGTCACCAACTGGTAGAGCGCCCCATGACCAAAGCTGTCCTCATCACCGGTGCCGGCGGAAATATCGGCAGCAAACTGCGCACTCATTTCACTTCCCTCGGCTGGACCCTACGCCTGCTCGACGTCGACAGTGGCGGTGACCCCGCGATCCAACAGGCTGACCTGTCCGTCTGGGACGATGCCTGGGTTCGGGCGTTTGCCGGTGTGGACGCAGTCATTCATCTCGCCGGCCGGCCCTCGCCGCGCACGAGTTGGGCCGACATGCAGCAGTACAACCTCGACCTCTGCCTCAACGTCTACGAGGCCGCCGCCCGTCAGGGCGCCAAGCGGCTCGTTTTCGCGAGCTCCAACTGGACGGTCGCCGGCCATCGCTTTGAGGAATTCTCGCTGACCACCGACGTTGAGCCAAGGCCCGTGAATGCCTACGGAGTGTCGAAGCTGGTCGGCGAGCGTCTCGGCCGGTCCTATCACGACCGCTGGGGTCTCTCGGTCATCTGCTTCCGCATTGGGTATTGCCAGCGCGGCGAAAACCAGCCGGGCCCGCATATGGGCTGGGGTAGCTGGGGTCAGCTCATGTGGCTTTCCGACCGGGACCTGTGCGCGGCCATGGAGCGCAGCGTGGCCGCCGAAGGCATCGGCTTCGCCGTGCTCAACCTGATGAGCAACAACCCAGGCATGCGCTGGGACATCGCCACGACCGAGCGCGTCCTCGGCTGGACCGCGCGGGACGGCGCGGCGCCGACGCTCACGCCTGACATCGTCGAAGGCGAAGATGCGGCCCGTCAGACCCGCGCCCTGCAGACCCAACTCGACGTGCTCGACCAGACCAGGAGGTGGTAGCCCTTGGAGATTTCCCGCGTCCGGCCGATTGCAGCAGAGCTCGACGAGGGACCCGTCTGGTGGGACCGCGAACAGGTAGTTTGGTGGATGGGCATTTGTCCGCTGTCGGCCAACCGTTTCGACCCGGCACGCGTGGCCAGCACGGTCTTCGCCATGCCGGAGCCGGTCAGCTGCCTCGCTTTGGGCCTGTGCCGGCACATCCTTGCCGCCCGGGCCTCGGGCGTTTCCTGTCTCGATAGCGATAACAGCAATCTTCCGCTGGTCACGCACATCGAAGCCGGCGATTCCAGAATCCGCCTCAACGATGTATGCTCGCGATCGCGAGGGACGGCTGTTGGTCGGCGCTATGAACTGCGGCCCGAGCGGTGCGCTCTATTGCAACTGGGCCGATGGCCCTCTGGGCGCGTGCTCTGCGGCATTAGCGTGAGGCATGGACTATTTGCGCCCTGTGCCAACCGACCGAAAACGGCCGCCGAATCCATCAGACGGTCATCAGGTTTATATAATTGAAAACTATAGAAATTTTGCACTGTAGTGGATCACGGCAGTCCACAGGTCCGGAGAGAATCCGCCCTCGGAGAGCGATTTTCAGCCTCACAGCCGTCAAGCCGGTCAACAGGTTATCCCGGAAAACCGCAGGAAACCTGCGCCTCTGGGCGCTATCGGCCTGGCCGGAGAGTGCGACTCGAAAATGAACTGGCGGAGAGAGTGGGATTCGAACCCACGGTACGCGTTAACGCACACACGCTTTCCAAGCGTGCGCCTTAAGCCGCTCGGCCATCTCTCCAGCCTATCGGAAGCGCGTGGAAAATACACGCGCGCGAGTAGAAAGCAAGCAGGTGAAGTTGAAGCTGCCCCGTTTTGGTGGAGTGTTGGGAGGCTTGGGTGATTACGTTTCCGTTGTGACGGTGTCCGTGGCCGCTTCGTATGCCATTGGCGAGCGATCGCCCAGGGATGAATGCAGCCGGAACGGATTGTACCAGTCCTCGATGAAGCTGAAGCAGGCTATCCTGGCTTCGACCTGGGAGGCGAAGCGGCGGCGTTCCGGCAGTTCGCATTCGAGGGTTGTGAAAAAGCTCTCGCGCATGGCGTTGTCGTAGGCGTCGCCGACCGAGCCCATGGAAGGGCGCACTCCAGCTTCCCGGTAGCGCTTGCCGAACGCGAGTAACGTATACTGGCTGCCCTGATCGCCGTGGTTGATGACGTTGCCCGGACGGCGCTGGCCGATCGCCATCTCAAGGGCGTCCAAAACCAGTTCGGCGCGCAGATGGTTCGGCTGCGACGCCACGAAATTGCGGTCGACCAGGTCGGACGCCGGCCGTGCGCCCTTGGCTCGCCGAGTGGTCGTCATCCCACGGCGCCGGCGGGTGGCACCAGCCAGCCGGGTCGCCCGCATCAGCCGCGCAATGCGCTTACGCCCGTGGTGCTGACCGCCAGAACGCAATGCGGCATGCACCGTTCGCACCCGCTTCAGCAGCGCCGCGTCGGCGCGCGCATGCGCCGATGGCGGGCGCCCGCGCCAGGCATGGTAGCCAGCTTCCGACACGCCGAGCACACCTGCCATCGTCGCAATCGGGAAAATGGCCCGGTTGCCGCTCATGAATTCGAAGACCCGGACCGCACCGCGCCGGTCTCGCGAGCGAACCAGGCTGCGGCTCGAGAGAGTATGTCGCGCGCCAACCGCAACTGCTTGTTCTCTTGCCGCAAGCGGATGAGCCCATTGCGCTCACGGAGCGTCCCGCAACGCTCTTCCCCTCCCGAAGCCCTTCTTTTCGGTCGGCACGGGCAACCTAATTGCGGAGCGACTGCCCACTCGGTTCAAATTCCCGGGCAACATCCTCAGGATCGCAACCGGCGCGAACCAGATCAATCATCTGACGGCGAAACTCGGCAGAATACGGTGGGCGAGATTTGGGCATCGGGTGAAACTCCGGGGACGGCTTGGATGGCTCCACCAAACCGGATCAACTTCACTTGCCAGCGCGCACGTCCTCGGTCATGGTGGATGGCATCGCGGATGTGCCCGCGGGCCCAGGAGATGCTGGATGAAGTTGTTCATCGCGTCGTACTTGACGGAAACCAATACTTGGTCCCCCATCCCGACCGGGCGCAACGCCTTCGTTATCGACAAGCCGTTCTACCGCACTGATGGCAGCCGTGCCCGGGCAGGTGGCGCCAACGTGCCGCTCATCGTGTGGCGGCGCAACGCAGAGCGTGACGGGCACGAGATTGTCGAGAGTATCTGCGCCACCACCGAGCCCTCGGCGGCAATCGTCAAGCATGTCTACGAGGAATTTCGTGACATGCTGCTCGACGATCTGCGCGCCGCGCTGCCGCTCGATGGGGTGATGCTGTTCCTGCACGGCGCCATGGTCGCCGAGGGCTATGACGACTGCGAGGGCGACGTCCTGGCCCGGGTGCGCGCCATTGTCGGGCCGGGCGTGGCGGTGGGCGTCGAACTCGACCTGCATTGCCATCTTACCGACGCCATCTGCGACAACGCCATTCCGGTTATCTTCAAGGAATATCCGCACATCGACGGCGCCGAGCGGGCCGAGGAGGTCTATACGCTCGTCACCCGCACCGCCCGTGGCGAGATCCATCCCGTCGTGGCACTGCATGACTGCCACATGATCGGCATGTGGCGCACCCCGGTGGAGCCGGTGCGCGGCTTCGTCGATCGCATGGCCGCGCTCGAAGGCAAGGACGGCATTCTCTCGGTCTCCTTCGGGCACGGCTTCCCATGGTCGGACGTGGCGGAGGTCGGCGCCAAGTTCGTCGTGGTCGCCGATGGCGACATCGCCAAGGCCCGCGCGCTGGCGGCCAAGCTGGCCGGCGAGATCTGGGAGATGCGCGAGCGGACGCTGACACCGCACGATACGATCGACCAGGCGATCGATTTCGCGCTGGCCGCGCCGCAGGGCCCGGTCACACTGGGCGACGTGGCCGATAATGCCGGCGGCGGCGCACCGTCGGACAGCACCGTGGTGCTGCGCCGCCTGGTCGAGCGCGGCGTGACCGGCGCCGCGATCGGCTGCATATGGGACCCGGTCGCGGTTTCCTTCTGCGCCGAGGCCGGCGTCGGCGCGACGTTCGACCTTCGCATCGGCGGCAAGTGCGGCCCGGTCTCGGGCCTGCCGATCGACCTGCGGGTGACCGTGCGCAATATCGTCGAGAACCATACGCAGGGTGGGCTGTCGGGTGGGCGGGCGCAGTATGGCCGCAGCGCCTGGGTCCATGCCGCCGGCATCGACATCATCCTGACCAGCCTGCGTCAGCAGGTGTTCTCCCCCGATGCCTTTACCGGCCTTGGCTGCACCTTGGCCGACAAGCGCATGGTCGTGGTGAAGTCGATGCAGCATTTCTACGCCGGCTTCGCCCCGATCTCGTCCGCCGTGCGCTACATCGCCGCCCCCGGCACGGTCGGCGCCGAGTTTGCCAATTTGCCCTACACCAAGATCACCCGGCCGTACTGGCCACGCGTGGAGAACCCGTTCACCTGACCCTGAGGAGCCGTGCCATGGCCATCGCCCGACGCAGCCTGCTCGTCACCGCCGCTGCCGCCCTCGCCACCCCTGCCATCGCCCAGTCGGCGAGCGTGGTGAAATTCGTCCCCGGCAACGACCTCAACGGCCTCGATCCGATCTGGACCACGGCCTATGTCGTGCGCAACCACGGCTACAACGTCTACGACACGCTCTACGGTACCGACGCGCAGTATCGAACCCGGCCGCAGATGGCGCAGGGACACGAGATCAGCGCCGACCAGTTGACCTGGACGATCCGGCTGCGCGAGGGGCTGAAGTTCCACGACAACCAGCCGGTACGGGCGCGGGACTGCGTGGCCTCGATCCGCCGCTGGGCGGCGCGCGACGGGCTCGGGCAGTTGCTGATCAGCATGACCAACGAACTCGCGGCACCCGACGACCAGACCATCGTTTTCCGAATGAAATCGCCCTTCCCGATGCTGGCGGACGCGCTCGGCAAGCTCTCGGCGCCGGTGCCGTTCATGATGCCCGAACGCCTCGCAACGATCGACCCCAACACGCGGATCACCGAGGCCGTCGGCTCGGGCCCGCTGCGGTTCCTGCCCGGGGAATGGGTGCAGGGCAGCCGCGCCGCCTATGCCAAGTTCGAGGGCTACGTTCCGCGCGCCGAGCCGCCGAGCGGGACCGCCGGCGGCAAGCGCATGAACGTCGATCGGGTGGAATGGCACACCATCCCCGATGCCAGCACGGCCATGGCGGCGCTGCAGAAGGGCGAGGTGGACTGGCTCGAGGGCGCGCCGTTCGATCTGTTGCCGCTGGCCCTGAAGAACCGCGATATCGCGGTCGCCACCTTCGGCAAGGCCGGCAACCCCGCCATCCTGCGCTTCAATCACCTGCACCCGCCCTTCGATACCGCGCCGATGCGCCGCGCCCTGCTCGCCGCCGTCCAGCAAGCACCCTACCTGCAGGCCTCGATCGGCAATGCGGACTACTACAGCGAGTGCAAGTCGTTCTTCCCTTGCGGCACGCCGATGTCGAGCGGCACGGGGAACGCCGCCATGTTCGGCGACGTCGCCCGCGCCAAGCGGATGTTCGCCGAGGCCGGGTATCGCGGCCAGAAGATCGTCTTCCTCGCCGCCACCGACAGCAGCGTGCTGCACGCACTGAGCATGGTGACGGTCGACCTGCTGAAGAAGCTCGAACTGAATTTCGAACTGGTGGAGACCGATTGGGGAACCCTGGTGCAGCGGCGTGCCTCGCAGGAGCCGGTGGAGAAGGGCGGCTGGAGCCTGTTCCACACCACAGCGGCCGGCGCCGAATACATGAGCCCGGCCGCCCATCTCGGCCTGCGCTCCGACGGCCGCCCGTCCTGGGCGGGTTGGCCGACCGATCCGCGCATGGAGGAGTTGCGGCGGGCCTGGGTGTTCGCCTCGGATGCGCAGGCGCAGCTTCGAATCGGCGCGGAAATCGAGCAGCAGGCCTTCGCCTCGGTGCCCTACATCCCGCTCGGCGAGTATATCTCCCCCACCGCCTATCGCCGGTCGATAACCGAGGTGACGGACGCCTATGCACCGTTCTTCTGGGGGCTCCGCAAGGCCTGACGCTGCGCCGCCGCGACATCGGAGAGGTCAGGCGACCGGTGAAGGGGATCCTCCGCAAATCGGCCAGGCTCCGGCATCCTGCCCGGAGTTTCGCCGTTGTCGGACGCCAGGTTGGCCGGCTATCATGCACCGCAGACGGCTAAGGTGGCCATCCCGTGACCGAGTCCCATGACACCAAGCAAGAACCGCCGCTCGCCACTGGCACGCGAGCGCGAAACGATGAAGGCCATGTCGGGTGAGTGAGCCGCGCACGGTGTCGTTCGGTTCCCGTCTGTCCGACTTGGCCGCGGCGAGGCCCGATGCCACGGTGATCACCCTGGCTAAGCAGGACGGCACCGAGGACACGCTGACCTACGCCCAGCTCGAACGCTGGTCGAACCGCGCCGCACGCCTGTTGGCCTCACGCGGCGTCGATGGCACGACGATGCTGTGCATCGGCATCTACAACAGCCTCGAACATTACGCCGCCGCCTATGGCGCCTGGAAACTCGGCGCTTGCACCCTGCCGCTGAGCCCGCGCATGCCGGACATCGAGTTCCGCGGCATCACCGGTCTCGTCGACAGGAAGCTGGTGATCGCCGACCGCGACGACGCCGATCTGGGCAAGGCCGATATCACCGCCTTGCGCGATGCCGGCCCGTTCGACGAGACAGCCCCGTTCGACGACACAGCCCCATTCGACGACACAGCCCTGCCGGACGTCACGGCGCATCCCGGCAAGGCAATCGGGTCCGGCGGCTCCACCGGGCGCTCCAAGATCATCGTTGATCCCAAGCCCTGGGCGCGGCAGGTGGGCGACGCGCTGCTAGGCACCGGCGTGGGCATGCGGCCGGGTCAGGTCCAATTGGTCGCCGGCCCGCTGTACCACAATTCGCCCTTCTCCTGGTCGCATTACGGCATCTTCGACGAGCACCACATCGTCGTGATGGAGCGCTTCGATGCGGCACGCGCCATGGATCTGATCGAGCGCCACGGGGTCCAGTTCGGCTTCCTGGCCCCCACTATGATGATGCGTATCGTTCGCCTGCCCGCCATCGATACGCGCGACTTCTCCAGCATCGAGTCCATCTTCGTGACAGCCGCCCCATGCCCGCCCTGGCTCAAGCGCACTTGGATCGCGCTCACGGCACCGGAGAAAGTGGTCGAGGCGTTCGGCTCCAGCGAGGCCGCCGGCGCCTGCATCATCCGCGGCGACGAGTGGCTGCGCCACCCCGGCAGCGTCGGCCGACCGGCCGGCGCGGAACTGAAAATCCTTGACGAGGCCTTCAACGAAGTCCCGACCGGCGAGGTGGGCGAGATCTTCTTCCGCCCCGCCACCCACCCGGCGCCCACTTACTACTACATTGGTTCGCCACCGACGAAGACCACGCCGGACGGCTTCATCAGCGTCGGCGACCTCGGCCACGTCGATGCCGATGGCTACCTTTTTCTGTCCGACCGGCGCGTCGATCTGATCATCCGCGGCGGTGCCAACATCTATCCGGCCGAGGTCGAGGCGGCGCTCACCGAGCACCCCGACGTCGCCGACGCCGCGGTGGTCGGCATCCCGCACGAAGACCTCGGCAAGTCGGTGCACGCCATCGTTGAACCACGGCCAGGCTGCACGGTAGACGAACCGGCATTGCGCCACTGGATGCGCGACCGCCTGACCGCCTACAAACTGCCCGAAACCTACGAGTTCATGCCGGCTCTGCCGCGCGATCAGTCGGGAAAAATCCGTCGCTCGCAACTGGCCCGCGAACGCGAAACCATGAAGGCGGCATCATGACCGACGCGCTTTACATCACCGGCGTGGCCGAAACCGCGTTGGGCGAGGTCGCTGGTGAGAACGAGCTGTCGATGGTCGCCAAGGCAACCCGCGAAGCCCTCGCCGAGGCCGGCCTGAAGCGCCGCGACATCGATGGCCTGTTCGTCAACTACATGGGCGAGGAAGGCAGCGTGCAGGTCGCCGAATACCTTGGCATCCAACCGCGCTTCTCCGATTCCTCCGACCTCGGCGGCGCCGCCTTCGAGGCGCAGGTGCATCATGCCATGGCCGCCATCCGCGCCGGCTTTTGCGAGGTCGCCCTGATCGCCTATGCCTCGCGCCAGCGCAGCCGCCGTGCCCGCTCGCTGTCCGGCTCCCCCCCGGTGATGGGCGTGCCGATTATGCACCAGCTCGAAGTGCCGTACGGCCTGCCCAGCCCGATCGGCCGCTACGCCATGATCGCCGCCCGCCACATGCACCAGTTCGGCACCACCCGCGCCCACCTGGCTGAAATCGCCGTCGCCGCCCGCCTCTGGGCGCAGAAGAACCCCAAGGCCTGGAGCCGCGACCCCCTCAGCATCGACGACGTCCTCAACGCCCGCCCGATCGCCGAGCCGCTGCATCGCAACGACATCTGCCTGGTCACTGACGGCGGCGGCGCCGTCATCGTCACCACGGCGGGCCGGGCGCGCGACGCGGCGAAACCGCCAATCCGCATCCTCGGCGCCGCCGAAAGCCACACCCATTGGCACATCAGCCAGATGCCGGACCTGA
The DNA here is from genome assembly GCA_026400845.1 of Alphaproteobacteria bacterium. Taxonomy (GTDB): domain Bacteria; phylum Pseudomonadota; class Alphaproteobacteria; order Acetobacterales; family Acetobacteraceae; genus CAIYPH01. The sequence goes on from JAPLOH010000108.1 coordinate 25,609, forward strand.
CGGTTTCCGCCGGCGCAAAATCCGGCCCCGAGGCCTTCGCCATGGCTGGCATCACGGCCGCGGACGTGGACATCTTTCAGCCCTATGACAGCTTCACCATCACCGTGCTCCTGGCCCTGGAAGACCTCGGCTTCTGCAAGAAGGGCGAAGGCGGCCCCTTCGTCGCCGAGGGCCATCTCCGCCCCGGCGGCAAGCTGCCCTCCATGACCTCCGGCGGCGGCCTCTCCTACAATCACCCTGGCGCCCTCGGCCTGTTGCTGCTGATCGAGGCGGTTCGGCAACTGCGCGGCGAGGCCGGCGAACGCCAGGTGGCGAACGCAAAAATCGGCGTCGCCCACGGCGTCGGCG
>JAPLOH010000095.1 GCA_026400845.1 Alphaproteobacteria bacterium
GGGCGAGCCGCTGGGGCCGCGCCAGATCATCGCCCTTGGCATGACCCTCACCGGCGTGGCACTGGCATCGCGATCATGACCGACAGACCCCTCATCCGCCTCAACCCCGGCTTCGAGCGCCGCCTCAAGACCGGGCATCCCTGGGCGTTCAGCAATGAAATCCGCATGTCGCCGGAGTATCGCAATCTCCCCAAGGGCTTGCCTGTAAGGCTGGAAAGCCCGGAGGGCTGGCGCTTCGGCACCTACATGTTCAATGCCCACAGCCTGATCGCCGCCCGTCTGCTGGACCGCGATCCGGCGGCGGTGATCGATGGGCGCTGGGTGCGGACGCGCATCGAGGACGCCATCGCGCTTCGCCAGCGCCTCGGCCTCGGCACCTATCACCGCCTGGTGCACGCCGAGGCCGACCGGCTGCCCGGCCTGATCATCGATCGCTACCACGACGTCGCGGTGGTGCAGGCCAATACCGCGGGGATGGACCGGCTGCTGCCCGAGATCACCGCGGCCCTGGTGAGTGCGCTCGGTCTGCGCGCGGTGGTGGCGCGCAATGACAGCCCGGTACGAGCGCATGAGGGGTTGCCCGAGAGCATCGCCCTGTTGCACGGCACGGACGCCACCGCGGTGGTCGAGGAGGGCGGCGTGCGCTTCTCGATCGACCCGATGGGGGGTCAGAAAACCGGCTGGTTCTTCGACCAGCGCCGCAACCGCGCCGCCGTCGCCGCGCTGTGCAAGGGCGCGCGGGTGCTGGACGTGTTCTGCCACGTCGGCGCCTTCGGCCTGCAATGCGCTGCCGCCGGCGCCAAAGCGGTGACGCTGGTGGACAGCAGCGCGCCCGCTTTGGCCCATGCCGTGGAAACCGCTGCGGTGAACGGGCTCGCCGGGCGGGTGGACACCATCCGTGGCGATGCGTTCGACGTGATGGCCGAGCTCGGCGAGCGGGGCGAGACATTCGACATTGTCATCGTCGACCCGCCGGCCTTCGCCAAATCCAAGAAGGACCGCGAGGCGGGGCTGCGCGCCTATGGCCGCATGGCCCGCCTCGCCGCGCCCCTGGTGGCGCGCGGCGGCTTCCTGTTCGCCGCCTCGTGCAGCCATCACGCGCCGCTTGATTTGTTCGCCGCCAATATTGCGGAGGGGATCACACGGGCGCGGCGGGAAGGGCGCATCCTGCTCACCGCCGGCGCCGGGCCGGATCACCCCGTGCATCCGCTGCTACCGGAGAGCGCATATCTCAAGGGGCAGTTGTTCCAGTTGATGTAGGGGGCACCCTGACTTTGCGCATGCATTTGGAGTGGCGAGGATTTCATTGATCTCCGCGCCCCTGATCTTCAGTCCCGTCCGACATCTCCGACCGCCGGCGCCATGCACTGCTCCGCCTGCCGCCCTGGCCGCTATCGCGCGGCTTGGCGCAGGGTGGGCTGCGGCGCCCGGCCGGTGCGGAACAGGTACAGCCCGGCGGCTACGATGTTCGCCATCCCCGCGACCGCTACCGTATCGAGCAGCTGACCCCAGACCACCCAGCCGACCAGCGCGCCGGCGGGCAGCGAGGCGTAGCGGAAGCCGCCGACGAAGGAGACCTCGCCGAGCCGCATCGCGACGATCATCAGGTGATAGGCCCCGGCGAGGAAGAGCGAGGCGCCGAACAGCAGCCCCCATTGCGCGGCCGCCATGGGCTGCCAGCCCGCCACCGCGGTGATGGCGAGGCCGGTTACCGTCACCGCCACGGCGGTCGCCAGCGTGATGATCAGTGAGGGAACGCGCTGCGGCACCACGCGGGTGTAGATATCGCGGACGGCACTGAACAAGGTGGCGGCCAGGCCGAGCGCGGCCCATTCGTTGAACCCCTCCGACCCCGGCCGCACCACCAGCAGCACCGCGGCGAACCCCACCAGCATCGCCGCCCAGCGCCGCCACGGCACCACCTCGCGCAGGAAGATCACCGAGAGCATCAGCATCATCAGCGGCGCGGTCTGGCCGATGGCAATGGCGAGCGAGATCGGCATATGGAACAGCGAGATGAGGTAGGCGAAGGTGCTGGCGACATCGAGCACCGCGCGCCCGGCGGTGCGCCGCTCGAAGGCGAGATGCGCCTGGCCGCGCAGGCCGGAGGCGAGCATGGCGAGGATGACCCAGATGGTGGCGAATACCCCGCGCACCCCGATGGTCTGTGCGGCCGGCAGGCCCTCGCTGGCGAGCTTGATCATCGCATCATTGATGATGAACAGCCCCACCGCGCCCAGTATCGCCATGGCGCCACGTAGATTATCGCTCTTCACCCGCTACTCCCGGTAGTCCGGATCGATCGCATCCCTGAGGGCGTCGCCGACGATGTTGAAGGCCAGCACGCAGAGCGTGAGGGTGAGGCCCGTGGTCACCACCGGCCAGGGCGAGCCGAGGATGTTGGTCAGCCCGTCGCGGATGATGTTGCCCCAGGAGGGCTGCGGCGGCTGCACGCCGAGGCCGATGAAGGACAAGGTGGCCTCGATGCGGATGGCGGTGGCGATCCACAGCGTCGCGACCACGATCATCGGGCCGGCGATATTGGGCAGCACATGGCGCAGCACGATGCGGATCGGCCGCTCGCCCACCGCGAAGGCCGCCTCGATGTAGAGTTGCTCGCGCACCGACAGCGTGGCCGCGCGGGCGACGCGGATGAAGCGCGGCAGGAAGGCGAAGGACACCGCGGCGATCAGATTGCCGAAGCCCGGCCCCAAGGCGGCGGCGAGCAGGATTCCCAGCAGCAGCGAGGGGAAGGCCATCAGCAGGTCGGCCAGCCGCCCGGCGATACGGTCGAACCAGCCGCCGTAGAAGCCGGCGGCGGCGCCGATCAGGGTGCCGAACACGCCGGCGATCAGGGGCGCGGCGAGGCCGAGCAGCAGAGACCATCGCGTTCCCAGCAGCACGCGGGCGAACACATCGCGCCCGTAGCGGTCGGTGCCGAACCAGTGTGCCGCCGAGGGTGGCTTGAGGCGACTGATAAAACTCTGCGCCAGCGGGTCCTGCGGCAGGATCAGCGGCCCCAGCGCGGCGATGGTGATGAAGATGGCGCAGATCGCCATGCAGGCGATGGTGGCGGGATGGCGCATCAGGCGTTGCCGGTGCGGATGCGCGGGTCGATCACCGCGTAAAGCAGGTCCATCGTCAGGTTCACCGCGACGACGAAGAAGGCGAACACCACCAGCCCCGCCTGCACCACCGGATAGTCCCGCGCGAGGATGCCGCTCACCAGCATGGTGCCGAGGCCGGGCCGGGCGAACACCAGCTCGATGGAGATCGAGCCCGAGAGCATGGTGAGGATGTAGAGGCCGAAGCCGGTCACCACCGGGATCAGCGCGTTGCGCAGCGCGCTGTGCCAGATCACCGAGCGTTCGGCGATGCCGGTGGCGCGTGCGGTGCGGATGAAATCGCGCTTCAGCACCTCGAGCAGCGAGGAGCGGGTGAGCCGCGCGGTGAAGGCGGCCATCACCAGCCCCAGCGTCAGCGCCGGCAGCACGAGATGGTGCAGCCGGTCGAGCGGCGCGCCGCCGCCGCCCATTATCGGGAACAGGTCGAGCCGCAGGGCGAAGACGATCAGCAGCAGGGCGCCGAGATAGAACTCCGGCATGCACAGCCCGATCAGCGACAGCACCCGGGCGACATAATCCGCCGCCTTGCCGCGTTGGGTCGCCGCCACCACCCCGGCCGGCACCCCGATCGCAGCGCCCACCAGCAGCGCCGCGGTCGCGAGTTCCAGCGTGAACGGCAGGGCCGCGGCGAGCAGCCCGCCGATCGGCTCGGTGGTGCGGAAGGACTGGCCGAAGTCCAGCCGCAGCATCTCCCACAGGAAGCGCAGATACTGCACCCCCAGCGGATCGTTGAGCCCCATCAAGGCGCGGAACGCGTCGAGCTGATCGCTGCTCGCTTGATCCCCCAACGCGGCGATCGCGGGGTCGCCGGGCAACACCCGCATGGCGAAGAACACCAGGGTCAGCACCAGCCACACCGTCAGCGCGGCATCGATCGCGCGGTTGGCGACGTAGGCGCGCATTCAGGGCACGAAGCGGGCGCGGGCGAGGGTGAAATAGGCGTAGCTGGCGTTGATCTTGTAGCCGAGGTCGAGCCGCGGGTTGCGGGCGAACACCCAGTGCAGCGACAGCGCGTTGAAGGCCGGTAAGTCGCCGAGGATCTTCACCTCCGCCTCGCGGGTGAGGGCTTGGCGGCGGACGAGGTCCGGCTCGTCGAGAATGCGGGCCAACTCGGCGTCGATCCCCGGCATCGCGGCGCCGTAATGGCTGTAGTTGCGGCCGCCCTTGCCGTCCTTGCGGACCTCGTTGGCGCTGGAGAAATAGGTTTGCAGCAGCGAGGTGCCGACCGGCGCGGTGGTCTCGGAGTTCATGCCGAAGATGTTCTGATCGCGCAGATTATCGGTGTGGTAGGCGGTGTGATCCACCGTGCGCAGTTGCATGTCGATGCCGACCGCGCGCAGCATCTCCTGGATCATGATCATCACGGCCTGGTAGTCCTCGCGCTGCGAGATATAGGTCTCGAAGCTCAGGCCCTTGGGGTAGCCGGCCTCGGCGAGCAGCTGCTTCGCTTTCGTCGGGTTGTAGTCGTACTGGAGGTCCCCGGGCAGTTGGCCCTTCTGGAAGGCTCCGGGATATTCGGGCGGGTTGATCGCCCAGATATCGCCGTAGAGCTCGCCATAGGCCTGCTGGAACACCTTGCGGTCGATGGCGAAGCGGATGGCGCGGCGCACCCTGATGTCGTCGAAGGGTTTGCGGGTGAGATTGAAGGCGATGATGTTCTGGCTGCCCGGGCGGGTGAAATCGAACTGCGCCTTGGGCGCCTGGCCGCGCACCTCGTCGAGCCATCCAGGCAGGCGGATGCCCTCGATGAGATCAAGCTGACCCTTGAGGAAGCCCAGCGTCCGGGCGGTGGAATCCGGCACGTAGCGAAACTCGATGCCGGCGACCTGCGGCTTCTGGCCGTGGTAGTCGGCGAAGGGCTTCAGCACCACGCCGCGCTCATTGTCGTAGCTGACGAACTCGAAGGGTCCGCTGCCGACGGGGGTGCGGCGGAAGCCCTGGCCGAGCGCCTCGACCGCCTTGCGGCTGACCAGCATGGCGCCGCGGGCGATCAGCGAGGTGGCGTAGAAGGTCGGGTCCGGCCGCTTGAGGGTGATGCGGATCCGGTACTTGTCGAGCACCGTGATATCCTCGACGCCCGCGTAGAACACGCGGTACTGCGAGCCGCCGGCGGGGTCACGCAGACGATCGAAGGTGAATTTGGCGTCGTCGGCCGTCACCTCGCCGTAGCCTTTGTGAAACAGCATCCCCTCGCGCAGCTTGAGGGTGACGCTGCGGCTGTCCGCCGCCATTTCCCAGGCCTCGACGGCCTCGCCGATCATCCCCTTGGGATCGAGGTTGAAGGTGCCGTAGGGCGGATCAATGAAGGCGTCGAAGATCTGGCGGGTGACGGTGTTGTCAGCGCCCTGGATGCCGAAGGCGGGGTCGAGCGAGGCGGGTTTCTCGACCGAGAGACCGAAGCGGATGATATTGTCGCTGGCGCTGGCGAAAGCGGGCAGCGCCCCGGCTGTGATAGGCAAACTGGCGGCCAGACCGGTGCCCAGCAGGCGGCGGCGGGTGGTGCGCATCAGCCGATCTCGAGACGCCGCGCGGCGATTTCCGCCTCGATGAGCTCGAGACCGATTCCGGGCGTGGTGGGCACATGGAACAGCCCCTCGACCGGGCGCGGCGGCACGACGAACACCGCGTGGCGGCGGTTCGAGGGGTCGTCCAGCTCGATCGGCTTGGTTGCCTGCAACTGGGCGGCCACCACGTGCATGTTGGCCATGTGGCCGATGGTCGGCTGGGTCTGGTGCGGCACCAGTTCCACCCCGTGGGCCTGGCACAGCGCGGCGCAGCGCATGAGGCCGGTGATGCCGCCCATCTTGACGATGTCCGGCTGCACCATCGTCACCCCCGCCTCGATGAGGTCGCGCAGCCCGGCCAGCGTGTAGGTCTGCTCGCCGGCAGACACAGTGATGTCGAGCTTGCGGGCAACCTCGCCCATTTCACGGATATGGTAGTGCTGCACCGGCTCCTCGAACCACCAGAAGCCGAGGTCCTCCAGCGCCCGGCCGAGCCGGATGGCGCCGCCGGCGGTGCAGCCGTTATTGGCGTCGAAGGCCAGCGGGAACCCGTCGCCGACCAGCTTGCGCACCGCGCGGGCCTTGGCGATGTCACCGGGGATATCGGCATCGGGCACCGTGCGATCATTATCGAAGCGGATCTTGATCGCGGCGGGCTTGTCCTTCAGCCGCGCCTCGACGACGCGCAGCACCTCGTCGATCGTGCGGGCGCCATTGCCGCCGATCGAGGCGTAGAACGGCAGTTCGGTGCGCCAGGCGCCGCCCAGCAGCTTGTAGACGGGCTGGCCGAGCAGCTTGCCCTTGAGGTCCCACAACGCGATGTCGAGTGCCGCCAGCGCACCGCCGAGGGCGCCCTCCGGCCCGAGCTTCACCAGGCGATGCAGCAGCCGATCATGGATGACGGCGTGGTCGAGCGGGTCCTGGCCGATGATGGCGGCCTCGATATGGTGCTTGAGGATCACCAGCGAGGCGAGCCCGCCCTGCATCGGCGAGGCCTCGCCGATGCCGACGAACCCGGCATCGGTGTGCACCCGCAGGAAGGCGCCGCGCTTCTCCGGCGCGTCTCCCTTCGCCCATTCGATCTGGAAGGCCTCGATGCGGGTGATTTTCATGGTGTTGCGTTCCCCTTGCTGGCACGGAGCGAGCCGGCCGTCTGCATTGGAAGCCACTTTAGCGCCAGCCGCCGTGGCCGCCACCCCCTGGCGGGGGTAGCAGGCGCAGCTCAGGCCGGCACGCCGAGACGGAAGCGGGTCTCGGGCAGGCCGCGGGCGCCGATTCCGGTGATGCGCATCAGCCGCCCGGCGTCGCGGTTGTCGGTGGTCAGACGGCCGGAATTGGAGATCGCCGTGCAATACAGCGTCTCGAGCCCCGGTCCGCCGAAGGCCGGGCAGGTCGGGAACGGGATCGGCAGTTCGATCCGCTGGAGCAGTTCACCGGCCGGGCTGAAGCAGCCGATGGCACTCCCATGCACCAGCGCCACCCAAATATTCCCCGCCGCGTCCACCGTCGCGCCATCGGGGGCCGAGCCGGTCAGGGCGCGGGTATCCGCCAACACCCGGCGGCTGCTCGGCCTGCCGGTCGCCGTGTCGTAGTCGTAGGCCCACAGCACGCCCTGCATGCTGTCGGCGAAATAGAGCGTGGAGCCGGCGGTGCTGAAGCACAGCGCATTGGACACGCCCACCCCGGTCTCCAGCACGTGGCAGGAGAGGTTCGCATCGAGGCGGTAGAGCTTGCCCAGCGCCGGCTTATCCTCGGGGTGGAAATCCATCGTGCCGCACAAATAGCGGCCCTGGCGATCCATCTTGCCGTCGTTGAAGCGCACGCCGAGGTTGCCGTCCTCGGGAAGCGCCAGCGGGCGCAGCGCGGAGGTCGCGATATCGAAGATGTGGAAGCCGTGCCGCAGCGCCACCAGCAGCGTCCCCGGCGCGGCCAGGCCAACGCTGCCGACCAGATCGGGCATCGCGAAGCGGCGGAAGCGGTGGGTCGCCGGTTCGTAGCGCTGGATGCAGGGGGCGTTGATATCCACCCAGTAGAACGCCTGTTCCAGCGGGTCCCACAGCGCGCCCTCACCGAGCCGGTCCCTGCCTCTGCCGACGAAGCTGATATCAATGGCCATGCCTTCATCCCCTCCACTGCCTCCACGCGCATCGGTACGCCAATGACACAGGCGTGAAACCGAGGTGGGCGGTCATCAAGCGTGTTTGCAGGATTTCCGCCGTCGTCGCCTCCTCGCGCAAGGCACGGCCGATATGCAGGCGGGTGCCGGCAGGATTTCGATGGGCAAGGCAGGCGTTGAGGCCAGCAGGAAGGGGTGGCTTTGGTGAACAGTGAAATACGAGGAGGTCTGCCTCCGCGCCTATGACACTGTCGCCGATGCCCGCGCCTCGATCGGCCGCTACTTCGGCTTCTAATATTCCAGACGACCCCACTCCAGCCTTGACCGAAAGCCCCCTGACCAAGCCTCCTTCACCAACCAGCCGCAGACAGCGGCAGCCTGAGAGAGCCGCCGCCGCGATCCGCGCCTGGTTGTAGGCGGCAGCCGCCCGCCCTGGCTTCCCACGGCCGCCCGGTTGGGCCTAGGCTCCGGCCATGAGCACACATATCCCGGCTGCCTTCGAAACCGCGATCGCCGACGTCCCCCGCCGCCATGTCGGGCCAGGCGGCGCCATCGCCGTGCTGCGTGCCGGCGAGGTGCTGGCGGAGCATCACTGGGGCTGGGCGGATGCCGAGCGCCGTATTCCCTTCACGGCCGAGACGATGACGCTGGTCTGCTCCATCACCAAGCAGTTCACCTGCGCCCTCATGCTCGACCAGTTCCCCGACCCCACGGCGCTCGATGGTGACGTGCGCCGCATGATGCCGCTGCTCAAAGGCGTGGCACCGGATGCGCTGCGTCTCGCACACAACCAGTCCGGCCTGCGCGACTATTGGGCAACCGCAATGCTGTGCGGCGCCCCGATCGAGGGCCGCTTCACCGATGCCGATGCACGCCGCCTGATCGCCCGCACCAGCAGCCTGCAATTCACCCCGGGCACCCGCTACTCCTACTGCAACCAGAATTTCCGCATCCTCTCCGACATCCTGCAGGACCGTGCCGGGCGGGACTACGCGGAACTCCTGCGCGAGCGCATCCTGGTGCCCGCCGGCATGCCGCGTGCGCGCCTCGGCGCCGATACGGCCAACGTGCCGGGCGGCACGGTCGGCTACGAGGGCACGGTGGAGAGCGGGTTCCGCCCCGCCGTCAATAACGTCATCTGGACCGGGGACGCCGGGCTCGCCTGCTCGATCGAGGACATGATCGCCTGGGAGCGCCACATCGACGCCACCTGGCACGACCCCGCGAGCCGCTACCGCCGCCAGGCCGTGCCGGTGACCTTCTCCGACGGCAACCCGGCCTCCTACGGATTCGGCCTCAGTCGCATGAAAATCCTCGGCCGCGACGCCACCGGCCATGGCGGCGGGCTGCGTGGCTGGCGCAGCTTCCGCTTCTACATCCCGTCCGAGCGCGTCTCGGTCGCCTGCCTGTTCAACCACATGGAAGACCCGCGCGCCGCCGCGCTGGAAGTGCTGGCGGCGCTGTTCGGCGAGGCCGCCCCCCCGCCGCTCACCGCCCCGGCACCCAGGTGGACCGGTCGCTTCGTCGAGCCGGAGACCGGCCTCGCCGCGCGGATCGAACCGGCCGCCAACGGTGTCACCCTGCAATTCGAGCGCCATCCCGACCTGCTGCCCGCGAACCCCGATGGCAGTTTCGGCGCCAATATCCGGCTCAGCGCCACCGATGGCACCGTGCGCATGCAGCGCCGGCTCGACAATATCGACACCACGCTCACCCCGGTTTCCGGCACGCCAGGCCTCGACCTTGCCGGCACCTACCGCTCCGCCGAATACGGCGCCGAGATCACCATCATCAACGCCGGCGGCGCGCTCTACGCCGCCTGCTCCGGCGAGCTTGGCATCGGTGCCATGCAGGCGCTACTGCCGCATGCCGCGGACATCTGGCTGATGCCGTGCCCGCGCGCGCTCGACCACTCCGCGCCCGGCGACTGGACGCTGGCGTTCCGCCGTGACGGCGCCGGCGAGGTGGTGGGCATCGAGGTCGGCTGCTGGCTGGCACGGCATATCGACTACGAGCGCGTCGCATAGCCGCGCGATCCCCAGGGTGGTATCGCGGCGACGCATGGTGGCGCCCGCTACCGCATGAGGTGGGCCGCGACGGATTGCTGTTGCTTGCCGCCCGAGGCATCCGGGCTTTCGCCGACGGGTTCGTCTCGCTGATCCTGCCGATCTATCTGACGAAACTCGGTTTCGACGGCTGGGAAATCGGTGCCGTCATTACCGGGACCCTGCTGGGTTCCTCGGCCCTCACCCTCGCGGTCGGCATGTTCGGCCAGCGCCACCGGCGCCGCGCGCTGCTGGTGATGGCCTGCGTATTGATGGCCGCGACCGGGCTCGGCTTCGCCACCGTCACCGCGTTCTGGCCGCTGCTGGCGGTGGCGGTGATCGGCACGATGAACCCCTCCTCGGGGGATTCGAGCGTCTTCCTGCCGCTGGAACAGACGGCGTTGACCCAGACCGTCAGCGCCGCCGGGCGGACGGCGGTGTTCGCCCGCTACAGCCTCATCGGCACGCTGATGGGCGCCGCCGGCACGCTCGCCGCGCCGCTGACCGACGCGCTCGCCACAATCGCCGGGGGTGACTGGGCGCAGGCGGCGCGCGGCATGTTCCTGCTGTACGGGGCGTTGGGCGGGGCGGCGCTGCTGGCCTATGCGCGGCTGTCCCCGGCGGTCGAGCACGCAGCCGCCGCCGGCCCGCAGGCACCGCTCGGTCCGTCGCGCGAGATCGTGCTGCGGCTGTCGGTGCTGTTCAGCCTCGACAGCCTGGGCAGCGGGTTCTTCGTGCAATCGTTGCTGGCGCTATGGCTCTATCAGCGCTTCAACCTCTCGATCGGCACCACCGCCTCGATCCTGTTCTGGTCCGGCCTGTGCTCGGCGATCTCGTTCCTGGTCGCGGTGCCGGTGGCGAAGCGGATCGGGTTGATCAATACGATGGTCTTCACCCATCTGCCGTCCAGCCTGTTCATCATGGCGGTGCCCTTCGTGCCCGACCTATGGATGGCGATCGTGCTGCTGCTGGCGCGCGGCGCCCTGTCGCAGATGGATGTGCCGACGCGCAATTCCTACGTGATGGCAGTGGTCCGCCCGGAGGAACGCGCGGCGGCGGCCTCGGTGACGGCGGTGGCGAAAAGCCTCGCCTCGGCGATCGGCCCAATTCTGGCCGGCGGGCTGCTCGCCGCCTCGCCGTTCGGCTGGCCGCTGGTGATCGGCGGCGGCATGAAGGCGGCCTATGACCTGTTGCTGCTGGCCGGCTTCCGCCATATCAAGCCGCCGGAGGAGCACGCGTCCGCGCCATGAGTGCATAGGGGTGCAAGCAAGCGCTTCTTTTTGAAAAAAGAAGCAAAAACTTTTTATCCGTTGGCTTCGCACTTTCCGCGAAGGCCGCCCGACAGGAGTCGCCGATGCAGATCCAGCAATCAACCTTGCCGAACGGGCTCACCGTGATCTCCGCCGGCCTGCCGGAGTTCGAATCGGCCGCGGTGATGGTGGTGGTCCGCGCCGGCTCGCGCGACGAGATCGAGCGCGAAAGCGGCATCGCCCATTTCCTCGAACACATGGCCTTCAAAGGCACCGCCACCCGCAGCGCGCTCGATATCGCCGTCGAGGTCGAGTGTCTCGGCGCCCAGATCAACGCCTTCACCTCGCAGGAGATGACCGCCTATCACATCACCGGGCTGAAGGACGCGCTGGCCGACGCCCTGGCGATCCTCGGTGACGTGCTGACCGCGTCCCGCTTCGATGACGCCGATGTGGCGACGGAGCGGGCGGTGATCGCGCAGGAGATCGCGCGCAAGAACGACGATCCGGGCAGCCTGTGCAGCGAGGGCTTCATCGCCACCGCCTACAAGGATCAGCCAATGGGCCGCCCGGTGCTGGGCAGCCCCGCGGTGGTGGCGGCGATGACGCGGGACGCGCTGACCGGTTTCGTCGGCCGGCTGTACGCGACCGGGCGGATGGTCGTGGTGGCCACCGGGGACATCGCGCATGACTGGCTGTGCCGCCAGGTGGAGACGCATTTCGCGGGCATTCCCGCCGGGCTGGGCGCCGGCGAGCGGTCGCCGCCGGTCTACACGGGCGGCCAGCATGTCCATACGCGCGCGGATTTCCGCCAGGTCAACATGGCGCTCGGATTTCCCTCGGTGGCGATCGACGCGCCGGGGTTTCTCGACCACAAGCTGCTGTCGCTCGCCCTCGGGCACGGCATGTCCTCGCCGCTGTTCCAGGAGGTGCGCCAGAAGCGCGGCCTGGTCTACGGGGTGGGTGCCGGATCGAGCCATGGCAGCGATTCCGGGGTGTTCGCCATCCAGGCCGGGATGACGCCGGATAATCTGCGCGAGGTGATCACGGTCGCCTGTGCGGCGGCGAAGCGCTGCGGCGAGGTGATCGAGGGGCGCGATTTCATGCGGGCACGCAACATGATGCTGTCCGAACTGGCCAGCGTGAAGGAGCGGCCGTTCCAGCTCGGCATGTATCTCGTCGGCCAGTTCTTCCGCCACGGCATTGCGCGCGGGCCGGAGGAGGACATGGCGGCGGTGCGCAAGGTCGAGATCGCCGATCTCAGCACGACGGCACGGCGCGTGTTCGCCGCACCGCCGACGCTGTCGCTGGTCGGGCCGCTGGAGGAGGACGACTATCTCGGCCTCGCGCGCGCCGCGCTTTCCTGATGTGATGCGCTGGGCGATCGGGCTCGTCGCGGCGCTGCTGCTGGCGCCGCTGCTGATCGTCGATATGCCGCCGCTGGTGGACTACCCGAACCATCTCGCCCGGCTGTTCCTGATGGCGCGCGGCGCCGAGGACCCGGTACTGGCACCGATGTTCGTGGTGCGCTGGGGGGTGATCCCGAACCTCGCCGTCGACGTGATCGGCCCGCCGCTGCTGTGGCTGCTGCCGGTGCATGTCGGCGGCCGGGTGCTGCTGGGGATGGTGCTGCTGCTGAATTTCGCCGGCGTGCTGGCGATGCAGCTTGCGCTGTTCGGGCGCGTGTCGCCCTGGGCGCTGGCGAGTGCGCTGGTGCTGCCGGCCGGAGCGTTTCTGCTCGGCTTCCTCAATTTCGTCGCGGGGCTCGGGGGGGCGCTGCTGCTGGCGGCGCTGTGGATCGCGCGGGGACGCGTGGTGCTGACCGCGCTGGGGATGGCGGCGCTGTTCTTCTGCCATTTGATGGCGGTGGTCTTTGCCCTCGTGCTGATCGGGGGCCATCAGGCGGCGCTCGCCTGGGGGCAGCGCTCGCTCCGTCCGCTACTGGTGTTGGTGCCGCTCGCTTTGCCCCCTGCGCTACTCTACGCCGCCGCCCCGCTCGGCGCGGTGGCCGGCAGGACGGAGTATCTGCCGCTCGGCGCCAAACTGGCGCAGTTGCTCGCGCCCTTCACCGCCTATGATCTGCGGCTCGACCTGCTGACGGCATTGGCGATCGCCGGGTTTCTTTTGGCCGCGGCATGGCGCGGACGACTGGACATGCCGGCCGGGATCGGCTGGGCGCTCGGGGCGCTCGCCGTGTTGTTCGCAATCTCCCCCTACGCCTTCAAGGGAACCCAATCGCTCGATACCCGCTTCGCCTTCATGGCCATGCTGCTGCTGTTCGCCGGACTGCGGCCGGCGATGGGGCGGCCGGCGATAACCGGCTTCGCCCTCCTGCTCCTCGCCCGGATGGCGGTGCTGGCGGTGGCGTGGTGGGGATGGCAGGGAGACATCGCGGATTTCCGCGCGCTGATCGCGGACGTGCCGCCGGGAACCAAGGTGTTCGTCGCCACCTCGCCGCGGGGCGATGGGCCGATCGGCCGGGTGCTCTCCAACGGCATCCGCACCGACACCCATTTGCCCGCCCTGTTGCTGATCGAGCGCCGCGCCTTCTGGCCGCTGCTGTTCGACGAGCCGAGCCAGCAGCCCGTGCTGTTGACCCAAGCGTTCCAGGCCCTCGCCGACCAGAACGGCGGCGCCATCGACGCCGCCACCATCCGCCCCGGCCAACTCCGCGGCTATGATTGGGTGGTGACGTTGGGGGGGGCTGGGATCGCGACGCTGACGCCAGTCGTAGGGCGCTGACGCCCGTCGTAGGGCGCTGACGCCGGCGGATCGCCGGAGCGAAAGCAGGTTCACCACAGAGGCAGTAAGACAGTGGGTCGCTCGCGCCCCGATCCCGCCTCCGCTCCCTCACTGTCTTACTGTCTCTGTGGTGAATCTTTCGCTTTCGGGCATGCTCGGCGATGGGGCGGACGGAAGAAAATTTGCGGATATGGGAAATTTCGCTTGTAAAAAACAACATGGGGAGTTATATAGACCGAATTGAAACCAGGAGTGACCGTCACCGCATGACCCGACCGCCCCGACCTTCCCTGGACGCCGCATCCGGCATCGCCGCCCTTTTGGGTGGGATGCTGTTTGTGTTGCTGGCCGCCCTGCTGGGCGCCGCCAGGGCGAAGTCGCGCGGCGTCGCCCGATCCCAGGTGATGGCGGCGGTGCTGCCGGCGCCGCAGGAGATGGATTGGGAGGTCGAAGAATGGGTGGAGTGGGTCGCCGTCCCCGCGCCGTGGCGCGCACGCGATGGCGCCCGCCGGCATCACGCGCGCAAACCCCCGGCGGGTCGCCGCGCCCACGCGCGGCGGCCCGCCGCGCGTGGGCGCGGGCCACCTTTTCGGCCCGCGCTATCCGATGCTTAACGAACCGGCATTGCCTGATGGCGATGCGCGGGGGATTTCGTACGCCTGCTGCCCTGCTCTTTCAAAACCGCAAATGAGCGGCGCCCGAGCGGCGCTTAGGCCGCCTGCTTGCTCAGAATGCTCCAGGCCTGCGCGAACGCCTCGGCCATGGTCTCGGCCGGCATGGCGCCGGAGAACAGCACATTGCCCTTCATGATGAAGCTCGGCACCCCGTTGATGCCGGAGCGCCGCGCCAGATCATCCTCGGACAGCACAACGGCGAGCCCTTCCTCCCCCGCCAGCATGGCAGTGACGCGGCCCGCGGGAATGCCGTTGGCCTCGCCGATGCGGGCCAGCGTCGCCGGGTCGCCGATATCGGCGCCCTCGGTGAAGAAACCGCGGAACAGCGCCTCCGCCACGGCGTCCTGCACGCCCTCCTGCCCGGCCAGCCAGATCACCCGGTGGGCGTTCACCGTGTTGGGGGTGCGGAGCATCAGGTCATGGCGGATATCGAGCCCCACCGCGGCGCCGGCTGCCTTCACACGGGCATCGATCTCGCGGATGCGTTCCTCGGAGCCGAATTTCTGCCGGCGGTATTCGGCCCGCTCGACGCCTGCTTCGGGCATGTCGGGGTTGAGCTGGAAGGGGTGCCAATGCACGTCGAACACCAGCCCATCCTTGGCCAGCATGGGCAGCGCGCGTTCGAGCTGGCGCTTGCCGATGTAGCACCACGGGCAGATCGCGTCCGAGATGATATCGATACGGGCGGTCGGTGGCGTGGCATCCATGGGCGGCGTCCTTCCCTGTTTCTAACGGACAACGTAGGGTCGCGCAGCCCGGTTCGCCAGGGCAACCCTTCGCAAAGGAGACGTGCATGAGCTACCGCAGCGCGCTGATCGTCGGCACCGGGCCTGGCCTGAGTGCCTCCCTCGCCCGTCTGTTCACCCGCAACGGCATCGCGGTGACGGTCGCCGCGCGGCGAATCGACAAGCTCGCCAGCCTGTGCGCCGAGACCGGGGCCATCGCCCACCAGTGCGACGCCGCCGACCCTGCGGCGGTGGCGGCGATGTTCGAGGCGGTCGATGCCCGTCAGGGCGCGCCGGATGTGGTGATCTACAACGCCTCCGGCCGGGTGCGCGGCGCGGTGGTGGACCTCGATCCGGAGGCGGTGCGCAAGGGCCTGGAGGTGACGGCGTTCGGCGCCTTCCTGGTCAGCCAGCAGGCGGCGCGGCGCATGCTGCCGGCCGGGCACGGCGCCATCCTGCTGACCGGCGCGACGGCGGGGGTGAAGGGGTTCGCCAATTCATCGAGCTTCGCGATGGGCAAGTTCGCGCTGCGCGGTCTCGCCCAGGCGATGGCGCGGGAGATGTCGCCCCAGGGCGTCCATGTCGCCCATTTCGTCATCGATGGCGGCATCCGCTCGGATGCGCGGCCGATACCCAACGAGGCGCCCGATTCGCTGCTCGAGCCCGACGCCATCGCCGAGACCTACTGGCACGTGATGCACCAGCATCGCAGCGCCTGGAGCTGGGAGGTCGAGGTGCGGCCCTGGGTGGAGCGGTTCTAGATCGGAGGGGGAACGTAGTCCTTCGGCGCCTCCTGCATCAGCGCCAGGATGTGCCCGTCGGGGTCGGCGAAGAACGCCATCCAGAGATCGTGGTCGTCCATCCGGGCGATCAGATGCGGCGGGTCGAGAAACGTCACCTCGCGGGCCATCAGTTCGCGCACCGCCAGCGTGATGTCGGCGACGGTGAAGTAGAGCGGCGAGGCGCGGTTGACGTGGCCGTCCTCGTTGATCTGCTCGATCATCAGCCGCACGCCCTGGCAGTCGAAAAAAATCACCGTGCCGAAACGGAACAAAAACCGGAGGCCGAGCACGTCGCGGTAGAACGCCTCGGCACGGTCGATATCCGCGACTTGCAGCGCGATCTGGCCGAGGCGGTTGAGGGCGAATGCCACGATATCAGTTGCTCCGATAAATCAACGCGTCGACCGCGAGGATGCGCGAACCAGCGCAGATCAGCGGGTTGATGTCGATCTCCGCCACGGTATCGCGATGGTCGGCGATGAACTCGCTGACCCGGCCGATGAGATCGGCCAGCGCCTCGATGTCGACCGGTTCGCTGTTGCGGAAGCCACGCAAAGCCGCGGCCCCCTTGAGGCCGGTGAGCATCTTGCGCGCTTCGTTCTGGGTCACCGGGGCGAGGCCGACGGTGGTGTCCTTCAGCAGTTCCACCAGAATGCCGCCGAGGCCGACCACCACCATCGGGCCGAACAGCGGATCGACCCGGGCGCCGAGCATGATTTCGGTGCCCTGGGGGACCATCGGTTGCACCAGCACACCGTTGATGCGGGGCGGTGGGCTCACCTTGCGGGCGTTGGCCATTACGGCGTCATAGGCGGCGCGAACCTCCTCGGCGGATTTGAGGTTGAGGCGGATGACGCCGGCCTCGGTCTTGTGCGGCAGGTCGGGGCTTTCGACCTTCAGCACCGCGGGGAGACCCATGGCGACCGCCACCTCGGCCGCCTCGGCCGCGGACTGCACCAGGCGCTCCTGCACGACGGGGATGCCGTAATGCGCCAGCGCCGTCTTGGCCTCGCGCTCGGTCAGCACGCTGCCGGAGACGGCGGCGATGAGTGCCGCGGCCGCCGACTTCGCTTCGCCCGACACGCGACGGACCGCCACCCGCGGCCCCTCGGCCAGCATCTCGGCGCGCTTGTGCCACGCGGCCATGGCGGCGAAAGCACGATCCATCGAGCGGAACAGGCACAGCCCCATGTTCTGCTCGACCTCCATCGAACCCGGCCCCTCGATCCAGTCGGACATCCACACCATCACGATCGGCTTGCCGGCCTGGGCGCCGACCTCGGCATACATGGGCAGGCGGACATGGGTTTGCGGCGTCGAGTAGACCATCGGGATCAGCATGGCACCGTAGGCCGGGTCGGCGATCATCGCGTTGGCACAACGGGGCAGCACGTCGGGGTCGTTCATCACCTGGGCGGTGACGTCACACGGATTGCGCGGCGAGCCGAACTCGGCGATCGAGGCGACCAGCACCTCGCGCGCGGCCTCGTTGGGTTGGGGCAAGGGAATGGCGTGCTTCTCGGCGTTGTCGGCGGCCACGATGCCGGCGCCGCCCGAACTCACCAGCACCGCCACGCCCTTGGCGGTCGGCGGCGGGGCTTTGACGAAGAAGCGCGCGGTCTCCATCAGCGCTTCGAGATTATCGACCATCACGATCCCCGCCCGCTCGAAGGCGGCACGGTAGGCGGCCTGGGAGCCCGCGAGCGACCCGGTGTGGGACATCGCGGCCTTCGCCCCGTGCTCGCCGACCGCGACCTTGCAGGCGATCACCGGCTTGCCGGCGGCCCGTGCGATCTCGGCCGCTTCGATGAGGCGGGTGGGCTCGGCCATGCCCTCGAACACCAGGGCGATCGCCGAGCAACTCGGATCATCGGCGAGATAGGAGACGTAGTCCGCCGCGTCGACATCGCAGGCATTGCCGTTGGTCAGCACGTGGCTGATCGGAATGCCGCGCCGCCACGCCTGTTCCAGGCCGAAGCCGATGGCGCCGGATTGGCTGATGATGCCGATGGCTCCGGGGCCGGGCACCGGCACGTCATCGGGCGGCATGAAGGTGACGCGGGCCTGCAGCGTGTAGTTGTTCACCCCGATGCAATTCGGCCCGATCAACGGCATCCGCGCATTGCGGGCGATCGCGCTGAGGCGGGCCTGCTGTTCGGCGCGGCCGGGCTTCTCCACCTCGGCATAGCCCGAGGCGAACACGATCGCCCCGCCGGCGCCGACGGCGACGCATTCCTCCACCACCGGTTCCACCTGCTCGCGGGCGACGCAGATCATCACGCAATCCGGCACTTCCGGCAAAGCGGAGAGGCTCGGGTAGCACTTGTTTTCGCCGATCATCTCGTAGCGGGCGTTCACCAGGTAGACGCGGCCGCCGTATTTCCCCGCGAGATTGGCCAGCACCCGCTCGCCGAACGCTCCCGGCCGCTGGCTGGCGCCAACGATGGCGACGGATTGCGGATGCAGCAGACGACGGAGGTCGCCATGCCGGTAGATGCCGCGCGCAACGCTCATGTCGGTCAATTCCCCACTGTTGTCGTCCGTCGCTTTGTGCCGGACGTTTCCTGCGGTTATCTTCAACCGGAAACGCCTGCGATGAAAAGGGAGAGAAACATGGACGACGCCGCGCAGCTCGAAGCCATCCGCACCGATAGCCATGACGGCTACCGGGTGATCACTATCAACCGCCCGGACAAGATGAACGCGATGAACAAGGCGACCTGCCTTGCGCTCATCGCCGCGATCGACGAAGCCGAGGCCGATGAGGCCTGCCGCGCCCTGATGATCACCGGCACCGGCCGCGCCTTCTGCGCCGGCGCCGATCTCTCCGGCCGGGTGAACGGCGAGCGGCCCTCGGGCGATGCCGGTAACTCCATCGAAGCGACCTGGAACCCCATCGCGCGGCGCCTGTTCAACCTGCGCATGCCCTCGGTCGCGGTGGTCAACGGCGTCGCCGCCGGGGCCGGCTCCTCGATCGCGCTGGGCTGTGACATCGTGCTGGCCGGGCGCTCCGCTTACTTCCTCCAGGCCTTCTCCAAGATAGGCCTGATCCCGGATTGCGGCGGCACCTTCCTGCTACCGCGGCTCGCCGGCGAGGGCCGTGCCCGGGCGCTGGCGATGCTGGCCGAGCGGGTGCCGGCCGAGCAGGCGCTGGCCTGGGGCATGATCTGGGCGGTGCATGACGACGACAAGCTGGCGGAGGAAGGCCACAAAATGGCCGCCCGGCTGGCCGCCATGCCCGGCCACGCGCTGGTGCTGATCCGCAAGTCGTTGCGCGCCTCCGCCCACAACGACTTCGACACCCAGCTCGACCTCGAGCGCGACTACCAGGGCGAGGCCAGCCGCACGCCGGACCACAAGGAGGGCGTCGCCGCGTTCCTCGAGAAGCGCGCGCCGAAGTTCACGGGCAAGCAGGCGTGACTCCGGAGGCGCTTGCGCGGGCCTGTGCCGATGCGATGTGGGCGGATGATCCCGCCTCCAAATCGCTCGGCATGGCGCTCGAGCATGTCGCCCCCGGCGCCGCGCGGCTCAGCATGGAGGTGCGGGCGGACATGGTGAACGGCCATGGCATGTGCCATGGCGGCTTCATCTTCACCCTGGCCGACAGCAGCTTCGCCTTCGCCTGCAACACCTACAACGAGCGGGTGGTGGCGCAGCACTGCGCCGTCACCTTCCTGCGCCCGGCCAGGCTCGGCATGCGGCTGACGGCGGTGGCCGCCGAACGAACCCGCGCCGGCCGCTCCGGTATCTACGACGTCACCGTCACCGCGCCGGATGGCAGCGTGATTGCCGAGTTCCGTGGCCATTCGCGTGGGCTCGGGCAGCCCTTCTTCCAGGACCTTCCTGCATGACATCTAACGCCGGCCTCGATGCGATCGAACACGCCTCACGCGACGAAATCACCGCGCTGCAGACCGCGCGGCTGCGCGTAACCTTGCATCGCGCCTATGCCGACGTGCCCCATTACCGCGCCGCCTTCGATGCCGCTGGGGTGCATCCGGAGGATTTGAAGACCCCGGCCGATCTCGCGAAATTCCCCTTCACCACCAAGCACACGCTGCGCGACAACTACCCGTTCGGCATGTTCGCGGTGCCGCGCGAAAAGATCGCCCGCATCCATGCCTCCTCGGGGACGACGGGCAAGCCGACCGTGGTGGGCTATACGCAGGGGGATATCGACACCTGGGCGCATCTCGTCGCCCGCTCGATGTATGCCGCCGGCGCGCGGGCGGGGATGGCGGTGCATGTCGCCTATGGCTACGGGTTGTTCACCGGCGGACTCGGCGCCCATTACGGGGCGGAGAGACTGGGCTGCACGGTGATCCCGATGTCGGGCGGGCAGACCGAGAAGCAGGTGCAGCTGATCAATGATTTCCGTCCGGAGATCATCATGGTGACGCCGAGCTACATGCTGGCGATCCTCGACCATTTCCGCGCCGCCGGGCTCGACCCGCGGGCGAGCAGCTTGAAGCTCGGGATCTTTGGCGCCGAGCCCTGGACGAATGCGATGCGCGAGGAGATCGAGCGCAGCTTCGACATGGATGCGGTGGATATCTATGGGTTGTCCGAGGTGATGGGGCCCGGCGTCGCGCAGGAATGCGTGGAGACCAAGGACGGGCTGCATATCTGGGAGGACCATTTCTATCCCGAGGTGATCGACCCCGAGACCGACGCCGTGCTGCCGGATGGCGAAAAGGGGGAGCTGGTGTTCACCTCGCTCACCAAGGAGGCGATGCCGGTGATCCGCTACCGCACGCGGGACCTCACCCGGCTGCTGCCGGGCACCGCGCGCAGCATGCGGCGGATGGAGAAGATCACCGGGCGCTCCGATGACATGCTGATCGTGCGCGGGGTGAACGTGTTCCCGACCCAGATCGAGGAGCAGATCCTCCGCTTCGAGGCGCTCGCCGGGCACTACCAGATCATCCTCACGCGGGAGGGGCGGATGGACGAAATGGCGGTGCAGGTGGAGGCCCGGCCGGAGGCGATTGGGCCGGCGGCCGATGGGGCCGGGCGGGAGTTGGCGGCGCGGATCAAGGAGCTGGTGGGCGTCACCGCCCGGGTGGAGATCGTGGCGCCCGGCGGGATCGAGCGTTCGCTGGGCAAGGCGCGGCGGGTGATCGATCGGCGGACTCTCGCCTAGGTCAGGCAGGCAGCCAGGCCGCCCGCAGCGCCGGATCGGCCCGCAACGCCGCGACGGTGCCGGACCAGGTGATGCGGCCGGTTTCGATGATGGCGGCATGGTCGGCCACGGCGAGGGCGAAATGGAGGTTCTGCTCGGCGAGCAGCACGGTCACCCCCGCGTCGCGCATGGCGCGGATGGCGTCCACCATCTGTTCGACGATCACCGGCGCGAGCCCCTCGCTCGGCTCGTCGAGCAGGACCATGCGTGGGTTGCCCATCAGCGTGCGGGCGATGGCGAGCATTTGCTGCTCGCCGCCGCTCATTCGCCCGCCCGGCCGGTTGCGCATGGTCGCGAGGTTGGGGAACAGGGTGAAGAGGCGCGCGGGCGTCCAGGCCGGCTGGCCGTCGCGGGGGGAGAGGCGGCCGACTTCGAGGTTCTCCATCACCGTGAGGTCGGTGAAGATGCGGCGCTCCTCCGGCACGTAGCCGAGGCCGGCCTGGGCGATGCGGTGCGGCCCCCACCCGGATGCGCCCGGCGGTGGGGCGGATCAGGCCGATGAGGGATTTGAAGGCGGTGGATTTGCCGGCGCCGTTGCGGCCGAGCAGCACCAAGGCGGCGCCGGGTGGCACGGCGAACGCGATGCCTTGCAGGATATGGGCGCGGCCGTAATGGGCGTGCAGGTCCTCGACGGTGAGCATCAATGCCCGCCCGTGGTGGCGCCGCTGCCGAGATAGACCTCGCGCACGCGGGGATTGGCACGGATTTCGTCGGCGCTGCCCTCGGCGATCAGCTCGCCACGATTGAGCACGAGGATGCGATCGGCGGTGCCGAACACCACGTCCATATCGTGCTCGGTGAACAGGATGGCGATGCGCTCGCTGGTCGCGAGGCCACGCGCGAGCTGCATCAGCGCCACCCGCTCGGCCGGCGCCATCCCCGCGGTCGGCTCATCCATTAGCAGCAGCCGTGGCTCCCCGGCCAGCGCGATGGCGAGTTCGAGGCGCTTGAGGTCGCCATAGGCGAGGATGCCGGCGGCGCGCTCGGCCTGCTCGCCCATGCCGATCCGCGCCAGCAGCCGGTCGGCCTCGTCGCGGTGCTCGGCGGCGGCGGGGCGGAGGAAGCGCCAGATGCCGCGATGATGCGCCAGCAGCGCCATCTGCACGTTCTCCCGCACCGTCATCGAGGCGAAAGTGGCGGTGATCTGGAAGGTGCGGCCGACGCCCATGCGGGCGAGGCGGCGGGGCGGCAGCCCGGTGATGTCGGCGCCCGCGAGGCGGATGGAGCCGCCATCCGGGCGGATCTGGCCGTTCAGCATGTTGAAGCAGGTGGATTTCCCAGCGCCGTTGGGGCCGATCAGCGCCAACATCTCGCCCTCTTCCACCGCGAAGCTGACGCCCGCCACCGCCTGCACGCCGCCGAAGGATTTGCGCAGGCCATCGACCGCGAGAATGCTCATGCCGGCCGCCCCCGTAGCCAGGCGCGATGGATGGAGCCGGCGATGCCGTGCGGGAAGGCCAGCACCAGCACGATGATCGCCATCCCCAAAGCCGCCCGCCAGAAATCCGTCACCAGCAACAGCAGGTCGAACAGCCCGGTATAGGCGATGGCGCCGATGATCGGCCCGGCGATGGTCTGCACCCCGCCCAGCAGCACCATCAGAAGCCCATCCACCGAGCGCGCAATGGAGACGAAGCCGGGGAACACGCTGCCCTTGGAGAACGCCGACAACCCGCCGGCCAACCCCGCCGCCGCGCCGGCGATCACGAAGGCCGTCAGCCGCAGCCGCCCGGCATCGAGCCCGATCGCCTCCGCCCGCAGCGCCGAATCCCGCGCCGCCCTGAGCGCGTAGCCGAAGGGGGCGTAGAGGATGCGCCGCAACAGCAGCGCGCCGCCGACGCACAGCGCCAGCGTCAACCAGTAGAACACGCGCCGATCCGCCGCCCAGCCCGCCGGCCACACGCCGAGGATGCCGTTATCGCCGCCCGTCACCTCCACCGCCTGGAACATCGCCGCCCACACGATCTGCGCAAACGCCAGCGTCAGCATCGCCAGATACACGCCGGAAAGCCGCACAACGAACCAGCCGAACAGCGCTGCCGCCAGCCCCGCGACCACGGGCGCCAGCACCAGCCCGCCCATGCCGACGCCCAGCCCCTTTACCGCAAACGCCGCCGCATAGGCACCGA
>JAPLOH010000227.1 GCA_026400845.1 Alphaproteobacteria bacterium
ATCAGGCTGCGCAGAAAAGTGCCGGCATGGGACGAACTGCCGCGTGCGGCCAGCGTCACGAAGGGCGGATCGAGCGCCCGGATGCGCGCCGCCACCGCCGCGATCGCCGGCAGGTTGGCGAGCACGCGGGTGACGGCGGCGGCGGCCTCGCCGATTTCGTCGAGCATGAGGCTCATTGCCTACTCCGCAAACGGGGGTCGAGCCGGTCCTGCAAGCCATCGCCGAGGAGGTTGAAGCCGAGGGCGGCGAACAATATGGCGATGCCCGAGAAGATCGCCGGCCATGGCGTGAGGGCCAGGAAACTGCGGCTCTCCGCCAGCATCCGCCCCAGCGAGGCCGTCGGCGGCTGGGTGCCGAGGCCGAGGAAGGAGAGGCTGGCTTCCACCAGGATGGCGGTGGAGAGCGACAGGCTGGTCTGCACCAGGATCACCGGGGTGAGGTTGGGCAGCAGATGGTCCCGCATGATCCGCCAATCCGTCGCGCCGATGGAGCGGGCGGCGATGACGTATTCGGCGTCCTTCAGCAGCAGGGTCGGCCCGCGCAGGATGCGGGCGAAGATCGGCGTGTAGACCACGGCGATGGCGATCGCGGTGCCGAGCGCGCCGGGGCCGAGGATGGCGATGATGCCGATCGCCAGCAGGATCAGCGGGAAGGCGAACAGCACATCCATCAGCCGCATCGCCACATCGTCGAACCAGCCGCCGCGCCATGCCGCCGCCACGCCGATGCTGCCGCCGAGCACCAGCGCCCCCAGCACTGATACGCTCGATATCGCAAACAGCGTGCGGTAGCCGTGCAACGCGCGGCTCAGCACGTCGCGGCCGAAATTATCGGTGCCGAGCCAATGGGCGAGCGAGGGACCCTGCAAGCGGGCAATAATGTCCTGCCCGTTCGGCTCATAGGGGGTGAGCCATGGCGCCCCGGCCGCGCCGATCGCCTGGGCGATTACCAGCACCAGGCCGATCCACAGGATGGGGTTGCGCGATGTCACCCGCGCGCCCGCGGGTCGATGGCGAGATACAGCACGTCGACCAGGAAGTTCACCACCACGAACACCACGGTGGCCAACAGGATCGCCGCCTGGATCAGCGGGTAGTTGCGCTCGGTGATGGCGCCCACCACCAGCCGCCCGAGGCCAGGGAGGGCGAAGACCTGCTCGATCACCACCGAGCCGCCGAACTGGTAGCCGAGGATGATGCCGACGGCGGTGACGAAGGGGATCAGCGCGTTGCGCAGCGCGTGGGTGAAGATGACGCGCGCCTCGCTCACCCCCTTGGCGCGGGCGGTGCGCACGTAATCCTGCGTCAGCGCCTCCAGCATCGCCGCGCGGATCACCCGGCTGAGGGCGGCCACCGCGGGGAGTGCGAGGGCGATGACGGGGAGGATCATGCGTTGCAGATTGCCCCAGGCATCCTGCCCGAACGGCACGTAGCCGACCACCTGGGCGCCAGGCAGCAGTGCCGAGGTGCCGAAGATCAGCATGGTGCCGAGCCAGAAGGAGGGGATGGTGACGCCGGCGATGGAGACGATGCGCATCGCGTAGTCGCTGACCGAGGAGCGCATGGTCGCCATCAGGCAGCCGGCGGGGATGGCGATGGTGATGGCGCTCGCGAGGCCCAATAGCGTCACCTCCGCGGTGACGCCGACGCGCCCGGCGATTTCCTCGATCACCGGGCGGCCAGTCCAGATCGAGGTGCCGAGATCCCCGGTCAGCGCGTGGCCGATCCACAGGCCATACTGCATGATCAGCGGCCGATCGAGCCCGAGCTTGGCGCGCAGTACGGCGATCTTCTCGGGCGTGGCATCGGCGGCGCCGAGCATGATCTGCGCCGCGTCGCCGGGGATGAGGTGGATCATCAGGAAGGTGAGCACCGAGACGCCGAAGGCGACGAACAGCATTTCGCCGAAGCGGATCAGAACCGCCCGGGTCACGGCGCGGCAGGCTCAGGCGGCATCGAGCCACAGGCTCCACAGCGCCAGCAGCGGCGCGGTGGGGGCGGCACGCATGGCGTGCACGATGCCCGGCGGATTGTAGACCAGCCCGGCAATCCCCGGCGCGTGCCACGGGCCGGCGTTCTGGCGCCATTCGCCCGGGGAGAGCACGTAGTAGATCTCCTCCGGCGGGTGCTGGTGATCGGGGTAGGTGATGCCGGGCGCGACCAGGCTGACGCCGATCCGTACCCGGTTGCTGCGCGCAAGCCCGGCGGGGCCGATGATTTCGCTGTTGGCGTGTCCGGACGCGAAAGGCTCGTCGCTGGCCCGCGCCGTCCACCGCAGGAAGGGCAGCATATCGCCGAGCGCCATGGCGGTGGCGCCGGCGGGCGTCTCGCGTGCGGTGGCGATGGCGGCCGGGATATGCGTGCACACCGGGAGGGCCGTGGGGGCGAGCGCGTCGATCGTGAGCCCATCAGCGGCCGGAAATATCCGCCCGGCCGCCGCCAGGATCGCGTCGCTCATGCCAGTCCCGGCGGCGATGCCGGCGCTGAGCGCGCCGATCAGCCGCCCGAGCAGCCGGCCGGCCTCATGGGGCGTGCTCACTTCGCGAGCTTGGCGTCCCGCAGCGTGCGGAGCGAGCGGGTGGGCATCGGGCTGAAGCCTTGCAACTCGTCGCGCGCGGCGGCGAACAAGGTGCCGTAGGCGATGTGCATGACCGGCCCCTGGCAGGCCAGGATCTTCTGCGCCGCGTCATAGATCGGCTTGCGCTTGCCAGCGTCGGTCTCCATCCGGCCATCGGCGAGCAGCTTGTCGAGGTCGGGGTTGGAGTATTTGAACACGTTGGTCGCGCCGCCGGTCTGGAAGGTGCGGCCGAAATAATCGTCGGGATCGGGGTTGCCGCCGTTGAGCGAGACGAACCCGTCGAAGTCGGACGCGCGCCAATCGGCGATGAACTTGCCCTGTTCCTGCACATTGAGCGTGATCTCGAAACCGGCCTTGTTGAGCTGCGCCTGGATCACCTGACTGGCATCGACGGCCTGGGGCAGCGAGCCGATGACCTTTAGCGTCATCTTCAGCGGCAGGGTGACGCCGGCCTCGGCGAGCTTCTTCTTGGCGCCCTCGGCGTCCGGCTTGTAGCAGGGGAAATCAGTGACCGGCAGCGCCCAGTTGGCGAGCGCCGGGGAGAGCGGGCCGCCGACCACGCCGCGGCCGAAATACACGGCCTGGACGATCTGCGCGCGGTCAAGCGCCATGTTGAGCGCCTCGCGCACCGCCGGCTTGTCGAACGGCGCGCGGGTGGTGTTCACGCCGATCAGGCTATAGGCGAGGTCTTGCGTTTCCAGCAGCTTCACGCCGGGCTTGCCCTTGAGCGCGGCGGCGGTGGCGGCATCGGCGACGGGGATGAGCTTGTAGGTGCCGCCCATCACGCCGGCCTGGCGCGTCGCCGCGTCCGGCACGATGTGGAACTTGAGGCCGCTGATGGCCGGCAGCCCCTTGTCCCAATAGCCAGGGTTGCGGTCGAGCGCGATGTAGGTGTCGGGCACCCATTCCTTGAACTGGTAGGGCCCGGTGCCGACCGGCTTGCGGCCAAGTTCGGGGATCGCCTCGGGGGCGACGATGGCGATGGTGCCGAGCTGGCTGAGGAAGGGGGCGGAGGGAGCAGCGAGGGTGATGCGCAGCGAGTCGCTTCCGGTCGCCTCCATCGTCTTCACGCTGGCCACGCGGGAGGAGAGCGGCGAGGCGGTCTTGGGGTCGCGGATGCGCTCGATGTTGGCGATGATGTCCTGCGGTGTCACCGCGCGCCCGTTATGGAAGCTGGCGCCGGCGCGGATGTGGAAATCATAGGTCAGGCTGTCGGCCGAGATGGTCCATTTATCGGCCAGCGCCGGCACGATCCGCAGGTCCTTCTCGATCGCTGTGAGGCCCTCGTAGATGTTGCTGACCACGACGAAGGTGGCAAAGGAGGTCGCCACATGCGGGTCAAGCCCGACCGGCGAGGCGTCGGTGGCGATGTCCAGCACCTGGGCGCGCGCGGCGGGCGCGGCGATTGTGGCGAGGGTGATGGCGGCCACCGCGGCGGCGCGGGCGGTCATGTTCATCAGGCGGATCATGGCGTGTCTCCCTGGTCACCGCCGTTCTTAGCAGATGGCGCGGGCCGCGTGAATGTGCCGCGACGCCACGCGATGGCGGCCGAGAGCAGGTCCCGCAATTCGTCCGCGACGTCATGCCGCAGCAACAAAATCGTACTGAGCCAAGCGGCGAGCGACAATGTGCCACCGATCGCGAGGATGAAGAACGGTGGCAGGTCCTGCGGCCCATAGGCGACGACGGCAGCGGCGGGGGCGGCGGTCAACGCGGTGATCAACAGCGATTCGAGGTAGATCATCACCACCACGCGGCGGTCGGCCGAGAGGTAAGCGCGTGCGGCCAGGAGGTACAAGACGCCGAGGAGCGCCATCGAAATCACCGTCCCGAAGGCTGCTGCGCCGAGGCCGAATCCGGCGAGAAGGTATGCCGCCAGCAGCCGCGTCCCCTGTCCCGCCGACTCGATTGCCAGCATGCGCCCCATCGCGCCAACCGCGACCACAAGGCGTTGGTAGATGATGTAGCCGGCACTTATCATCCCGGCGAGGCAAAGCACTTGCAGCACCTCGGTCGCTGGACGCCATTGCGGGCCGAACATCAGCTCGATCAGCGGCGCGGATAATGCAGCGACCACGCCGTAGGCCGGCCAGATCGTCGCCGTCAGGATGCGCAGCGAGCGGCGGAACAGCTGCGCGAGCGCCTCCCTCTGCTCCCTCACCCGGGCGATGCCGACAAACAGCACCTGGGCGATGGCGCCGACCAGATCGTTGTTCATGATCGAGAACAAGCCGCTGCCGCGCTCGAAAAAACCGACGGCAGCGGGGCCGAGCAGGCGACCGAGCACGATCGAGGTGGCATACATGCCGCCCTGGTTCACGACGCCCGACAGGGTGGAGGGGACACCGAAGCGAAGCATCTCCCTGGCGCCGCGAAAATGTGGGCGAACGAAAACGCTGCGCGGTTCGATCACCATGAACCACAGCAATTGCAGCGCATATTGCGTCACCTGGCCGATGGCGAGGCTCATCGGCCCATGCCCGGTGGCGGCCAGTGCGATAGCGACCACTGCCGCCATCACCGACGTCACGATGAGCATCAGGTTCAGTGCACCGAAGCGCATTTGCCGGTAGAGGCTTGCGCTGGCGCCCATGCCAGGCGGAATGATCAGAAAGTTGGCGCACAACAATCCCACCAGAGGTGCGATCTCGGGCTCGCCGAAAAAGCCGGCGAAAAAATCCCGTGCCAGAAAGATTGGCAGGCCGACCATCAGAGAGGCGGTCATGGTGACCGCGAAGCCGCGCCCTAGCGCGGCCTGATCGAGCTGTGGAATGCGGATCAGATAGCTGGAAATCCCGAGTTCGCGCAGGCTGCTGGAAATCGCGATGATGGAGACCGCGATACTGAACCGGCCGAAATCGGCCGGAGTCAGCAGCCGCGCGATGATCAGGGCATTCAAGATGCCGATCGCGATCAGGATGTAACGGCCCGATACCGAGATCAGCATGGCGCGCCGCATGCTCACGACGCGATGGTTCCACAGGGGCGGCGGCGAGGCAGGGCTACTTCACCCGCGCGAGGGCGAGCCCGACGCCGGCACCCATCAGCAGCCCGCCGGCGAGGCGGTTGCGCAACCGCCCGCGCCGAGCCAGGAAACCGCGCGCCCGCCCGGCGGCGATCGCCCAGGCGCCGTCGAGCAAGATGGCAATCGCCAGGAAGGTGCCGCACAGCAGGGCAAGCTGCGGGCCGATGGCGGCATCGGCGGTGATGAATTGCGGGAAGAACGCGCCGTAGAACACCAGCGTTTTGGGGTTGGTCATCGACACCAGGGCGCCGCGCAGGAAGATCTCGCGCACCGGCTTGCGGTCGGGCTGAACCAGGGTCAGGTCGACCGGCGCGGCCATCCATTGCCGCACCCCGATCCACAGCAGATAGGCGACGCCGAGCCAGCGGATCCACTCGAACCACTGCGCCGCCGCCCCCATCAGCGCCGTCATCCCGAGCACCACGAGAACGAGCTGGATCACCATCGCCGCACTGGTGCCGGCCACCGTCAGCAGCCCATAGCTTGTGCCGAAGGACACTGCGTTGGCGACGATCAGCGCCACATTCGGCCCGGGGATCAGGATCAGCACGGAGGTGGCGAGGACGAAGGTGAGATAGAGGCTGAACGACATGGCGGGCTCCCGTGGCGTTGGGACGTGATGCGCCTCTCGACGGCGACTTTGCAACCCGGCCGCGATGAAAATCAGCCGGCGGTCCGGTCAGGGCATTTGGCTGTTGGCGTCGCCGCTCGCGGGAGGCGAGGCCCGCGCAGCCGGTGTCGGGTCGATCGGCACGGTATAATCGGCCACGATGCGCGCCTGCGGCCCGGCGATCACCAGTACGCGCTGGCCGATCGCCAGCCGGTTCTCGTCCTTCTGGGTGACGGAGACCAGGTCCCCGCCGGCTTTCTGGACGATGTATTCATAGGCCGGCGCGTCCGCCGTCGCCTGTTCGACCGATGAGCCGACGATACCGCCGAGCAGGCTGCCGCCGATGGCGCCGAGTGCCGAGCCAACACCGCCCGGCGCCTGCGAACCGGCGACCCCGCCCACCGCCGCCCCGGTTACCGCCCCGGCGGCGCCCCTGGCGCTGACCACGACGTCGCGCAAGCCGACGATGATGCCGCGCTCCACCTTGTTGGCCTGCTGCACGGCAGCGGTGTTGTAGGTGTTCGGCGAGTAATCGCTGGCGCAGGCGACGAGCAGCGTGGCGATCAACAGGGGGGCGAAACGCGGCACGAATGGCCTCCGCGGGAGTGGCATCGCGGGGAGATAAGCTGTCCCGCGTGCCGTGTCATCCCCCCTGCTGCACTGCAGCAATGACGGCAGCGGCGGCCTTGATGTGCTCGAGCCCCAGCCCGCAGCAGCCGCCGAGCAGCTGGGCGCCGGCGGCGATCCAAACCCGACAGAACGCGGCAAAGCGTTCCGGCGTGATGGTGTCAACGAAGCGCCAGTCCGGCATCTCGAAATAGCCGGAGTCCGGATAGGCCATCAGCGGGCCGGCGAAGTGGCGGCGGATGATCGCCAGCGATTCGGCGATTGTCTCGGCGCCGGAATGCATGATGCCGGCGACGTCGATCCCCTCCGCCGGGATCAGTTTGGCCACCCGCTCCAGCGGCGTGTCCGCCACATTGTCGAACGACAGCACCGCGCCATCCGCCCCGCGCCGAGCGCTGGCGCCATACCAGATCGGCAGGCCGGTGGCCTTGGCGGCGGCGACCGCGAGGGGGATGTGGCGGGGGCGATACATCATCTCGAGAATGATCAGCTCGCAGCCGGCATCCTTGAGCTGCCGGGCAAGCAGGTTGAGCGACTCGGCAACGCGTTCTTCCTCGGGGATTTCCCGCTGATCCGGCATCGCCTTGCCCGCCGCGCGCGGCATCATGTGCGACAGCGAGCCGGCGACCACGGCGGACGGGTTCTCCGCGTCTCGCGCCGTCCGGGCGGCGGCGACGGCGCGCTGCACGATCTCCTCCGCCTTGTCCGCCAGCCCGGAGGCACCGAGCATCAGCGTAGAGGCGGCGAAGGTGTTGGCGGTGACGATCGACGAACCCGCCCGCAGGTAGTCCGAATGGATATCCACCAGCAGCCGGTCATTGCCGAGCGTCGCCGGGCCGCACCAGGCGCCGGGGTCCATGGGCGCGCCGCGCGCCTGCAACTCGGTGCCGGTTGGGCCGTCGAGTAGCACCAGCCCGCCCGCCCGCAGGCGCGCCAGCAAAGCGGGGTAGGGGGACATGCTAGCGGCTCAGCTCCTTGGTCATCTCATCGAGGCCGGAGAGGGTGAGCGGGAACATGCGGTCCTCCATGAGATGGCGGAGCATCGAGAGCGAGGAGACATGGTCCCAGTTGCGCTGCGGTTGCGGGTTGATCCAGGCGCTGCGGCGGTAATGCTCGGTCAGCCGCTTCATCCACACCTGGCCGGCCTCGTCGTTGAAATGCTCCACGCTGCCGCCGGGATGAGTCACCTCGTAGGGGCTCATGGTGGCGTCGCCGACGAAGATCAGCTTGTAGTCCGGCCCGTATTTGCGCATCACCTCGAAAGTCGTGGTCTCGCTCTCCTTGCGCCGGCGATTGGTCTTCCACAGCCGCTCATAGGGGCAGTTGTGGAAGTAGTAGTGCTCGAGATGCTTGAACTCGCCGCGCACCGCGGAGAACAGCTCCTCGCAGATGCGCACATGGTCATCCATCGAGCCGCCGATATCGAGCAGCAGCAGGATCTTCACCGTGTTGTGCCGCTCGGGCACCATCTTGAGGTCGAGATGCCCGGCGTTCTTGGCGGTCGAGCGGATGGTGTCGGGGATGTCGAGCTCGGTCGCCGCCCCCTGGCGGGCGAAGCGGCGCAGGCGGCGCAGCGCCAGCTTCATGTTGCGGGTGCCGATCTCGATCGTGTCGTCGAGGTCTTTGAACTCGCGTTTGTCCCACACCTTCACCGCCCGGCGATGGCGGCTTTCGGGCTGGCCGATGCGCACGCCCTCGGGGTTGTAGCCATTGGCGCCGAAGGGCGAGGTGCCGGCGGTGCCGATCCATTTGGAACCGCCCTGGTGGCGCCCCTTCTGCTCGGCGAGCCGCTCGCGCAGCGTTTCCATCAGTTTCTCCCAGCCGCCGATGGCCTGGATCTGCTCCATCTCCTCCTTGGTGAGCAGCTTCTCCGCCATCAGCTTGAGCCATTCCTCCGGCAGTTCGCGCGGCTCCTCGCCCTCCGGCGGCTCAAGCCCCTTGAACACCTCGCCGAACACCCGGTCGAAGCGGTCGAGATGGCGCTCGTCCTTCACCAAGGCGGCGCGGCTGAGGAAGTAGAAATCCTCGATGTTGTAGTCCGCCACGCCCGCCTTCATCGCGCCGAGCAGCGACAAATACTCGGTGATCGACGCCGGCACGCCGCCCTGGCGCAGCGCGAGGATGAAGGTGGCGAGCATCGGGTCAGGCTCCGCGGCGGTTGAGGAAGGCGATGCGCTCGAACAAATGCACGTCCTGCTCGTTCTTCAGCAGCGCCCCGTGCAGCGGCGGGATCACCACATGCGGCTCGCGGGCGCGCAGCACCTCGGGCGAAAGATCCTCGAACATCAGCAGCTTGAGCCAGTCCAGCAGCTCCGAGGTGGCCGGCTTCTTCTTGAGGCCCGGCACGTCGCGCACCTTGAAGAACACGGTCAGCGCGTCGCGTGCCAGCTCCTCCTTGATGTTGGGGTAGTGC
Source organism: Alphaproteobacteria bacterium (assembly GCA_026400845.1). Classification (GTDB taxonomy): domain Bacteria; phylum Pseudomonadota; class Alphaproteobacteria; order Acetobacterales; family Acetobacteraceae; genus CAIYPH01. Next base: position 9,253 of record JAPLOH010000227.1, read on the forward strand.
GACTGGACGATCTTTTCCATCGTCTCGCGGTCGGGGAAGCGGATGTAGTGGAAGAAGCAGCGGCGCAGGAAGGCGTCCGGCAGTTCCTTCTCGTTGTTGGAGGTGATGAGCACGATCGGGCGCTTCTTGGCCACCACGGTGCGGCGCGTTTCGTAGACGAAGAACTGCATGCGATCGAGTTCGAGCAGCAGGTCGTTGGGGAATTCGATGTCGGCCTTGTCGATCTCGTCGATCAGCACCACCACCTGCTCATCGCTCTCGAAGGCGTCCCACAGCTTGCCGCGCACGATGTAGTTGCTGATGTCGTGCACCCGGGCATCACCGAGCTGGCCGTCGCGCAGGCGCGAAACGGCGTCATATTCATACAGCCCCTGCTGCGCCTTGGTGGTGGATTTGACGTGCCACTCGATCAGCGGATGGCCGAGCGCCTTGGCGATCTCATGGGCCAGCACGGTTTTGCCGGTGCCGGGCTCGCCCTTCACCAGCAGCGGCCGCTGCAAGGTGACGGCGGCATTGACGGCGACTTCGAGGTCGCGCGAGGCGATGTAGCGATCGGTACTCTTGAACTGTGACACGCGGTCGTCTCCGGGAATTGCTGGCCGCAGTTTCATGGGTTCGCGCGTATTGGGCAAGTGGCCCGGCTTTTCGACCCAGGGCAAGCGGGTGAAGCCGGTGCCGACCTCGCGAAATCAGGGTTTTCACCACGCTCGCGCACGCGAGGGAATTTTACCGGCGAAAACGGGGAGGCAGCACCTGAAATTGGCGTGCATGAGAATTAATATCGCTAAATCAGAAAATATCCTTGACATTCAACCTTCCATTCGCCATATTCCCGTCTCCAACCAGGAGCCAGCGCAATCGCAATGCAAACCCCTCCCACCCCCGCCCCGGACGTAGCAGCCGCCTTCGCGCAAGCGATCGTGGGGATTCTGCTTGCGTTGCTCGCGGCGTGGCTGGGGGATGTTTCGAAGTTGCCGTTGGACGACCCGCGCCGGCGGATGCATGCGCGGGCGATGGCGGATATTGCGCGCCTGCGGGCCGACCTGACCGCCGCGCTGGCGAAGCCTGCCACGGCCCATCGCGCGACGCCCTCACCTTGCCCGTCCGCATCCAGCGCCCGCGCGACACCGGCGGCGCGCGCGCATCGCGCTATCACGACCGGCGCCCTGCGTTCCGCGCGCTCCCTCCCGCCGCAACAAGCCCCACCCGATGGACACCGGCTGGCCGGCGCGCCCGCGTATGCGGGATGGTTTTGCGCGTCTGTTTTGATACGATTTCGAAATTATATGTGCGCGACGCCCTTCGGCATCGGCGTCACAGCAGGTTGAGCCGCTCCGGCACGCGGGCGATCGTCGCGGCATCCACGTTGGCGAAGGCGAGGCGGAGATGGCGGGATTGGCCGGGGCCGAAAAACGCGCCGGGCAGGCTCGCCAGCCCGCATTCGCTGGCCAGGCGCTCGGCGGCGGCGGGCGAGTCGGGCGCCCAATCGGGCAGGCGGAGATAGGCGAAATAGGCGCCGATGGCGTCGAGCTTCCAGCCGTTCAGGCGTCGCGCCGCTTCACGGAACGCCTCGGCGCGGCCCTCCATCAAGGTGCGGTTGCCGGAACGCCAGTCCCGCAGCCCCTCGATCGCCCAGGTCAGCGCGGTTTGCGCCGCCCGGGGCGGGCAGATCTGCATGGTGTCGAGCACTTTCAGCATCTCGGCCCGGAACGCGCCGCCGGCCGCGATGGCGCCGACGCGGTGGCCGGGGATGCAGTAGGATTTCGAGAAGGAGTAGAGATGCACCAGCACATCCGTCCAGTCCGGATCGCTGAACAGCGTATGGGGCGGCACGCAGTCGGCGGGGAGGAAATCGCGATAGGTCTCATCGAGGATCAACCACAGGCCGCGCCGGCGGCACAGCGCGGCGAATGCGGCGATCACCGCCGGCGGATAGATCGCGCCCGTGGGGTTGTTGGGGCTCACCAGCACGATCGCCCGCACCTGCGGCGTCAGCAGTGCCTCGGCCATGCCGGGGTCGGGCACGAAGCCGTCCTCGGGGCGGCAGGGCAGGGGCACCGTGTCGATGCCGTGCATCGTGAGCGCCATGTGGTGGTTGAAATACCACGGCGCCGGCAACATCACCGCCTCGCCGGGAGCCGCCGCAACGGTCGCGGCCATCGCGAAGGCGAGGTTGCAGCCGGCGGTGATGGATACCTCGTCTTGGGTGACGGCGGCGCCGTAGAACCCATTGATATCGGCCGCGAGCGCCGCCCGCAGCGCGGCGTCCCCGGCGATGTCGCCATAGCCCGCCGCCGCGCGCGTTCCGGCCGCCGCGGCAAGGTGCTCGAGCAGCGCCGGGTCGGGCGGATAGCCGGGCACCGCCTGGGTGAGGTCGATCTCCGGCCCCGCGCGCCCGTCATACCGCGCCGCCCAGACGCGGGCGGCGGGGATCGGGGGGGCGCCGGTGGCGCGGACGCGGGGGGAGATCAGGGAGTGCGACATGAAGCCAGGATGCCGCCGGATCGCCGCCCCGTCCATGGGTGCATCCGACCAGGCTGGGCATGCGTATACGGCGCATGATGCTCCCCCGCCGCCATTTCCTGGCCGCAGCCCTCGCCCTGGCGCCCGGCGCCGCGCGTGCCGCCCTGCCACGGCTCGATTTCGAGGCGCGGCGCAATGGTAGCCTGCTCGGCAGCCACTCCGTCGCCTTCGCCCGCACCGGGCAAGATCTGACGGTGACCGTCGCGGTGGACTACAAGGTGACGCTCGGGCCGATCACCCTCTACCGCTACGCCCTGCGCGGCAGCGAGGCTTGGCGCGGCGAGACGCTGATGGAGGCGCGCTTCGAGACCGACGATGACGGGCGGCGCGAGTTCATGCGGGCACAGCGCGATGCGCGCGGGCTCGCGGTCGAGGGCTCGGCGTCGGGCGCCTATGTGGCGCCCGAGGGATCGCTGCCGGCATCGCACTGGAACCGCCGCGAGATCGACGCGCCGATGATCAATCCGCAGAACGGCGAGCTCCTGCGGTTCGCGGTGACCGATGCCGGCAGCGGTGAAATACGCACCCGCGGCGGAATTCCCTTCGCCGCACGGCGCTTCGTGCTGACCGGGCCGTCCAGCCTCGACCTCTGGTACGATACCTCCGGCGCCTGGGCCGGGCTGCAGGCGGTGGCGAAGGATGGCTCGCTGATCGCCTATGCGCGGATACAGCCGCCGGAAGGCTGAGGTGCCGCCGCCCTTGCATCGGCCACGGCGCGGCATCTAAGCCGGATGGATCGTCCAACCGGGGTGGAATCGACCCGTCATGCCGATGCTTGGCTCGACCGCGCTTGCCGACGCGCTGTGCCGGCAACGCCCCGTGGCGCTGCTGTGCGCGGTCGCGATCGCGATTGGCGCGCTCTATGCCGCGACGCTGTTCGATCTCGATTTCCTCCTCGGCGGCGGATTCTGGAACAATCCGGTTGGCGCCTGGCTGATGGATGCCGGGGATGTCGGCACCAGCGTGGATATGCTGGCGCTGGTGACGAGCTACACTGCCTATGTCCACGCGCCCTGGCAGTTGCCGCTGTTCCACATCGCCTCGTTCGCCCCGCCGGTTGGCACCAGCGGGATCTTCCTCGATTTCCTGCCGATCATCGCGCTGGTGGGCAAGGCGATCTCCCGCATGTCCGGCACAATGGTGTTGCCCTATGGCGCCTGGATGGCGGGTTGCCTGATGCTGTCGGCGCTGTTCGCCACGCTCGTGGTGATCGAAGCCGGACAGCGCCATCTGCTCGGCGCCATCACCGCGAGCATCCTGGCGATCTCGGCGCCGGTGCTGCTCTATCGGTTCGGGCATGTTTCGCTGTGGGGGCAGTTCCCGCTGATCGCCGCGCTATGGCTCTATCTGCGGGATCGCACGGCCGGCACGGTGTGGCGGGTAACGGCGCGCTGGGCGCTGCTGCTGGTGTTTGCGCTCCTGATCAACGCCTATCTCTTTGCCATGGTGGGCGCCATCTACGCCGCCTCCTGGCTCGACCGGTTGCGGCAGTCGGCGGCGCGGTGGTGGGAGCCTGGACCGCTGGTGCCGGTGATCGGGGCCGTGATGTTCGTCGCCGGCTTCATCGGACGCGGCAATTCCTCGCCGTTCAGCGGCAATTTCGGCCTCTATTCGATGAACCTGGTCGCGCCGCTGTGGCCGCAGCGCAGCGTGCTGCTGTTCCCCCGGATGTGGCCGATCATCGATGCTACCGGGGGACAGTACGAGGGGTTCAACTATCTCGGCGCCGGCGGGTTGTTCCTGCTCGCCATGGCCCTGCTGCGCGACCGACCGGCGATTGCCGCCCTGCTGCGCCGCCATGCCGCCTTCGCGCTGATTGCGGCCGGGATGACGGCATTTGCCGTGTCGCAGGATGTCCATGTCTTCGACACGCTGCTGGTGCATATTCCGATATCGGACTGGTTGATCGATGTGTGCAGCACGTTCCGCTCGTCCGGGCGGATGTTCTGGCCGGTGAACTACACGCTGCTGCTGGGCGGGCTGATCCTCGCGCTGCGCCATCAGGGCAGCGCCATGCTGACCATCCCGCTGCTCGCGTGTTTGTTGCAACTGATCGACACCGAGGGCCTGCGGCGGCGCGACGCCTTCCTCGCCAGCCGCCCGGCGCCGGAGCAGATGCGCGCGGCGGAGTGGGGCCCGCGGCTGGATCGTGCGGCGGCACTGTATATTTCGCCGGTCTATACCTGCACCATGGGGCCAGTGCACCGGATGACGATAGAACTCAACCACCACGCCGCGGTGCGCGGGCTGCCGATCAATTCGGTCTACGACGCCCGCGCCAAGCCCGACTGCGCGGCCGCGCGCCAGGCGATGCTGGACGGGCCGTGGCGGCGGGACACGCTCTACGTGCTGTTCGACGGCGTGGTGAACGCAGTGCCAGAGGCGTTCATGCCGCCGGGCCTGCACTGCGCGCGTTTCCCGGGTGGCCGCTGGTGCCTGGGCGAGGGGGGATCGCCGTGACGAAAATCTATTCCGTTATCATCCCGGTCTACAAAAACGAAGATTACGTCGACCAGCTCGTCTCTGCCTTCGAGGCGCTTTCGGCTGCGGCCGTGGCGCGCTTCGACGTCACGATGGAGTTCGTCTTCGTCGTCGACGGCAGCCCGGACCGCAGCCTGGACCTGTTGCGCGCGGCCCTGCCCGGCGCCAAATTTGCCTCCCAGCTGCTCAGCCACTCCCGCAATTTCGGTTCCTTCGCGGCGATCCGCAGCGGGCTCGCAGCGGGGCGTGGCGACTGGTTCGGGGTGATCGCCGCCGATTTGCAGGAGCCGCCGGAGCTGTTGCTGGAGTTCCTCGCGCCGATGATCGCCGGAACTGCCGACGTGGCCGTGGGGCGGCGCGAGACGCGTGACGATCCGGCGGCCTCGCAGCTCAACGCCAACCTGTTCTGGGCGATCTACCGCCGCTTCGTGATCCCCGACGTGCCACAGGGCGGCGTCGACGTGTTCGGCTGCACGCGGGACGTGCGGGACCATCTGGTTGCCTTTACCGAGGCGGGGTCCTCCCTGGTCGGGCAGTTGTTCTGGGTCGGCTACCGGCGGCTCGAGGTGCCCTATGCGCGCCGGGCGCGCAGCATCGGGGTCAGCGCCTGGACCTTCCGCAAGAAGCTTCGCTACATGATGGACAGCATCTTCGCCTTCACCGACCTGCCGGTGCGGGTGCTGATGCTGCTGGGGATGATGGGGCTGCTGGTCTCGCTGCCGCTCGGCATCATCGTGGCCGCGCTGCGCCTCGCTGGGGTGATCGACGTGCCCGGCTATGCCGCCACCATGCTGGCAATCGTTTTCTTCGGCGCCCTCAATACGCTCGGCATCGGCATCGTCGGCTCCTACGCCGCGCGAGCCTACGAGAACACCAAGATGCGCCCGCTCGCCATCGTCGAGCACCGCGCGCGCTTCCCTGCCGGCGAGGAGCCGCACCATGGCAACTGAGGCGAGCTCCCCCTTCATCCATCCCGCCGCCCTGTGCGAGTCGACGGCAATCGGCGCTGGCACCCGCGTCTGGGCCTTCGCCCATGTGCTGCCCGGCGCGCAGATCGGCGCCGGCTGCAACATCTGCGACGGCGTGTTCATCGAGAACGATGTGCTGGTCGGAGACCGGGTGACGGTGAAATGCGGCGTCCAGCTGTGGGACGGCATTACCGTCGAGGACGACGTGTTCATCGGCCCCAACGCCACATTCACCAACGACCCCTTCCCACGCAGCCGCCGCCCGCCGCCGGCGTTCAGCCGCACCGTGCTGCGCCGCGGCGCCTCGATCGGGGCGAACGCCACCATCCTGCCGGGCATCGAGATCGGCGCCGGCGCCATGGTCGGTGCGGGCAGCGTGGTCACCCGCTCGGTGCCGCCGAATGCCATCGTCTCGGGCAACCCCGCCGGCATCGTCGGCTATGCCGACCAGGCCGCCCCCGACGCGCCGGAAGCCCCGGCGGATGAGGTCTCCCCCGTCGCCTCCCTCGGCGTCGGTGCGGCATCCCTTTACCGGCTGCGCCGGGTGGCCGATTTGCGCGGTGATCTCGCGGTCAGCGAGTTCGAGGACGAGCTGCCGTTTCCGCCGGTGCGGATGTATTCGGTGTTCAACGTGCCCACCCGGGATGTACGCGGCCAGTCCGCCCATGTGCAATGCCGGCAATTCATGATCGCCATGCACGGCACCTGCCGCCTGCTGCTCGATGACGGCAGCCATCGCCGCAGCCTGTGGCTTGATCGGCCGGATACCGGCATCTACGTGCCGCCGATGATCTGGACCTCGCTCAGCAATTTCTCCGCCGATTGCGTGCTGCTGGTGCTGAACTCGCACCGCTACGACGCGGCGGACTACATCCGCTCCTACGGAACCTTCCTTGAAATGGCGGCTCCTCCGGCGTGAGCTCGGCCGCCGCTGCCGCGATCGCGGCGCTGTGGTATGCCGCGCTGATCGGCGGCTGGCTCATCGCCCCGCCGCCGGGCGAAGAGCCGGCGCTGGTGTTCAACGCCATGCTGGAACGCATGCTGCAGGGAGGGTTCGGAGGGGTTCGCGCAAGGCGGCCGGGTGATCGCCTATTTCGGCATTCTCCCCGCGCTGCTGCGCCTGCCGCTGCTGGCGATCCCCGGCGGCATGGCGATGGATGTGACGCGGCTGTCCATCGTCCTGGCGGCGGCCTTCGCTGCGTTCTGGCAGATCCGCGCGGTGTGGCTGCTGGTGGAGAGCCGCGCCGTGCCACCGGTGCTGGCCGCGGTACTGGGGGCGGCGCTCGTGCTCGGCGGGCCGCAGGTGCAGTTCCTCCGCGCGACAGTCTACGAGGAGGTGCTGCACTGGTCCACGGCCTTTGCCGCGATGTTCGTCTGCCACGCGCTCGCCGGGCTGATCGGGCGGGATTTCGTCCGCCGCCTGCGCTGGCTCGCGCTGGCCGTCGGGCTCGCGCTGTTGACCCGCGCCTCGACCGGCGCCGGGCTCATGGTGGCTCTCGCGGGGCTGCTGGCGGTGCTGGCGTGGCGCGGCGAGACGCTGCGGCGGCTGGCGGGGGCAGCGGGCATCGCCGCCGCCTTCGTCGCGGTGGTGATGGCGGTGAATTTCGTCCGCTGGGGTAATCCATTCACCGTGGTCGAACTCTCCGCCCATCTGATGAACGCCCGCTTCCCCGATCGGCTGGCGCGCGTCGCGGCGGGGGGGGAATTCAGCCTCGCCCGCATACCCTACGGACTGATGTACTATGCCGCCCCGGTCTGGCCGTTCTACTGGCCCGGCGGCGGGCTGATGTTCGCGGGCTACCAGGCCCGCATGGTCGAGGCCGAACTGCCGCCGGCGAGTTTCCTGTTGTCCGACCCGCTCCTCCTCCTCCTCGCCGCCCGTCTGCGCCCGCGCGCTGCCCCGGTTCTGGCCATTGCCGCCGGACTCGCTTTGCCCGCGCTGTTGATGCTCGGCCTCGTGTTCATGAACCACCGGTACCGGCATGAGTTCTATCCGCTGCTGAGTTTTGCCGCGTTCGCCGGGCTCTGGCTGCGGCCGGGTCGTGTGCCCGCCTTGCGTGTTTGGGCAATCCTCGCGGTGATCGGCATCGGCTTCGCCCATCTCTTCCTGCTGTTCTACCTCCGCGCCGGCATGGGCCCGGCCGACGCGACCGCAGTGCAGATGTTCCTGCGCAACATCGGACTGTAGCCGCGGGCCGCGTCTCTGCCGCCGCCGCCTCGGTGGCACCCGGAGATTGACGCGGGCGGCTCGCGCGGCTTCAATTGGGCCAGCAATTCAAAATACCGAGGAGAGAAACATGCCGCAGGATGATGCTGGAAGCCACCTGTCCGGGCGCGCGACAGGCGATGTCGATGTCATCGTCGTGGGAGCCGGGTTCGCTGGCATGTATTTGTTGCATCGGTTGCGCAAGCTCGGCGTCACGGCGCGTGTCTTCGAGGCCGGCAGCGGGGTTGGCGGCACCTGGTACTGGAACCGTTACCCCGGCGCGCGCTGCGACGTGGAGAGCATGCAGTATTCCTACGCCTTCTCCGAGGAGTTGCAGCAGGAATGGAAATGGTCGGAGCTGTTCTCCGGTCAGCCGGAAATCCTCACCTATGCCAATCATGTGGCCGACCGGTTCGATCTCAGGCGCGACATCACCTTCAACACCCGCGTCACCTCGGCGACATGGGACGCCACGGCCGATGTCTGGACAGTCGGCACCGATACCGGCGAGACGGTGGTCGCGCGCCATGTGGTGATGGCGACCGGCTGCCTTTCGTCGTCGCGGATGCCCGATATCGCCGGCCTCGACAGCTTCCGGGGCCGCGTTTTCCACACCGGCCAATGGCCGCACGAGCAGGTCGAGTTCACCGGCCGCAGGGTCGCGGTGATCGGCACCGGCTCGTCGGCGATCCAGTCGATCCCGGTGATCGCCGAACAGGCTGGGCATCTCACGGTGTTCCAGCGCACGCCGAACTTCTCCATCCCGTCCCGCAACGGGCCGATGACGACGGAGTATGAGCAGTCCTGGAAGCGCGACTATGCCACACGCCGGGAGGAGGCGCGGCATATGCGCTCCGGCGTGCTGTCGCCGCTCAACGACAAATCCGCGCTGGCCGATGACGCGGCGGCGCGGCGGGACAACTACGAGGCGCGCTGGTCGCTGGGCGGCACGTATTTCATGCAGTCCTACAACGACCTTGCCCTCAACAAGGCGTCCAACGACACCGCGGTGGAATTCGTCCACGCGAAGATCCGCGAGACCGTCAGCAACCCGTCGGTGGCCGCGAAACTGCTGCCGACCAACCACCCGATCGGCACCAAGCGCATCTGCGTCGATACCCACTATTACGAGACCTACAACCGCGCCAACGTCACCCTGGTCGATCTGCACGAGACCCCGATCAACCGCATCACGCCCGAGGGCGTGGAGACAGCGGGGCAGACCTATGCGGTGGACGATATCGTGCTCGCCACCGGCTTCGATGCGATGACCGGCACGCTGCTGCGCATCGACATCACCGGGCGCGACGGCATCACGCTGCGCGACAAGTGGGACGGCGGGCCGCGCACCTATCTCGGGCTGATGACCCAGGGCCTGCCCAACATGTTCATGATCACCGGGCCGGGCAGCCCCTCGGTGCTGTCCAACATGATGGTCTCGATCGAGCAGCATGTGGACTGGATCGTCGGCTGCGTCGACTGGATGCGCGCCCATGGCAAGACCGCCATCGAGGCCGACCTCGCGGCCGAGAACGCCTGGGTCGAGCACGTCAACGAGGTCGCGTATCGCACACTCTACCCGCAAGCGAACTCCTGGTACATGGGCGCCAACGTGCCGGGCAAGCCGCAGGTGTTCATGCCCTATATCGGCGGCGTCGGCGCCTATCGCGCGAAGTGCGACGAGGTGGCGGCGGCGGGGTATGCCGGGTTCGCGCTCTCGGGTGCCAAGGCCACCGCCGCGGCGGCCGAATAGGCCGCGCACGACGGGGCTGAAGCGGGCTTTCCGAGGCGGGGTACCGTCTTTCGCAGCGATTTGCTATCCAAGGGGATGCGCTCCCTCCGCTCCCGCTTGCTCGCCGTCTGGATCGTCTCGCTGCTGGTGGCGGGCGTGGTCGGTGTGGTGCTGGTGGGGCTCTACCGGCAATCCGCGGGGGCGCAGGAGGAGCGGGCGCGCGATGCGGTGGCGGATGCCTGCACCGCCATCGTCGATCGCTTCACCTACTACGCGGCGGGCTGGGCTGGGCCGCTGCCGGATTCGGGCAGCACCGAGGCGGCCGCTTTCGGCCGCGACCTTGCTGCCGTGCTGGATGCCGCGCTGGGGGAGCGGGCGGGGATCGACGGCGGTATCTGGCGCTCCGGGGGGGGTGCGCCGCGGGCGGGGGGAGGCGGGGAGGGGCTGCGCGACAGTATCGCGGCACTGGCCGCGCTTGCTGCCGACGAACAGGTCGCCTCCGCCCGGCTGCTCGATGGCGGAGATTCGGTGCTGCTGACGGCCTGTCGGATTCCCGCGCCGGCTGGTCTGGCCGCCTATGCGCTGGCCCGCATTCCCGAGACGCCCGGCCAGAACCGCCTGCTGTTCGGCGTCGGCGCGTTGCTGGCGCTGGTGCTGGCGATGACGGTCCTGTTGGGGTGGGCGGCGCTGTTCTGGTCGCGCCGGCTGGGTGCCATCGTCGATGCGCTGGGGGGGCGCGGGCTCGCAGCTCTGCCGCGCCTGGCCTTGAGCGGTGAGCGGGATCTCGATCGCATCGTCACCGCACTGAACGAGGCCTCCGGGCTGGCTGGCCGCATCGCCCAGGCCGAGCGCTTCGCCGCATTGGGGCGCGTGGCGGCGGGGGTGGCGCATGAGGTGCGCAACCCCGTCGCCGCGATGCGGCTGCGTGCGGAGAACGCGCTGGCCGGCGACGATGCCCGCCGACGCGCGGCGCTGGAGGCCATTCTCGGCCACGTCGCGCGGCTCGAACGCCTGACCGGCGAATTGCTCACCATGACGCAGAAGCGCGTGCCCGCCCCGGTGCCGACCGATCTGCGCGCACTGCTGGCCGGCTGCGCCGTCGACCACGGCGCATCCATTGTGGTCATCGCGCCGGAGGTGGCCGTGCTGCTCGACCCCGACCTGCTGCGCCGCGCCCTTGATGAGCTACTGCGTAACGCCGTGCGCCATAGCCCGCCCGGTGGGCGGATCGCGCTGGCGGGCGCGGTGGACGACGGCCGCGCCGTGATCACCGTGCGGGACGCGGGGCCAGGCGTGGACCCGGCGCTGCGCGATACCCTGTTCGAGCCCTTCGTCACCGGCCGGCCCGATGGCACCGGGCTGGGCCTCGCCATCGCGCGCGAGATGGTCGAGGCGATGGGCGGGCGGCTCGACCTGGAAACCTCCACCGCCGGTGCCCATTTCCGCATCGAGGTGCCATGCCCACGATCCTGATCATCGATGACGACGCCGATCTGCGGGCGGGCCTGGCCGAGACGATCGGCGATCTCGGCCACCACGCGATCGAGGCGGAGAGCGGCGCCGCCGGGCTGGCGGCGCTGGCGACGCAGGCGGTTCACGCCGTGCTGCTCGATCTGCGCATGCCCGGGCTCGACGGCATCGAGGTGCTGCGCCGCATCCGCGCCCGCCCGGCGGCGCCGCCGGTGGTGG
>JAPLOH010000358.1 GCA_026400845.1 Alphaproteobacteria bacterium
GGACGTCGCGGCAATGGCGGCCTTCCTCGCCGGCCCGGAGTCAGGCTTCAGCACCGGCGCCGAGTTCATCATCGACGGCGGGATGACGCGCACGATGATCTACGTGCCGTAGGGCGTGCCCCAGGTCTCCGCATAAGCCACCCGCTCCAGCGATGCCCGCCCGACCGGCCCGAACTTGCCCATGGGGTAGCCGATCGGCAGAATCGCGTAGGAGTTGACGCCAGACGGCAGCCCCATCGCGGCATCCGCCTCGGCGGCGAACATGGTGTGACGAGTGGTGAGCGTCGAGGCGAGGCCGAGGGCGCGAGCGGCCAGCAGCATGTTCTGCACCGCCGGATAGACCGAGGCGCCGGCGGTGCGTCCGGGGGTTGCCGCGCCATCCTCCTGGCAAACGACGATCCACACCGGGGCCTCATGGAAATGGACCGTGAGATATTCCACCGCGGCGTGCTGGCGGGCGTATTTCTCGGGCGTCACGCCGGGCGGCGGCGCCGAGGTGGCGTAGCGTGGGCCGATCACCTCGTCATAGGCACGCTTGTAGAGCGCCTGCACCTTCTGCTTCACCGCGACGTCCTTGATCACCAGGAACTTCCAGCGCTGGTAATTGCCGCCGCTCGGGGCGCAGATGCCGGCTTCGAGGATCTTGCGGATCAGCGCATCGGGCACCGGATCGGGTTTGATGCGGCGCATCGCGCGGGTGGTGCGGATGATCTCGAACAGGTCGGTCTCGCTCATGGCTTGGCTCCTTGTTGCGCCACCGAGCGCTCTAGCAGGGCGCGGACCGCATGCAGGTCCGGCACCACGTGGAGGCAGAGGCCGCGGATTTCCTCGGTGGGGGGCAGCATGTCCGGCACCATCACCGCCATGGTCCCCGCCGCATGGGCGGCCCGCACGCCGACATGGCTGTCCTCGACGGCGAGGCAGGCGCCGGGCGGCATATCGAGCGCGGCTGCGGCCATGAGGAACAAGGCGGGATGCGGCTTGGCCTCATCGACGTCATCGCGCGTCAGCACCGCGACGAAGCGCGGCAACAGCCCGGTGGCGCCGAGATTCTCCTCCGCGTTGCGCCGATGCGAGGAGGTCGCGACGGCGACCGGCAGGCCGAGCCGGTCGATCGTATCGAGCAGTTCGATCGTGCCGGCCTTCAGTGGAATTCCGCCTTTCATCCGCTCGGTGCGGTGAGCGATATAGACCGGGGTGAACGCCTTCTGATCGAAGCGGCTGCCGAATTCGCCGTGCAGCAGGTCCATGCATTGCTTGCCCGGCAAACCGATCATCGAATGGATCAACGGCTCGGACAAATGGAAGCCCATATCGGCGAGGGCCGCGAACATCGAGCCGACATAGATCGTCTCGGTGTCCAGAATGGTGCCATCCATGTCGAGAAGAACGGCGCGGATGGGGTTCGGGAATGGCATGCCTAATCCCCCACCACCAACGTGGTGCCGTCGACGCCGACCACCCGCAGCACCGCGCCCGCCGCCGGCATGGTAACGCCATGGGCGAGCCGCGCCGTCCAGTCGCTGTCGCCGACGCGGACGCGAATACCAGCGGCATCGGCCGCCAGCACGCGCGCCGTGCGGCCGGTGAGGCCGGCCTGGGCGGTGTTGAGCATCGCCGGCTTCCGCCCAACCCGCAGGCGCAGCCCGAGCGAGAGCGTGGCCGCGGCAAATACCGCATAGGCGACGACCTGCCAGCCGATTCCCGGCTCGAACCACAGCGTCACGCCGCCGGTGCCGATGGCGGCGAGGCCGAGCCACATCATGAACACCCCCGGCGCCAGCACCTCGACCACCAGCAGGACCACCCCGCAGACCAGCCACCACAGACCGGGCTGCATTGCCTCAGGCCCCGACCGGCGGCACCGAGCCGGGGAGCCGCACGGCCCCCGGCACCGGGCCCGCTGGCGGCGCGCGGAGCAATTCCATCGCCTGGGCGATCCCACCGGCCATCGCGGTCGCCTCCATCGGAACCACCACCAGCCGGCTCGCCGGCGAGGCGGCCATGGCGGAGAACGCCTCGACGTATTTCAGTGCGACGAAGTAGCGCAGCGCCGGTTCGCCCCCTTCGGCGGCGGCCTGTGCCACCATCCGCGTCGCCGCCGCTTCGGCCGAGGCGAGCCGCTCGCGCGCCTGGGCCTGACGTTCGGCGGCAAGCTGCAACCCCTCGGCGGCGAGGACCTGGCTTTGTTTCTGCCCCTCCGCCCGCAGGATCGCCGCCTCGCGCTCGCCATCCGCCCGCATCACCGTGGCGCGGCGCTCGCGTTCGGCGGTCATCTGCTTGTTCATCGCCTCGATCAGATTGGCCGGCGGCTCGATCTTGCGGATCTCGACCCGGCTGACCTTGACGCCCCAGGGCTCCGTCGCGCCATCCAGGATCACCAGCAGCTGGGTGTTGATCCGCTCGCGCGAGGACAAGGCGGCATCGAGTTCCAGTTCGCCGATCACCGCGCGAATATTGGTCATCGCCAGCGTCGACAGCGCCTGGGTGAGCGATTGCACCTGGTAGGCCGCCTTCTCCGCCTCCATCACCCGGAAGTAGATCACCCCATCCACCGTGACGGTCGCGTTGTCCTTGGTGATCACCGATTGCTCGGGGATGTCCTGCACCTGCTCCTGCACGTTGAGCTTGCGGCCGATGCGGTCGATGAAGGGGATGATGAAATTCAGGCCCGGGTTCAGCAGCCGGGTGAAAGCGCCGAACCGCTCGACGGTCCACATCTGCCCTTGCGGCACGGTCTTGGCGCCGGCGAACACCGTCACCACCACGAGCACGAACACGACAGCCCAGAACACTGTCATACCGTTTGCCATCGCGCATCTCCCGCGGCCGCGTGGCCGTTGGCCCAATGTAGCACGCCGCGACCCAGCGGGGGAGAGCGGTGCGAGGTCGAGAAATCGTTGACGCGGCCGGAAAAACCACGTGCGCCAAACGCAACCTTAACAAGGCCGGTGCGACAGGGGAGGTGGAACACCAACCTCGTCCCCCCAACCTCGGTAAGGTCCGGTCATGAGACGCCTGCTGGCTACAGCAACGCTCGCTGCCTCGCTCCTGCTGCCCGGACTCGCCGGCGCGTCGCCGCGGGTTGCGGTGTACGGCGGCACCGACGGCGTCTCGGCGACCAGCCACATCGCCGACGAACTCACCGCCACCGGCGCCTTCAACTCCGTCACCATCCTGAACGGCAGCGAAAGCGCCTCGGCGCTCGCCGGCTTCAACTCCATCCTGTTCTACACCAATGTCGGCGGCGACAGCAGCTTCGCCAACAAGATGACGACCTACGTGGGCAGCGGCGGCCATCTCGTCGACGCGACCTTCCTGCAGCAGGCCGATGCGATGGGCGGCAAGAACTCGCTCGGCACGCTCGCTCCCCTGGTGCCGTTCTCCGGCTATGGCGGCAACTACATCACCCAGGTCTCGATGGTGAACCCCAACCCGACCGACCCGCTGATGCAGGGCGTCGGCAGTCTCTCGGCCTTCTACCATGACCGCACCAGCCTCGCGCCGGGCGCCCGGCTGGTCGCCTCGTGGTCCGACGGCACGCCACTGGTGGCCGTGAGTTCGAGCGGGGTGATCGGTATCAATTTGTTCCCCAACGACGCCTATGGCTATGTCTACGGCGATTACGTGCAGTTGTTCACCAACGCGCTGGGCGGCATCATGCCGACCCTGGCGGTCGCCTCGTCGGCCGCCAGCGCGGTGCCGGAGCCCGGCGCGATGTCGTTGATGATCGGCGCCATCACCCTGGGGGCCACAAGACTGCGCCGCCGCCGCGCCTAGCCGCTTCACGGGTCCGACAGCACGATCTTGGCGCGCTGATCCCTCCTGATTTCCGCCATCGCCGCCGCCACCGAGCGCCGAATTTCGCCGCCACACAGCGGCGCGTCGAAGGCCGCCACCATTTCGCGCCGCACCGTGATCACCTGGCCCTTCACCGACCACTGGGCGGTGTAGGTGAAGGCGGGATGGCGGATGGTGCCTCCGTCACCGGCAAGGTCGGGCGGTTGAGCGGGCCGAGGAAATAGTCGCCGGGGCGGATCAGCAGCAGCAGCCCGAGCGGGGGGGCGAAGCTGTCGCCCTCCAGCACCTCCGGCAGGGGATCGAGCCTGAAGCGGCCCTCCACTGCGTAGCGCGCCTCGAAGCCATCCGGTGGCGGGAAGGCGAACACGCCGGTACCCTCCTGCCCCATCGAGTTCAGCTGGCGCCGTGCCGCGCCCTCATGCCCCGCCGTCTGCACCCAGCGCGCCGCCAGCCGCAGCGCGATCGCCGCCGGCCCGGTGCCCTCCATCCGCGTGGTGCCGAACATCGCGCCATCGAGCTGCATGTGCGCGTCCGTCACCGCGGAGATTTCCGCCAGCCCAGCCGGCAGCAGCGGCATGCGGCGCACTGCCTCGGTCGCGGCACCAACCAGCACGATCGGCTTGCCGTATTCCTGGAACGGCAACATGCCGAAGGGGGCAACCGCCGTGGTGGTGTCGGCGTAGAGGTCGAACTCCGGGAGATAGGAAATCGCGTGGTTGAGCTGCGCGATGGTGGGTGCGGTGCTGAGCGTGTAGGCGTTGTCGAGGTTGATCAGCACCGTCTGCGCCACGATGCCGCGCGCCTTCAGCAGCGCCTCGAACAGCACGGTGTGGTCCTTGCAATCGCCATAGCCATTGGCCAGCACCTCCTCCGCGCTGTGCGGCACCACGCCGCCGGCGCCGAGGTACAGCGCGACGTAGCGGATACGCCCGCTCACCCATTCATAGATCGCCCGCGCCTGTGCCCTGCGGTCCTCGATGCCGGCGGTGATCTCCTCGGCCTTGGCCAGCACCCGGGGCGTGACCGCGGCCGCCCCCTCGGCGCGCACCGCATAGGCCTGGGCGAGGGCGGCATAATCGGAGAAGCTTGAGATGAACAGGCGCGGTAGCCGGTCCCACGAGGAGACCGCGGCGAGGTCTTCCGCCACCACATCGGTCGCCTTGTAGCGCCAGACATAGGTCGTCTTGCCGTCCTGCTCGCTCACCGTGCCGGTCAGCCCGTGCACCTCGGATTGCAGCCGGTAGCCGGAGGGTGCGGTGACGCGGATTTCCACGTCCTCGAAGGCGACGGTGCGGGCGAAATTGACGATCCAGGTGAAGTGGCCGGGGAACAGCGGCACCACCTGCTCCTCGCGATAGGTCAGCACCTCGACATCGTTCTCCGCGAGGTCCGGGAAGATCACGACCTTCTGTTGGATATCATGGAACACCGGCACGTTGGGCACGCCCGGCGCCATCTGCACCCGGATCTGGCTGAGATCGGCGTCCACCCGGGTGCCGTTGGTCTTGATCGTATAGGCTTCCAGGACGTCGAGCTTGCCGAGGCTCGGGTTGAACCCGATCGGAAATTGCCCGATCTGCGCCGCCGCCGCCCGGCTCGACGGGCTTTGCCGGCGATGCTGCAGGATGGTCGCGGTACCATCGGCCCGCACGTCGATCGTCACGGTCATACGATGGACGGTGATCGAGGGCTGCACGGCCCGCGCGGGCAGCGCGGCAAGCACGAAGAAAGCGAAGGCGGCGAGCGGCAGGAAGGCCCGGATCATGCAACATCTCCCGAATGCCGGGAGTTTGCCGTGGCGGGGTGGAAAAGGGAAACGCGCCGTGGCGGATGGGCGCGCGCGAACGCCTCCGCCGGCGGGGCGGATTGTCTGTGTGGCAGGGCATTGTGGCACGCGGCACGGGCGGTGGCCCGGCGCGCGGTTATGGCCGTGGCGGCTTGATGGCCGGACGCGGCGGCGGGCGCGCGATGAAGGACGCGGCGCGCGGCGGCGGCGGAAATGCCGGCCTTGCAGCCCGCGCCGCCCTCACAGCCGGTGCCCGGACGGCACGGCGCGATGCGCGGCGGACGGAGTGCGGGCGTTGTGTGGCCGCCTGCTGTCCCGGGCCGCGCGCACGCGGGCGCACCGCCTCGGCGGGGGCGATCGGCCCCGCGGCAATCCGCGCCATGATGGCTGCGAAATCCCGCGCCCATTGCGTGAGCATGGCATGCAACGCCCGCCCGCCGGGCATGAACCGCCACAGCCCCCAGGGCGCCAGCAGCACCGCCAGCAATCCGGCCACGGCTTCGCCGAGCAGAACCGCGGGATGCGGTTCGGCCTGGGGAGGCGCAATGGAGGGGGCGTTGATCGTCATGGCGCATTTTATAACTTGAAAGTTAATTAAAATCAAGAAGAAAATTGCCCGGCACAGATAAAATTTTCTCGCCCGCCCTCAGCACCGGCTGGACTCAAAGGCCCGTTTCAACAATCCCCCTTGCCGGCACGCGCGATAAAGCAGAACAATCCGATCGCAGACCGCGCGGGAGACGCTAGATGGCAGACGCATCCGATGCCGGCGCAGTCGCCGGGATGACGCAGCGGCCGATCCTGGTGACCCGGCTGGCCATCGCGGCGGTGCAGGCCATCGCGCTCTATCTGCTGATCGAGGCGGCGACGGACAACCAAACCTGGCCGGCGACGCAGCCGGAATTGTTCAAGCCGCTGGTTCTGGTGGCGGGCTATGTGCCGCTGATCGTGCTGTGCGGCCTCGGTCAGGTCGCCGGGCGGGCGCTGGCGGGATGGGCGGTGGCCGCCGTGGTGATCCTCGCCGGGCTCGGCTGGCATGACGCGGCGCGTGGCGCGGTGCCGGCCTATCCGACACAAGACATGTTCTGGCCCTCCTGGCATCTGCTGCTTGTGGTGCCGCCGCTGCTGTTCGTGCTCCATGTGCTGGTGACCGACGCGCTGGCCGCGCGACGTCTGGTGCCGCCGTACAGGCAGCACTTCGACAGCGCGTGGA
Source organism: Alphaproteobacteria bacterium (assembly GCA_026400845.1). Lineage (GTDB taxonomy): Bacteria > Pseudomonadota > Alphaproteobacteria > Acetobacterales > Acetobacteraceae > CAIYPH01. The sequence continues at coordinate 6,801 of JAPLOH010000358.1, forward strand.
AAATCGGGCTGCAAGCCTTGCTCGCCGGCGGGTTCGTCGCCGTGTTCTGGGCCATGCTGTGGCTCGGTGCCGGGCTGTTCACGCTGCTCGACGTGACCGCCGTCAGCGAGTTGCTGCAAAAACAGTGGTTTTACACTCCGGCGACCACTCTGGCGGTGGCGATCGCCGTCCATGCCACCGATGTGCAGCCCGCGCTGATCCGCGGCACGCGGACCATGGTCGTCGTGCTGTTCGCCTGGCTGCTGCCGCTGCTGGCCTTGATCCTGCTCGGCTTCCTCGCCTGCCTGCCGATCCTGTCGCTGGCGACGTTGTGGAACACGCATTTCGCGGCCCGCCTCCTGCTTTCGGCGGCGGTGCTGATGGTGGCGCTGATCAACGCCGCCTACCAGGACGGCACCACCGCGCGACCGGCCGTGCTGCGCTGGGCGGCGATGCTCGGCGCGCTTGAACTCCTGCCGCTCGTCGGCTTGGCGGCCTGGGCGCTCGGATTGCGGGTGGGCCAGTACGGCTGGACCACCGAGCGCGTGCTGGCCGCCACCGCGATCCTCATCGCCGCGTGCCACGCGGTCGGCTACGCGGCCGCCGTCTTCCGGCGTCCCTGGTTGAAGGGACTCGAACGCACCAACGAAGCCACAGCCTGGTTCGCGGTTGCTGCGGCACTGGTGCTGTTCTCGCCGCTCGCCGACCCCAGCCGGTTGATGGTGACCAACCAGCTTGGCCGTCTCGCGCGCGGCGAGGTCACGCCCGAGCGGTTCGATTATCGCGCGCTGCGCTTCGACGGGGCGCGATGGGGCCAGGCGGCACTCGCGGCACTCGCCGCCGCCCCCGAGACCGCGAGCCGCGCCAAAGCGGCGCTGGCCCTGCATACCCGGTTTGGCGACCCGCAGCAGCCGACGAGCGCGGAAGGCCGGGCCGCCCGCATCGACGTCACCCCGGCCGGCCGAACCCTGCCCCCTGCCCTGCTGGCCGACAACGCGCCGTGGCTGAGCACCCTGCCGCCGTATTCCTGCCTCAGCCAAACCAACACGCCCAACTGTCAGGCCCGGTTCATCCGCCTCGCCCCGGATCAGGACGAGGTCGTGCTGTTCATTGCGCGACCCTCGGCCTTCATCCTCGCGCCGGGGGCGGACGGGGCGTGGCACGTGCAATCGGAACTGACCGGGAAACTGCATTGCCCGGCGCTGACGAAGGCGTTGACCTCCGGTGACATCACGATGGCGCCGCATGGCCAGCCCGACATCCTCGTCGGCACCACCCGCTTCAGCATCACGCCGCCGCGCAGCGGGGACTGCCCGAAGGAGTGAAACGAAACGGGGCGCGGAGGTTTCCCCCCCGCGCCCCTATTCAAGCCAGCCGTCCGAGTCTGATCAGGCGGACTTCGCCATGATCTCTTCGGCGATGTTCCGCGGCACCGGCTCGTAGTGGTTGAACTGCATGGTGAAGGACGCGCGGCCCTTGGTCATGGAGCGCAGGTCCGAGATGTAGCCGAACATTTCCTTCAGCGGCACGTGGGCGCGGATCATGATGGTGGAGCCCGCGCTGTCCTGGCTCTGGATCATGCCGCGGCGACGGTTCAAGTCGCCCACGCAGTCGCCGACATGGTCGTTGGGGGTGGTCACCTCGACGTCCATGATCGGTTCGAGAATGATCGGGCCGGCCTTCTTCATGCCTTCACGGAAGCAGGCCTTGGCGGCGATTTCGAACGCCAGCGCGCTCGAGTCGACGTCATGGTACTTGCCGTCGATCAGGGTGTACTTGAAGTCCACCGTCTGGAAGCCTGCCAGCACGCCGGTATCGGCCTGCACCCGGATGCCTTTTTCGACCGCCGGGATGAACTCCTTCGGCACCGTGCCGCCGACCACCTTGTTCTCGAAGGCGACGCCCACGTTGCGCGCCTGCGGTTCGAAGATGATCTTCACCTCGGCGTACTGGCCCGAACCGCCCGACTGCTTCTTGTGGGTGTAGGTCTCGGTGTGCGCCTTGCTGATGGTTTCGCGATAGGCCACCTGCGGCGCGCCGATATTGGCCTCGACGCCGTATTCGCGCTTCAGGCGGTCGATGATGATTTCGAGATGCAGTTCGCCCATGCCGGAAAGGATGGTCTGGCCGGTCTCCTGATCGGTTTTGAGGCGCAGCGAGGGGTCCTCGGAGGCAAGCTTCTGCAGGCCGAGCGTCATCTTTTCGACGCCGTCCTTGGTTTTCGGCTCGACCGAGATGTCGATCAACGGCAACGGGAAGGCCATGCGCTCGAGCACCACCGGATCCTCGGCGGAGGCCAGCGTGTCGCCGGTCACGGTGTCCTTGAGGCCGACGAAAGCGGCGATGTCGCCGGCCGAGACTTCCTTGATCTCGGCGCGCTTGTCGGCATGCATCTGGAACATGCGGCCGACCCGCTCGCGCTCGTCCTTGGTGGTGTAGATCACGGTGGTATCTTGAAGGCGAGACCGGCGAAGGGGGCGTTCGGGTCGGCCTTGATGCGGCGGCGGTCGGAGTGCTCGCCGTCCACTTCGCCCTCGCCGGCGGCGATCGAGATGCCCGGCACGTCGACCGGGCTCGGCAGATAGTCGATCACCGCGTCGAGCAAAGGCTGCACGCCCTTGTTCTTGAAGGCGGTGCCGCACAGCACCGGGCGGAAGGCGCCCGAGATGGTGCCGGTCTTGATGGCGCGCTTGAGGGTTTCGACCTTCACGTCGCCGTGCTCGAAATACTCCTCCATCCCCGCGTCATCGACCGAAAGCGCCGTGTCGAGCAGCAGCTGGCGGTATTCGGCGGCCTGCTCCTTGAGGTCCTCGGGGATTTCCTCGTCGTGGAACTTGGCGCCGAGCTCGCCGCCTTCCCAGATGATCGCCTTCATCTCGACCAGATCGACCACGCCGAGGAACTTGTCCTCGATGCCGATCGGCAGTTGCAGGGGCAGCGCGACGATGTCGAGCTTGTCCTTCAGCGTGGCGAAGGCGCGGAAGAAATCGGCGCCGGTGCGGTCGAGCTTGTTGATGAAGATGATGCGCGGCACGTTGTAGCGGTCGGCAAGGCGCCAGTTGGTCTCGGACTGCGGCTGCACGCCGGCGACGCCCTCGATGATGAACACCGCGCCATCGAGCACGCGCAGCGAGCGGTTCACCTCGATGTTGAAGTCGATATGGCCGGGGGTATCGATGATGTTGATGCGGTGGTCTTTCCACTCGCAGGTCACCGCCGCCGAGGTGATCGTGATGCCACGCTCACGCTCCTGGGCCATGTAATCGGTCGTGGTGTTGCCGTCGTGCACCTCGCCGATGCGGTGCGACACGCCGGTGTAATAGAGAATCCGCTCCGTCGTCGTCGTCTTGCCCGCG
>JAPLOH010000113.1 GCA_026400845.1 Alphaproteobacteria bacterium
AAAAACTTTACCCGATGGCTCTCGCCGATAAACATCGGCGAAGCCATTAAATACTGCTTCGCACACCCCTTCGCCCAAGATCGCGAGATCCCAACGGATAAAAGTTTTTTGCTTCTTTTTTTCAAAAAAGAAGCCCTTCCTTCCCGGAGCTTATCATGAAAATCGCCATTTTCGGCGCAGGCGCCATCGGCGGCTATCTTGGGGCCAAGCTCGCGGCCGCCGGCGCCGCCGTCACCTTCATCGCCCGTGGCCCGCATCTGGCGGCGATGCAGGCCAATGGGGTGACGCTGCGCGAGGAGGGAAGCGAGACCGTGGTGCGCCCGCGCTGCGTTGGCGATGCCGGGGAGGCGGGCATTCAGGACTATGTGTTTGTCACCCTGAAGGCGCATTCGTTGCCCGCCGCCGCGCCGGATATCGCGCGCATGATGGGGCCGGGCAGTGCCCTGGTGACCGGCATCAACGGCGTGCCCTACTGGTATTTCTACGGGCTCGACGGCCCGTACCGCGATCGCCGGGTGGAGAATGTCGATCCTGGCAGCAAGCTGTGGGAGGTGTTGCCGCCCGCCCAGGCGATCGGCTGCGTCGTCTACCCCGCCGCCGAGGTGCCGGAGCCCGGCGTCATCCAACACACCTATGGCGACCGCTTCAGCCTCGGCGAGCCCGATGGCAGCCGCACCCCGCGCGTTGAGGCGCTCTCCAAGGCGCTGATCGCCGCCGGGCTCAAGGCGCCGGTGCGGCCGAAGATCCGCGACGAGATCTGGGTCAAGCTGTGGGGCAACCTCTGCTACAATCCGATTTCGGTGCTGACCGGCGCCACGCTCGACATCATCACCACGCGGCCGGATCTGCGGGCTACTTGCCGCGCCATGATGGCGGAGGCGCAGACGGTGGCCGAGGCGCTCGGCGTGCGCTTCGCCATCACGCTGGAGAAGCGGCTCGATGGCGCCTCCGAAGTGGGTGCCCACAAGACCTCCATGCTGCAGGACCTCGAACGTGGGCGGCCGCTGGAGATCGACGCGCTGCTCGGCGCGGTGGTGGAACTCGGCCAGGCGACTGGGCACGCCATGCCGGCCTGCGAACTCGTCCTCTCACTGGCCCGCGAGCGCGGCCGCCAGGCCGGTTGCTACGCGGGGTAGACGGCCACCCGGCGGGGGAATTGCCCTGCCGCGCCGTCCTTGGCAGAACAGGGCGATGGAGGGCATGGAATGACGGAGCAGAGCTGGCAGGATGGCGTCTACGCGGCGCTGAAGGCGGCGGGGGTGGCGCAGATCGGCTACGTGCCGGATGCCGGGCATGCGCGGCTGATCGAGCGGGCGCACGCCGATAACGACATGACGGCGGTGGTGCTCACCACCGAGGAGGAAGGGATCGCGCTCTCGGCCGGGGCCTGGCTCGGCGGGCAACGATCGGCGCTGCTGATGCAGTCCTCCGGGGTGGGCAACTGCATCAACATGCTCTCGCTGCCGATCAACTGCCGCATGCCGTTCTTCACCATCATCACGATGCGCGGCGAATGGGGCGAGTTCAACCCGTGGCAGGTGCCGATGGGCTCGGCCACCGAGGCGGTGCTGAAGGCGGCTGGCGTGCATGTCCGCCGGGCCGACCGCGCGGACGAGGTGGTCGACATGGTGGCGGCGAGCGCGAAGTTCGCCTTCGACAGCTGCATTCCGGTGGCGGTGCTGCTCTCGCAGCGGCTGATCGGCGCGAAAGTATGGGTGAAGTGATGGCTCTTGATCGACGGGCCGTGGTGGCCGAACTCCTGCGTGACCCGGCGGATGCGCCGGGCGGCGAAATGCTGGTGGTGACCGGGCTGGGCTCCTCCACGTATGATGCCGGAGCGGCCGGCGACCGGCCGGAGAATTTCTATCTGTGGGGCGCCATGGGCGGCGCCGCGATGATCGGCCTGGGCCTCGCGATCGCGCAGCCCGCAAGGCGGGTCCTGGTGATCACCGGTGATGGCGAGGCGCTGATGGGGATGGGCGCGCTGTCCACCATCGCCGCCAAGCGGCTGCCCAACCTCGCCGTGGTGGTGCTCGACAACGCCCAGTTCGGCGAAACCGGGCATCAGGCGAGCCATACCGGCCTCGGCACCGACCTGGCAGCGGTGGCGGCTGGCTGCGGCTGGGCCAATACCTGCACGGTCACCGCTTGGGAGGACATCCCCGCGCTGCGCGCCCGGGTGCGCCAGGAGGCGGTCTTCGCGGTGGTGAAGATCTCCGCCGCCGAGGTGCCGCGCTTCCTGCCAATCCGCGATGGGACTCGGCTGACCGCCCGATTCCGCGATGCGCTGGGCTTGCCGGTCGACTGACGCGTGGCATTCGGCCGGTCGATTTCGAGAAAAAATAGCGCCCGGAGTGGAGGTTCGGCCGAACCCGCATCAGATGCCTCTGGAACGGCTGGGAACAATCAGCAACAATGGTGCGTCATGGGGATGTGAACGACCAGGAGCCGGCGCATGCGTCGGCTTTTTGTGTGGTCGTGATGCCTTTAGTGATATTGAACGGGAGTGATGATGAGCGTGCGGATGGGCGGATCTTGGATGCAGCGATTGGGATACACGGCGCTGGCGTTGGCGGTGCTCGCCGGGCCCGTGGCCGCGCAAACCCCCGCCGCGCCTGCCACCCCCGCGCCAGCCGGACCGCCGGCGGTACCGGTGACGGTGGCCAACGTGGTGCGCCGCGATGTTCCCATCCTGCTGCGCAACATCGGCGTCGTGCAGGCGATGCAGAACGCGCTGATCCGCAGCCGCGTCGACGGCACGCTGGAGAAGGTGCTGTTCCAGGAGGGCCAGGAGGTCAAGCGCGGCGATCCCCTCGCGCTGATCGACCCGCGGCCCTACCAGGCGCTGCTCGATCAGGCGATGGCCAAGCGCGCGCAGGACGAGGCGCAGCTGGCCAATGCGAGGCTCGATCTCGCCCGCTCGCTGGAACTCGCGCGCACCCAGTCCACCCCGCAGCAGACGGTCGACACCCGCCAGGCCGCGGTGCGCGGTCTGGAGGCGACGCTGAAGGCCGATGACGCGCTGATCGCCGCCGCCAAGGTGAACCTCGACTATACCCTCATCACCGCCCCGTTCGACGGCACCATGGGGCTGCGGCTGATCGATCCCGGCAACGTGGTGCGCGCCGCCGACACCACCGGCGTCGGCATCGTCACCATTGCGCAGAACAAGCCGATCACGGTGGTGTTCAGTCTGCCGCAGGATAGCCTGCCGGCGATCCGCGCCGGGATGGCGGCGGGCAAGCTGCCGGCGATGGCCTATTCCGCCGACGACAAGACGCTGCTGGCGACCGGCGAGTTGATCACCACGGACAACACGGTGGACGTCACCACTGGCACCATCAAGTTGAAGGCGCGGTTCGACAACGCCGAGACCAGGCTGTGGCCGGGTCAGTTCGTCAACGCCCGCTTGCAGACCGAGCTGCGCAAGGGCGCGCTGGTGGTGCCCTCCATCGCGGTGCAGCGCGGGCCGGCCAACCTGTTCGTCTATGTCGTGAAACCCGACAACACGGTGGCGCTGACGCCGGTGAAGCTCGGCCAGGATGACGGGCAGAGCGCCATCATCACCTCGGGCCTCGAAGATGGCATGCAGGTGGTGGTCAACGGCCAATCCCGCCTGCAAAACGGCGCCCGCGTCGTGCCGACCCAAGCCAAGCCCGCCAGCTGAAACCCCGAGCGCCGCGAGAGACACGCCCATGAGCATCTCCACCCCGTTCATCCGCCGCCCGGTCGGCACCTCGCTGCTGATGGCGGCGATCGTGCTGGTAGGGCTGGCGGCCTATCCGCTGCTGCCGGTGGCGCCGTTGCCGCGCGTCGAATTCCCCACCATCAACGTCAACGCCCGCTTCCCCGGCGCCAGCCCGGAGACCATGGCCACCGCCGTGGCACAGCCGCTGGAACGCCAGTTCGCGCAGATCCCCGGGGTCGCGCAGATGACGTCGACCTCGGTGCTCGGCGGCACCTCCATCACCATCCAGTTCGACCTCGACCGTAACATCGATGCCGCCGCGCTCGACGTGCAGGCGAAGATGACCTCCGCCACCGGCCAGCTCCCGCGCAACCTGCCGGCGCCGCCGACGTTCTGGAAGGTCAACCCCTCGGACAGCCCGATCCTCATCATCGCCGTGCAGTCCGACGAGTTGCCGATCATCGAAACCAACGACTGGGCGGACAATATCCTCGCCCAGCAGATATCCACCATCTCGGGCGTCAGCCAGGTGTTCATCGGCGGCGAGCGCAAACGCGCCGTGCGCGTGCAGATCGACCCGTCGCGGCTGGCCGCCATGGGCCTCACGCTGGAGGATGCGCGCCAGACCCTGCTGACCTCGACCGCCAACAGCCCCAAGGGCACCATCGACGGCGAGCGGCGCAGTTTCACGGTCTATGCCAACGACCAGCTGACCAAGGCGTCGGAATACAACGACCTCGTGCTTGCCTACCGCAACGGCGCGCCGATCAGGGTGCGCGACATCGGCCAAGCGGTCGACGAGGCGGAGAACATGCTGGTGGCCGGCCACCAGAACGGCCGATTGGGCGTGCAACTCGTCGTGTTCAAGCAACCCGGCGCCAACATCATCGACACTGTCAATCTCATCCGCGCGCAATTGCCGCGGCTGCAATCGGCCATCCCGCCCTCGGTGCAGGTCAAAGTGGTGATGGACCGCACCACCACCATCCGCGCCTCGGTCGAGGAGGTGCAGCACACGCTGATGCTGAGCGTGGGGCTGGTGGTGATGGTGATCTTCCTGTTCCTGCGCAATATGTGGGCGACGATCATCCCCTCCGTCACCGTGCCGATCGCCCTGATCGGCACATTCGCGGTGATGTACCTGCTGGACTACAGCCTCGACAATCTCTCGCTGATGGCGCTCACCATCTCCGTCGGCTTCGTGGTCGACGACGCGATCGTGATGCTGGAGAACATCTTCCGCCACATCGAGGACGGCGAACGGCCGATGGACGCGGCGATCAAGGGCGCCAGCGAAATCGGCTTCACCATCGTGTCGATCTCGGCCTCGCTGATCGCGGTGTTCATCCCGCTGCTGCTGATGAGCGGCATCGTCGGCCGGCTGTTCCGCGAATTCGCGGTGACGGTGACGATCGCGGTGGTGGTCTCGGCGGTGGTATCGCTGACGCTGACGCCGATGATGTGCTCGCGCTTCCTGCACCATGGCGAAAGCAAGCACGGCGCCATATACCGCTTCATCGAGAAGGGCTTCGAGCTGCTGCTGGCCGGCTACCGCCGCACCCTCGATATCGCGCTGCGCTTCCAGTTCCTCACTTTGCTGGTGTTCTTCGTCACTCTTGGCCTGACCGGGTATCTCTACGTGACGATCCCCAAGGGGTTCTTCCCGGAACAGGACAATGGCGTGATCATCGGCATCTCCGAGGGCGCGCAGGACGTCTCGTTCCAGGAGATGACGCGGCTGCAATTGGCGCTCGGCGCCGTGCTGCTGAGCGATCCGGCGGTGGAGAACTACTCCTCCAACGTCGGCTCCGGCGGCGGGCGGACGGGCAATAACGGGCAGTTCTTCATTTCGCTGAAGCCCTGGGAGCAGCGCAAGGCGACCGCGCAGCAGATTATCGCGCGCTTGCGTCCTCAACTTGCCAAGGTCGAGGGCGCGCAGCTCTTCCTTCAGGCCGGCCAGGACGTCCGCGTCGGCGGGCGGGCCTCCAAGACCCAGTATCAGTACACCCTGCAACACCCCGACGTCGGCGAGCTCTACGCCTGGGCGCCGCGGGTGCTGAACAAGTTGCGCGGCATCAAGGAGCTGCGCGACGTCGCCACCGACCAGCAGTCGGGCGGCACCACGGCGACAATCACCATCGATCGCGACGCCGCCGCCCGCTTCGGCATCCAACCGCAGGTGATCGACGACACGCTCTACGACGCCATTGGCCAACGACAGGTGACGCAGTATTTCACCCAGATCAACACCTACAAGCTGATCATGGAAGTGCTGCCCGAGGAGCGTTCGAGCCTCGCGGTGCTCGACAAGCTGTTCGTGAAATCCAACACCGGGCAGGCGGTGCCGCTCTCCACCTTCATCAAGGTCGACAACACCAAGGTCGCGCCGCTGTCGATCGGCCACCAGATGCAGTTCCCGGCGGTGACACTGTCGTTCAACCTCGCCCAGGGCGTCGCCCTCGGTGACGCGGTGGAGGCGGTGAAGACGGCGGTGCGCGAAATCGGCACCCCGGTCGCCTTGCAGGGCACGTTCCAGGGCACCGCCCAGGCCTTCCAGGCCTCGACCGCTTCGACGCCTTATTTGATCGCTGCCGCGCTGGTCACGGTCTACATCATCCTCGGCGTGCTCTACGAAAGCTACATCCTGCCGCTGACCATCCTCTCCACCCTGCCCTCGGCCGGCGTCGGCGCGCTGCTGATGCTGATGATTTTCGGCTACGACCTCAGCCTGGTCGCGCTGATCGGCATCATCCTGCTGATCGGCATCGTGAAGAAGAACGGCATCATGATGGTGGATTTTGCGATCTCCGCCGAACGAAAGGACGGTGAAACGCCGTTCAACGCCATCCGCCAGGCCCGCCTGATGCGCTTCCGGCCGATCATGATGACCACCATGGCGGCCCTGCTCTCCGGACTGCCGCTGATGTTCGGCGAAGGCCCGGGCTCCGAACTGCGCCGGCCGCTGGGCTACGCGATGGTCGGCGGGCTCGCGCTGTCGCAGATCCTGACGCTCTACACCACGCCGGTCATCTACCTGTATCTCGAACGCCTCCAGCGCGCCCTCGCCCCGCGCGCCCGCGTCCGCATGCCGACGCTGGCCGACAAGATGGGGGCGGCGGCCGAGTGATATCGCGTGGGAAGCAAGGAAGCGGTTCTTTTTTGAAAAAAAGAACCAAAAAACTTTCGCCCGTTAGGCTCCGCCTTCTCCACGGAGAGGGCGAAGCCAACGGATAAAAAGTTTTTGCTTCTTTTTTCAAAAAGAAGCACTTCCTTCCTCAGCTCAGGACAAGAACAAGGAGGCGACGATGGCTGCTGCAAAGATCAATCCCGACGGCAATCTCAAGGGCAAAGTGGCCCTGGTCACCGGCGCCAGCCGCGGCATCGGCGAGGCGATCGCCGTGCGGCTCGCCATGGCGGGCGCGAAGGTGGTCTGCACCGCCCGCACCGCCGAGGAGGGCGAAAGCCGCCTGCCCGGCACGCTGAACGACACCATCGCCCGCATTCGCGCCGCCGGCGGCGAGGCGAGCTTCATCAAGGCCGACCTCTCCAAGGCGGACGACCGCGAGCGCCTGATCGCTGATGCCAAGCTGATCTATGGTGACATCGACATCCTCATCAACAACGCGGCGGTGACGTTCTTCATCCCCGTCGAGGATTTCCCCAAGAAGCGGTTCGATCTGATGATGGAGGTGCAGGTCTGGGCACCAATGCATCTCTCGCAGCTCGTTCTGCCGGCGATGCGCCGCAAGAAGGCGGGCGCCATCGTCTCGATCTCCTCGGGTGCTGCGATCCATCCGGTGAAGCCCTACGAGACGGCCCGCGCGGGCGGGGCGATCTACGGCATGTGCAAGGCGGCGATCGAGCGCTTCTCGACCGGCCTGGCCGCGGAGGTCTACGCCGACAACATCACCGTCAACGCGATCTCGCCCGGGCTCGTCGCCACCCCCGGCGTCGCCGTGCACGGGCTGATCACCGAGGCGACGAAGCACCGGGTTTCGCCGGTGGAGAACATCGCCGAGGCGGTCTACCAGATCGTCTCGCGCGACCCGAAGGACATGACCGGACGGATCGACCACGCCGCCCCGTTCCTTGACGAATTCGGGCTCAAGCCGAGCGACCTCGTATAGGTGACTGGGCGGAAAGCGATTCCGCCGCTCCGCCACGAGCGATTCCAACCTGCGCAATGCGTGCCTCTTCCACGCATTGCGCAGCTTCGCTGCCGGGATGCCAAGGGCACCCGGTATCCACGGACCCCGCCGCCGTCGTTGCGCGGCGGCGCCGAAGCAATCCAGATCTACCGTATGGCACGTCCCCCGGACTGATTCGGTTTCATCTCGTAATGACGGTCGTGGCGGTGGCCGCCGGTGGAAGGCTTGGTGCCGGGCTGTGTCGAGCCGTTCACGGGACGGCATCGAGGCGCGGCAGCCTAAGATAATTTCCCCTTGCATGTGAAATTTCGCTTGACTACTGACGTTTGTTCGCCATATGTTCCTGACGCATGAATGGAGTGACCCAGAGCTGATGGGCCGACCGACCGCCCCCGCTTTTGCGCCTGCCCACGGCATCGCCGCCAATCTTGGCGGAATGCTGGGCGCGCTGCTGTACGCCCTGCTGGGCTGGCTGCGTGGGTGCGGGGCGCGGCAGGTGGATGGTCTGGAGGGGACGATGGCGCCGGTGTTGGTGGCGCAGGCTTCCGTCCGGCTGGAGTTGGAGCCGATCGTCGAGTGGGAATGGGTACCGGCGCCGTGGCGGGCGGGGCGGTTGCTGCCGGCGGCGCATGCGCGGGCGTGCAGCGTGGCCCTGCCATTTCACTACGCGCGGCCCCTCGTGCTCGGGCGGGGGCCGCCATTGGGTGATTTCATGTTTGACGGGTTGTGAACCGACATGGCCTGAGGGCCGTGCGCGGGGGATTTGTCGTGCCTGCTGGTCTTTGACGCCTGAATCGGTCCTGAGCCGCAACATCGCGGCGACGGCCAGGGTGTGGTGGGGGGAGGCGAGGGGGGGCGGTTCATTTTCAAAAGGAAACGCCCACCCGCTTCTTCACCCCTTGCGCGGCAGCAGGCGGGGGCTGGCCGGCGCCCAGCCGCCGCCGGTCACCTGGTCGATCTGCACGTCCTCGGGGTCGATATGGCCGTCGACGAAGCGCTTCGGGCCGTAGAAGATGAAGTGCTCGGAGGCGGAAGCGGCGAGAGCGGCGGCGACGCGGTCGTTGGTCACCTCGCGGCCCACTGGTTGCAGCCCGCCGCTGATCAACCAATCGGCGTAGGCGTAGGCGAGGATGGCGTTCTCGTCGGCGTTGATGCCGTGGCGCCTGGTGAGCTTCTCCTGCCAGGCCTTCACCTCCGCCGGCTCCTTGCCGGCCGCGTAGGCGTTCCACGCGCCGATGCCGTACAGCCCCTCGACCGTCTGCTTGCCGAGATCGGCGACGATGCCGGTGCGGCCCGGGCTCGCGGTCAGCACCTTGGCGGCCATGCCGAGTTTCTTCACCTCGGCCATGATGCCGATGGTCTCGCGGGTGATGGTGGCAATGATAATGAGGTCGGTGCCGGCCGCCTGCATGCGGGCGACCTGGCTCGAGAAGTCGATATCCCCGGCCTTGTAGGAGGCCTCGGCGACCGGCTTCATGCCGTGTGCGGTGAGCGCGGCCATCGCGCCTTGCTTCACCAGGTCACCGAGCGGGCCTTCCTGCATGATGAAGCCGATTTTCTGCGGCTTGTGGGTGTCGATCATCCAGCCGGCGCCGGTGGCCATGGTGGTGTCGTAGTTGGGCACGGTGGTGAAGAGGTATTTGCTGTTGCCGCCGATCCTGCGGATGATCGCCGAGGCGGCCCAGGGCGCGAAATAGATCACCCCCGCATCGACGGCGCGCTTCACCACGGCCGCATTGGTGCCGGAGCCGAAGGGGTTGACGATGGCGAACACCTCGTCGCTGCGGATCAGCTTGTCGGTGGCGCGCACTGCCATTTGCGGCTGGCTGCCGTTGTCCTCGACGATGAGGCGCAGCTTGCGGCCATTGACGCCGCCGGCCTCGTTGGCCTCGTCGATGCGCATCTGGGTGCCGAAACGGATGGAGGGCATGCCGGCGGCGACCGGGCCGGTGAGGTCGAGATGGGTGCCGAGCAGGATCTCCCCGTCGCTCACCCCCGCGGCATGGGCGCGGCGGGCGATGGCGGGGGCGGCAAGGGCGGCGGCGATGAGGGTGCGGCGGTTCAGGGTGAGGCGGTTCGGGCGCATGGGGGTCCTCCTGGGTCAGGTTGGTACGGGGTTGGCTCCGCCGTACATGGCGTCGATCAAGGCAGCATAGCGGCGGCTCACCAGCCGGCGCTTCAGTTTCAGCGTGGGGGTGACCTCTTCGTCGTCGGGTGTGAGGATTTCCTCGATGAGGCGGAAATCCTTGATCTGCTCGACGCGGGCGAAGCTGTGGTTGGCCTGCCCGATCTCCCGGCCGATCAGCGCCACCACCTCGGGCAGCCGCATCAGGCTGCTCAGATCGGTGTAGGTGAGCTGCTGGTCCTGCGCGAACTGGGCGGCGGTTTCCGGGTCGGGCAGCACGAGGCAGCAGAGGTAGTTGCGCCCCTCGCCGACCACCACGGCATCCGAGATATAGGGGCTGAATTTCAGCGTGTTCTCGATTTGGCTGGGCGAGATGTTCTTGCCGCCGGAGGTGATGATGATGTCCTTGATGCGGTCGCGGATCGCGAGGTGTCCGTCGGCATCGAAGCTGCCGCAATCGCCGGTGTGCAGCCAGCCATCGGCGCCGATCGCCGCCGCGGTGGCCGCCGGATTGTCCCAATACCCCGCGAACACGCTGGGGCCGCGCACCAGGATCTCGTCCTCCGCGCCGAGCCGCACCTCGGTGCCGGCGACCGGCAGCCCGGCGCGGCCGGGGCGTGCATCGCCCTTGGGTGTCGCGGTGCAGAAACCGACCGTCTCGGTGAGCCCATAGGCCTCCACCAGATTAACGCCGAGGGTGCGGAACCAGGCCAGCATGTCCGGCGAGACCGGGGCAGCGCCGGTGACGGCGTGGCGCAGCGACCCGAGGCCGAGGCTCGTGCGCAGGTTGCGCAGCACCAGCCAGTCGAGCAGCTTGCCGGGGTGGCGCAGCGCGAGCGCGTAGAGCAAGCGGGCAGGGGCGATGGCGTCGGGCATGAACAGCGTCACCCGCGCATGCAGCTTCTCCCAGAAGCGTGGCGGTGCGAACAGCAGATGCGGCGCGATCTCCGGCAGGTCGTTGTAGAGGGTCGCGGCACTTTCCGGGAAATGCACGATCGGCCCGTGCGCGAGCGGGTTGAACACGGTGCCCATGCGTTCGGCGACGTGGCACAGCGGCAGGAAGGAGACGGTATGGTCACCGAGGTGCAACGAGGTCTGCGCCGCCGCGGTGGCGATCTGGAACATGATGTTGGCGTGGCTGATCATCGCGCCCTTGGAGGCGCCGGTGGTGCCGGAGGTGTAGACGGCTTCGCCCAAAGCGAGGAAGTCCGCGAAGGACAGCACCATCGCATCGTCGAGCCCGCGCAGCCCGGTCATGTCGAACACCACGACGTGGCGCAGCCGGGGGCAGTCGCCTCGAACGCGCAGCACCTTGTCGAGCTGCTCGGCATCCTCGGCGAACACGATGCTGGCACCGCTGTCGGCCAGCACGTGCAGCACCTGCGCGGGCGAGGAGGTCGGGTAGATGCCGGCGCCGATCATGCCGAGATGCTGGGCGCCGAGATCGGCATAGAGCCATTCCGGCCGGTTCAGCGACAGCACCGCCGAGACCTCGCCGGTCCGCGCACCCAGCGCGTGCAGGCTGCGCGCCACCCCGCGCACCGCGGCCTCGTAGCCCGCCCAGGTGACGGTCTGCCAAATGCCGAATTCCTTGTGCCGCAGCGCGGGCAGCTTCCCCCAGGCGGCGGCACGGGCGCGGAACAGGCGCAGCGCGGTGGTGTGGCCGTCGAAGCTGGTGCTTATCTCCCCACTACTCATCGCCATGTCTTGCGCCGCTTCCACCGCTGCTTGGTCCAGCCGCCGGCGCCGTGGCCGAGGTAGAATTCCTGCACATCCTGCTTGGCCGCCAGCTCGGCGCAGGTGCCGCTCGCCACGGCACGGCCGAGTTCAAGGATCGTGCCGTCATGCGCGGTGGCCAGCGCGATGGCGGCATTCTGCTCCACCACGACGATGGTGGTGCCCTGCTCGGCATTGATGCGGGCGATGATGGCGAAAATCTCGCGGGTCAGCAGCGGCGAGAGGCCGAGCGAGGGCTCATCGAGCAACAGCAGGCGTGGCTCGCCCATCAGCGCCCGGCCGATCGCCAGCATCTGCTGCTCCCCGCCAGAGAGCAGCCCGGCCGCCTGGCCGGCCCGCTCGGCGAGGCGGGGGAACCAGCCATGGATGCGCGCGAGCGTCGTCGCCTCGCCAGGCCCCCGCCCGGCGCGGGCGAAGGCGCCCATCAGCAGGTTCTCGCGCACGCTGAGGAAGGGAAACACCTGACGCCCCTCGGGCACCAGCACCACGCCGCGCCGCGCGATGGCGTCGGGGTCCTGGCCCTGGATCTCCTGGTCCGCAAAGCGGATGCTGCCCTTGAACGGGTCCAGCACCCCGGCGATGGATTTCAGCAGCGTCGATTTGCCAGCCCCGTTGGCGCCGAGCACGGCATGGATGCGCCCCTCCGCCACTTCCAGGCTGACGCCGCGGATGGCGTTCACCGGACCGTACCAGGTTTCGAGGTTGCGCACTTCGAGCAGGGGGGAGGCGCCGCTCACGTGCCGAGATAGGCCGCGATCACGGCGGGATCGGCCTGCACGTCGGCCGGGCTGCCGATCGCCAGCACCTCGCCCATGCTCATGCACATCACCCGGTCCGCCACCGCCGAGACGAGGGACATGTCGTGTTCCACCATCACCACGGTGATGCCGAGTTCGGCGCGGATATCCTCGAGCCAGAAGGCGAGATCGCGGGTCTCCTCCGGGTTGAGGCCCGAGGCCGGCTCGTCGAGCAGCAGCAGGCGCGGCTCGGTGGCGAGCGCGCGGCCGAGTTCCACCACCTTGCGCACCCCGTAGGGCAGGCCGCCGACCGGGGCGTTGCGGTAGGCGGAGAGTTCCAGCCGGTCGATGATCCGCTCCACCGCCGCGCGGCTGGCGATCTCGGCGCGCCGCACGGCGGGCGCCCATGCGAATTGCGCGGCGAACCCGCCATGGGGGAAGCGATGGCGGCCCAGCAGCAGGTTCTGCAGCACCGTTGCGGCGTCGAACAGCTCGATGTTCTGGAAGGTGCGGGCGATGCCGTGGCGCACCACGTGGTGGCGCGGCACGACGGTGATGTCCTGGCCGGCCACCAGCACGCGCCCGGCGCTGGGGGCGAAGACGCGGGTGATGATGTTGAACAGCGAGGTCTTGCCCGCCCCGTTCGGCCCGATGATGGCGAAAATCTCGCCCTGCGGCACGGCGACACTCACCTCGCGCACCGCCGTCAGCCCGCCGAAGCGCAGCGAGACGCCGTCGAGCTGCAGCAGGCTCACCGGTGGCGCTCCGAGCTGGCATAGGCCTTGCCGCGTACGAAGGTGCGGCGGCGATAGAGCGGGAAGGCCTCGAAGAAGGTTCGTAGCTTGATCCAGCGGCCATTCAGCCCGCTGGGCTCGAACAGCACGAAGCCGGCCAGCACCAGGCCGAAAATGAAGGTGTCGAGGCCGAACTGTGCGGCGGCCACCGAAGGTAGCGCCGCCTTCAGGCGCGATATCGCAGTCGGCAGCAGGCCGATCAGCACCGCGCCCAGCACGGCGCCGCGCAGCGAGCCGAGGCCGCCAACCACCACCATCAGCACGAGCTGCATCGAGAGGTTCAGCGAGAACACATCGGGTGTCACATACTGCACCTGGTGCGCGAGCAGGGCGCCGCCGAGCCCGGTGATGGCGGCCGAGATGCCGAAAGCCAGCACCTTGTAGCCGGACACCCAGATCCCCAGCGCATGGGCCGCCGCCTCGGAGTCCCGGATGCCGACGAAGGCGCGGCCGACATAGCCGCGGGTGAGGTTGATCAGCGCCAGCAGCACCAGCACGAGCACGGCGAGGCACACGTAGTAGAACGGCACCAAACCGCCGATATTGGCGCCGAACAGAAGCGCATCCGGCACCTGCGCGCCGTCATACCCGCCGGTGACCGACTTCCATCGCCCGACCGCCTGCTCCACCACCAGCGCGAAGGCGAGCGTCACCATCGCGAGATAGAGGCCGGAGACCCGGATCGCCGGCAGGCCGATCAGCAGCCCGGCGGCCCCGGCGATTGCGCCGGCGAGGGACAGCGCGAGCGGGAAGGGGAGGCCGGCATCGAGCAGGCCGATCTCGGCATAGGCGCCGATCGCCACGAAGGCGGCGTGGCCGAGCGAGACCTGGCCGGTGAAGCCGGTCAGCACCATCAGTCCGAGCGCCATGATGCAGGCGATGAAGGTGGCGGCCGCCTCGCCGATGAAGAATTTCGGCAGCACCAGCGGGCCCGCCAGCAGCACGGCGGCCAGCACGGCATAGGCGATCCGCCCGGGCCAGTGGCGCAGCAGGCGTTGGGCGTCGGCGTAGGAGGTGTCATAACTAAAGCGCATCAGACGCGCCGCCCATGTGCTTCGCCGAGCAGCCCGCGCGGGAAGCACAGCAGCACCAGGATCAGCACCAACTGCGCGCTGACGTCCTTGAAGCCGTCCGGCAAATACACCCCGGCGAACTGCTCGATCAAGCCGATCGACACGCCGCCCACCACCGCGCCGGGCATGCTGCCGAAACCGCCGAGCACCAGGGCGGCGAAACCCTTCAGAACAACGCCCCACAGGCTGATATCGACCAAGGCGAGCGGGGCGAGCAACACGCCAGACGCCGCGGCGATGGCGCCGGACACCGCCCAGACCAGGGAGTTGAGCCGCTTGACCCGGATGCCGCAGAGATAGGCGGCGAGTTGGTTCTGCGAGGCGGCCTGGATGCCGATGCCGTAGCGGGTGGTGCGCAGGACAACGAACAGCACCGCCGTCACCACGCTGGCAGTCGCGATGATGGCGAGGCTGATATCGGCCACCACGACGCCGCTGAACCGTGATGTCTGCCCGCTCCACGGCGTCTCAAGCCGGCGCGAGGTCGGCCCGAACACCATCCCGGCGAGGCCGCGCAGCATGAATGAGACCGCAATCGTGAGCATCACCGCGGAAAAATGAGGTTGGCCGGCGATGCGGCGCATCACGCCCGCATCGATCACATAGGACAATGCCGCGGCGGCACCGACCGCCACCAATGCGGCGGCCCAGAACGGCAGGCCGAGCGAGGCCGACGCGTACCAGCCGATGAATGCCGAGAGCATCAGCACGTCGCCATAGGCGAAGTTCAGCACCTCGGTCGCCTTGTAGGTCATCACCAGACCGAGAGCGACCAGCGCGTAGATCGCCCCAACCGCGGCGCCGTTGACTGCAAGCTGCAGCACCGCTGCATCCAGCGTCATGGCGCGTTCCTCCACCGATGCGCGGACTCCGCCGCCGCGCCGTCGTTGGCCGACTATCCTTCAATCCATCGCCAGCCTCAAGTTCGCCGGCGGATTGCCCGCCCCGTCGTTGGCCGCGGCTGGGCATCGACCCAGTATTGCTCGGTCATAGCGACTTCGACGATGATTTCGCGCGCACCGCCCGCGGCGAGAACCGCCGCGCCACTGGTCCAGCGCCAGGTCTCGCCGGCGTCATCCTGTTCGGGCTTGTACCAGCCGGCCCCGAAGCGCGGGTCATCAAGCGCCACCGGCACCCCGTCGAGCCACAGTCGCGCGATGGCGATGCCGAGGCGACGATGGTCGTCGCGATCGGCACAGGTGTCGGCTGGGACGGAAACGCGGGACAGCAGGCGCGCCGTCTCGCACCCCGGTGGCAGCACGAAGCGCAGCAACCGGTCATCACCGGTGGGCGTGACACGTTGCCCGCCAGCTTCGATCACCGGCGCCGGATCGGCTGTCAGCGCAAACCCGAGGTCCGCCGCCCGGGCCAGCAGCCGTCGCCGCACCTCGGTGACCACCGGTCCACCGATCGCCATCGGGGCGCAGGCGCGGGTCGACCAGATGCCCGACGCCAGATCGGGGTGCAGCTGCATCGCCGGGCCGCCATTGGCGAAGGCGCTGCGGTTGCCGGTGTCGAGATAGGACTCGCAAGGCAGTCCCTCCGCCAGCAATACGTCATGGGCCGGTAGTTCGATGTGGTAGTAGGTGACGAGCGACGCGGCTTCCTGGCGTACGCTGCGCCCGTTCAGCAGATAGCGCACCGGGATCAGCACGCCATCGGCGTGAACAGCGTGGTCGGGGCTCAGCAGCAGATCGGCGAGCGGCATGCCGGGTCCGAAGGCTCCGGCGATGACGCGCACCGGCCTGACCTCGGTCGGCTGGGGATGGCGGGTGCAATCGACCGTGCGATGGCCGATCCAGCGCACCGGCGCGACGCTGCCGCGGCGCAGCACGATGCCGTCGCCGACGGCCAGTTTTTCGACCGCGATATGGCCGCGAAGTGTCAGGATGCGCGTACCGGCCTGGAAACAAGCATTTGGAAATACGTTGCCGGAGATGATGTCGACCGTCGCGGTCGGGGCATAGAAGCCGCCGTTCCACTTCTGGTCCTCGGCGGCGAATTCCCGGTTGATGTTGACGAAATTATTGCCGGTGATGGTCGCCGGGATAATCGCGCCCGATGGGCCATAGCTTTGGTTGAGCAGGAAGATGGCGCCACTCGAGCGGGTATTGGTGACCGTGTTTCCGGTGATCTGCAGGCTGCTGCCGGGATACGTCTGACTCGATCCATAGTGAATAAAATACTTGTTTTGCGACGAGGCACCTTTTTCGAACGTGTTGTTGCTGATGACGGTCGCCCCGCCAAACGGCAGGTCGACGCTGTAACTCGTCTCGGCAGTTGGGCCGTCGATGATTTGGTTGCCGGTGATGGTGTTCGACAGCGCGGCAGTCTTGATTTCATGGCCTCCCAGCGCGTCATGGAAGGAGTTCCCCGTGGCGATGAAGCTGGTGGCCGCGCCGATATAGACGTTGTGGTCGAAGCCGTAGCGCGGATTGTTGATCGGAGCGCCATTGTGGTCGATTTGCGAGTTGGTGATCTCGATCGTCATGCCCTGCGGGTCGAACGCGTTGGTGCCACCGGTGAGGATGCCATCCTCGTTGTGGTGGATCCAACAATTATCGACCGTGAGGGTGCCGTTGCCAGTTTCGAACAGGATGCCGGCGCCATTGGAGTTGCCAAGCACGTCGTTGTTGGCGCCGAAAATTTCGAGGCCGGCGACCGACAAATTGACATTCTTGTCGCCGGGCACGTTGAGCACTGCCCGCCCGTTGGGCGGCAGCGGTTGCGGATTGCTCAGCGAGGCGAGGCCAATTTGAGCCGCGTTCGGATTGACCTCGATGGTGAGGTTATGGGTGATGTCGGGAAAATCCTCGACGTAGGAACCGACGTCCAGCCACAACACGTCGTTTGCCGACGAGCCGGTGATCGCGGCGCTCAGGGTTGCGTAGGTCACGCCACTGGTGACGTCGAAGACAGCCATTCGGAACTCCCTGACGGTCGATGTGTCCGCCGTTAGCCTATAAATATGAAGTTCATGCGCGGTCGATCAACAAAATTTGTACAAGAAGCGCATTTCGTGTCGATTTGCAGGGATGAGCCCGCACATTGCGACGGTGCACGCCGCCCCCTCCCTTGACCGCACGGGCATGCGCGGGCACCTCTTTGCTCATGAGCAGCAACCCTTTTTCCAATCCCTGGGCGCCTCCGTTCGGCGTGCCACCTTATGATCTTATCCGCCCCGCGCACCTCCCCGACGCCATCGACCGCGGGATGCGGGAGCACAACATAGAAATCGCGGCCATCGTGAACAACGCCGAGCCGCCAAGCTTCGTCAACACCGTCGAGGCGCTGGAGCGTAGTGGCGCCCTGCTGGAGCGGGCTCTGAACGTCTTCTCCAACCTGCTGTCCAGCATCGGCAGCGACGAACTGCAGGCCATCGAGACCGAATTTGCGCCGAAGCTCTCGCAGCACGCGAGCGGAATATCGCTCGACCCCGCGTTGTTTGGCCGGGTGGATATGCTCTACCGGCAGCGCGCGGCACTCGGTCTCGACGCGCCTTCGCTCCGCCTGCTGGAACGCCACCACCTCGGCTTTATTCGTGCCGGCGCGCATCTCGGCGCGGCTGACAAGCTGCGCATGGCGGCGATCTCCGAGCGCCTGGCAGTGCTGCACGCGGAGTTCGGGCAGAACGTGGTCCATGACGAGCGGGAGTGGCACTTGCCGCTCGTCGCGGCCGACCTCGACGGATTGCCCGACTTCGTGCGCGAGGGTGCCCAGAACGCCGCGCGGGCGCGCGGCCACGATGGCTACACAATCACTCTTTCGCGCTCGCTGATCGAGCCTTTCCTGACCTTCTCGCGCCGGCGGGACCTGCGGCAGATTGCCTATCTCGCTTTCATCGCACGCGGCGAGCATACCGGCCCGCATGACAACCGCCGGTTGATCCCCGAAATTCTGGTACTGCGTGCCGAGCGCGCCAGGCTGCTCGGCTTCAAGGACTACGCCGCCTTCCGCCTCGCCGACACCATGGCGGCCACCCAGGACAACGTCGAACGCCTCACCGGAGCAGTGTGGTCCGCCGCCCGCCACGCCGCCGCGGCGGAGCGGGACCGGCTGCTGCTCGCCGCCAGCGCCGATGGCATCAACGACCGGCTGGAGCCGTGGGATTGGCGGCACTACGCCGAGCGCGTGCGCCTGTCCGAATACGCGATCGACGAGGCGGAGCTGAAACCCTATTTCGTGCTGGAAAACATCCAGCAGGCCGCGTTCGACACCGCAAACCGCCTGTTCGGCCTCAGTTTTCATGCGATGGAGGGCCTGCCGCTTTACCATCCCGATGTGCGCGCCTGGGAAGTGCGCGATGCCGACGGCCATGTCGGCGTGTTCATCGCCGACAACTACGCCCGCCCAGGCAAGCGCTCCGGTGCCTGGATGAGCAGCCTGCGCGACCAGCAGTCGCTGGACGGGCCGGTCTCGCCGATCATCCTCAACAACAACAATTTCTCTCAAGGCACGCCGACGCTGCTGAGTTTCGATGATGCCGGGACGCTGTTCCATGAATTCGGCCATGCGCTGCACGGGCTGCTGAGCAGGGTGCGGTACCCGTCGCAATCCGGCACCTCGGTGCGGCGGGATTTTGTCGAGTTCCCCTCGCAGATCTACGAGCACTGGCTCGCCGTGCCGGAGACCCTGCGCCGCTTCGCCCGTCACCACCAGACCGGTACGCCGATCCCCGACGCCCTCATCCAGCGCCTGCTGGCCGCCCGCACCTTCAACCAGGGCTTTGCCACCATCGAGTACACCGCCTCGGCGATCCTCGACATGGCGCTGCATACCCATCCCGACCCGGCCACGCTCGACGTCGCGGCTTTCGAGCGCGAGGTGCTCGATCGCATCGGCATGCCCGCCGAGATCGGCGCGCGGCACCGGCCGGCCCATTTCCAGCACCTTTTCGCCGGCGCCGGCTATGCTGCGGGGTACTACTCTTATCTCTGGGCGGAGGTGCTCGACGCCGATGGGTTCGGCGTTTTCCAGGCCGCCGGCGATCCCTTCGATCCCGCGCTCGCGGCCCGGCTGCGTCGCATCCTGGAATCTGGCGACACCGAAGACCCGATGGCGCTCTACGTTGCTTTCCGCGGCGAGCAGCCGGGCATCGATGCGTTGCTGCGCCATCGTGGGCTCACCAGGATGACCACTGTCGGTTGCTGAAGGAAGAAAGGAAGCGGTTCTTTTTTGAAAAAAGAACCAAAAAACTTCTATCCGTTTGCTCCGCACTGTCCGCGGGGAGGGCGGAGCAAATGGTAAAAAGTTTTTGCTTCTTTTTTCAAAAAGAAGCGCTTCCTTCGGCCCTATCCGCTCGCGAAACTCTGCACCAGACTCCCGGCAATCAGCCGCCAGCCGTCGACCATGACGAAGAAGATCAGCTTGAACGGCAGCGAAACCGCGTTGGGCGGCAGCATCATCATCCCGAGGCTCATCAGGATGCTGGCGACCACCAGATCGATGATGAGGAACGGCAAATAAATCATGAAACCGATCTCGAAGCCGCGCCGCAGTTCGCTCACCAGGAAGCCCGGCACCAGCGCCCGCCACGGCACGTCATCGGGCTTTGTGAGATCGGCCTTCGCGGTGCCGCCCTGCGCGAGGTCGACGAAGAGTTGCAGATCGTCAGGGCGCGCATTGGCCATCATGAAGCCGCGGAACGGCGCGGCGGCGAGGCGCAGCCCCTCCATCTCGCCCATCTTGCCCTCGGACATCGGCTTGATCGCGCCCGACCAGGCCTGGTCCAACACCGGCTCCATGACGTGGAAGGTCAGAAACAGCGACAGCCCGATCAGCACGATGTTGGGCGGCACGCCCTGCAATGCGAGTGCGCTGCGCAGGATCGACAAGGCGATGATGATGCGGGTGAACGCGGTCATCATCACGAGCAGGCTGGGCGCGAGCGACAGGCCGGTGATCAATGCCGTCAGTTGCACCAGCCGGGAGGTGGCGCCAGACCCGCCAACGGCACCGAGGTCGATACTCACCGATTGCGCGAGCGCGGGGGCCGCGAACAGGGTGATGCCAGCGATGAGCATGATGCCTGAGGAGACGCGGATCATCGCGGTTCGCCCGGCGGATCGGCGTCCCACCGATCGACCACCAGATCCGCGCTGCCGCCGGCAAGCAGCAGGATGTTCCGGTTGCCGCGACGGACCTGATACAATACGCGAGTTCTGTCGAGCCTGGTCCGGTTGACGATCGTGAAATCCGCCATCGCCGACGCAGCCGGCCGCCAGCCGAACCCGCGCACCAGACGGGCGGCCAGGGCGGCGAGGCCAAGCACGAAGGCAAGTGGGGGAATGGCAGCCAGCATTTTGCTTCGCCTTCCGTGTCGGACGCTTCAAGCGCCCGAGGTCGTCGCCAGATCCTGTGCGAGCAGCCCGATTTCGGCCTCCAGGCACTGCAAACGTTCACGGACCTTGCGACCCTCGGGCAGTGGCAGGTCGAGCGTTTTGGCGCAGTAGATACCGATCATGTTGTCGAGCCCGGCGAGGTCGATCGGGCGGCGGGCCGCGGCCAGGGCGCGCGCGGTGCGGATCATCGCGATCACCCCGTCGCCGAGTTGTTCAACTGCGCGAAACCCTGCCGCCTCACCGCCGCCAAACCAAACATCGCCATCCATCTGCACTCTCCGATCGGTCGGTCGCATGGTGGTCGCGAGAGGTGAACGATTCCCTAACGCGTTAGGCAGAATTGGCCGTGCGGTTAATCGTTTGATTACCCTTTGGCGCCATCCTTGCCTCTGCCCCACCCCGGGCAGCCATCACCGCGAGGGTGTTTCGATGTTCAGCCAGATCCCGCTCTTCCAACTCGCCGAACGCCGCCTGGCCTGGACCGGCGAGCGGCAGAAACTCCTCGCGCAGAACATCGCCAACCTCGATACGCCGCACTGGACCGGGCGCGACGTGGCGCCGTTCGCCGCCAGTCTGCGTGGCGCCAGTCTGCGCGGTATGGGTGGCGGCGCTGACGTCGCGCTGGCGCGAACCGATGGTGGGCATCTGGCGCCCAGGCACACTGCCTCCACGGCGTCAGGCGCCAAGGCCGGCGAGCGCGCGCCCGATGGCAACGGCGTTTCGCTCGACGACCAGCTCACCCGCATCGCGGAGAACGATGCGGCACACGAGCTCACGGCCGACCTCTACCGCAAATATCTCGGCATGTTCCGCACCGCGCTCGGTCGCTAGGCGTGCCGGCAGAAGGATCATCGACATGGATATGTCCACCGCCCTCGCAATATCGGCTCGCGGCATGCAGGCGCAAACCGCGCGGCTGCGGGTCATTGCCGAGAACCTCGCCAACCAGGATACCACCGGCAGCAGCCCCGGCGCGCAGCCATATCGGCGCAAGACGATCTCGTTTGCCAACCAGCTCGATCGCGGGCTGGGCATCGAACTCGTCAAGGTCCGCCGGATCGACAAGGACAAATCCGAGCTGCCGTTGCGCTATGACCCGGGCCATCCCGCCGCTGACCCGAGCGGATATGTGCGGACGCCCAACGTCAATTCGATGATCGAGGTGATGGACATGCGCGAGGCCCAGCGCTCCTACAGCGCCAATCTCGCCGTCATGCAAAGCGCCCGCAGCATGATCTCCCGGACGATCGAGATGTTGAAGTAATCGGCCATGGCAATCCCGCTCCTTGTCGTCCGCCCGGCCGAGATCGGCGCCATTCAGCCGATCGGTGGCGCGGGCGCCGTGCCCGCGGCGGGCGCGGGCTTTGGTGACATGCTGCGCCAGGCGATCGAAGGCACGGTGGCCGCAGCCCATGATGCCGAGGCGAAATCCGCTCAGGCCATCGCGGGTACCGGTGACCTCACGGATGTCGTCACCGCCGTCGCCAAGGCGGAGCTCACATTGCAAACCGCCATGACCATCCGGGACCGCATGGTCCAGGCCTACCAGGACATCCTCCGCATGGCGATCTGACTTCGGTCGCGGTCTGACAGGGAGCACAAAACGTGCAGGAAGAAGAGATTATGCAGCTGTTCCGCGATACGATACTTGTCGCGGCCAAGCTCGTCGGCCCACCGCTCGCGGTCGCCTTGGCGATCGGCATCGCGATGTCGCTGGTGCAGGCGGTCACCCAGATCAACGAGCAGACCATGGTGTTCCTGCCGAAGGTGGTCGCGATATTTGCCACCATGGCTCTGCTGGGGTCGTTCATGATGTCCACCCTCGGGGGGTTCACCCGGGCGGTGATGCAGCGCATCGTCAGCATGGGTGCCTCCTGAGCCGCGGCGGTGAGCGAGCTGTCCAGCCTGCTCGACGCCTATGCGCTGGGCTTTGTCGTGGTGCTATGCCGGGTCGGCTGTGCGGCGATGTTGCTGCCTGGAATTGGCGAGGCCGAACTGCCGCTTTCCGCCCGCACGGCGATCGCGCTGGCGCTGACGGTGTTGCTGCTCCCCGTGGTGCAACCCGGCATCGGCGCGGTTCCATCCCATCTGCATGACCTTGCGGCAGTTCTGTTCGGAGAGATCGCCGTCGGATTGTGGATGGGCTGGCTTGTGCGCATCACGGTGCAGGTGCTGCCGGTGGCGGGGCAGTTGCTGGCCTCGATGATGGGGCTCACCAACATCATTGCGCCCGATGCCGAACTGGGCGGGCAAAGCTCGGCACTGTCGCATGCCTTCGCCCTCGCGGCGCCGCTGCTCGCGCTGGCCGGTGATCTGCACGAATTGCCGTTGCGCGCCCTGGCGCACAGCTATGAGATCATCGTGCCGGGCGCCCCGCTTCCCGAAGGCGATGCCATCGCCGTGGCCATCGCAGCACTGGGCCTCGCGTTCGACGCGGTGTTGCGGCTGGCCGGGCCATTCGTGCTCGCGGGCGTGTTGTGGCAGGTCTGCCTCAGCCTGCTGAGCCGTCTGGTGCCCCAGTTGCAGGTGTATTTCGCCGCCATGCCCGGCCAGGTCGCCGGCGGGCTGTTGCTGCTCGCCTCCCTGGGCGGCGGCATTCTCAACGGCTGGCTCGAACACGCGCGCGCCGCCTTCCTGCAGATCGCGGCGCTCTGAGCATGGCTGAAACAGATGACCGCACGGAGGCCCCGACCCAACGCCGGCTCGATCAGGCGCGGTCAGAGGGGCAGGTGCCAATTTCGCGAGACATGGTGAGCTTCACCATCCTCGCCATGTGCGGCCTGTACGCCAATTTCCAGGGTGCCGCACTGGTGCGTGGCCTCGCCGACACGCTGGCGGGCTTCCTCGCCGGAGCACATGAGAGTGCCGGACCGGTAGCACTTGAGCGCGGGCTGCGTGGTGCCTTCACGGCTTGTGTGCCCTACCTGGCGGTGACCTGCGCCGCCGCCGCCGCGGCGACGCTGCTGCAGACGCGGTTTCTGCTCAACCTCGGTGCGCTCAAGCCGAAGTTCAGCCGACTCGATCCGCGGCCGCGGCTTAAACGGCAGTTCGGCTTCGGCGCCCTGGTCGAGGCGGTTCGTGCGACGGCGAAACTTGGTGTCGTCGTCACCGGCGCCGGTTTCGTCTTTCTCGGCTATCTGCGGGACCTATCGGCCGCCCTGTCCTGGAGCGTCGCCTGGCTCAACGGCGAGCTGTTCCGCGCGCTGCTGCGGGTCGATACCATCATACTTGCGGCGTTTTTCATCGTGGTCATCCTGGAGGTCGCCGCCGTCCAGTGGCAGCATTTCCAACGTATGCGCATGAGCAGGACGGAAATTCGCGACGAGTATCGGGACATGGAGGGTGATCCGCTGATCAAGCGGCGCATTCGTCAGATGCAGCAGGCCCGCGCGCGCCGGCGCATGATTGCCGCGGTGCCGGATGCCACCGTCGTGCTGGTAAATCCGACGCACTATGCAGTAGCGCTCGCTTATGATCGGAATAGCGGCGAAGCTCCCCGAGTCGTCGCCAAGGGATTGGATGAAGTGGCAGCGCGCATACGCATCATCGCCGAGGAGAGCCGTGTCCCGGTGGTCTCCAACCCGCCACTGGCGCGGGCGCTCTACTCTGTCGCCGTAGGCGCGGAGATCCCGGCTGAGCATTACCGCGTGGTGGCCGAGGTCATCGCCTATGTCTGGCGGTTGCGCGGCTTGGTCGCCGCACCGCGATCGCCGGCCGCGGCGGTGGCGCGATGATGCCGGCGCTCGATCGCATTGCCGAATGGTGGCTGCGGCGGCGCCGTGGTGCCATCGCCCTGCTCGCGGGCAACATCGGGCATGGTTGCGACGCCAGTGATCCGACGATTGATTTGCTGTTCGAGAAGGCCCCCTTCGGTTGCCTTGTGGTCGATACCGGCGGACGGGTTCTGCGGGCCAATGCGGCGATGCGCGATCTGATCGGCACGGCGGCGGACCTGTCCTCCGGCGCCGAGGCCCGCATGATTTTTGCCGATGATGCGCGTGAGGCGATGTGGCAGGACGTGACGCAGTTGCTGCGCGGCCGCCCGGCGGTCATCCGCAACACGCCGGCGCGGATTTCGGCGGCGCAAGGCGGCGCGGGCGATGCGAGCGCTGCCACGGTAGCGGTCTGCGTGACGGTCGATGCCATCGCCGGGCGCGACGGGGCGGTGCACGGCGCGTTGCTGCGGATCGTCGATATCACGCTGCAAACGCAGCTCGAGGCGCAGCTTGCCCACAGCCAGAAGCTCCAGGCGGTCGGGCAGCTTGCCGGCGGCATCGCGCATGACTTCAACAATCTGCTGACAGCGGTGCTCGGGGGCGCGGAGTCGATCGCCTTGTGGCCGGGGATCGATGCCGACATTCTGGAGGAAGCCAACCAGATCCAGTCCAGCGCCATGCGCGGCGCGGCGCTGGTGCGACAGCTCCTCGCTTTCGGCCGCCAGCAGACCCTTCAGCCGCGCTCACTTGCCGTCAACCACGTGATCACCGATCTCTCGGGCCTGCTGCGGCGGTTGCTCGGCGAGAATATTCGTCTGACCCTCGATCTCGAAACGCCCGGAAGGACCGTTCGGGCCGACCCGACCCAGCTCGACCAGGTGCTGATCAATCTCGCCGTCAACGCCCGCGACGCCATGCAGGAAGGCGGCGAGCTCACTTTGCGCAGCGGCCATATGACACTCTACCGGCCACTCACCCATGGCGCGGAGACCATTCCGCCCGGCCGCTACGTGATGATCGAGGTGGTGGATACCGGCACCGGCATTCCGGCCGATGTGCTGCCACGCATCTTTGATCCCTTCTTCACCACCAAGCGCGAACGCGGCGGCACCGGGCTTGGCCTGTCGACGGTGCACGGGATCGTCCGCCAGTCCGACGGATTCCTGGCGGTTGAAAGCGAGCCCGGCAAGGGAAGCCGCTTCCGCATCTATCTGCCGCGCTGGGAGGAGCAGGACCCGGTTGCCATTCCGCGGGTCCCTGCCGAGGCAGTGCCGCCGCCCCCGCCGGAGGACACCACGCGGCAGCGCACGCTGTTGCTGGTGGAGGACGAGGAGCCGGTGCGCCGCCTCGCCGAGCGCAGCTTCGTGCGCCGGGGCTGGCGCGTCCTTGCCGCCGAGAACGGCGAGGCCGCCCTCGCGCTGCTGGACCAGGAGACCGGCCGCGTCACCGCGGTTGTGACCGACATGGTGATGCCCGGCATCGATGGGGCGGCATTGCTGCGCGCGGTGCGGGCGCGGCCGGGAATGGAGGATGTCGCCGCCGTGCTGGTCTCCGGCTACGCCGAGGAAGTCCTGCGGCGCGAACTGGAAACGGCGCAGACCGCCTTCCTCCCCAAGCCGTATCGGCCACAGGAGCTTGTCGCGCGCGTCGAGCAGGTGGTTGCCGCCGCGCGGGTGTCGGCGCTGGTTTGAGTTGGCTGCGCGGGGGAGGAAGGAAGAAAGCGCTTCTTTTTGAAAAAAGAAGCAAAAACTTTTTACCCCTTGGCTTCGCGCTCTCCA
>JAPLOH010000334.1:0-2682 GCA_026400845.1 Alphaproteobacteria bacterium
CATCGAGGCGGGCTCGGGAACCGGGGCGGCCGGGTTGTAGCGGTAGGACACCGAGATGTCGCCCGATGCCTGGGTCGAAGCAGAGCTGGCAATATTGCCAGTGCCCGTCGCGGCGGCACTTGCGGTTGCACCCAGCGCCAAGGCGATCGGGTCAACCGCGCCAGAGCCAGTGAAGGCGGCCAAAATGGACGCCGAAGTGAGGTCGAGCAGCCCGCTGGTGGCAGTCCCGGTCACGCCGGCCTGTGTCTTGCCCGAGGTGCCAAGGAAATCCAGTGTTCCGTCGAACGCGGCCGCTGCGTAGTTGATCGAAGCCGTCGGCAGCACCTGGGCCAGCGACAAGGTACCACCGAGCGCCGTGAGGGTCTGCGTCGCGACGTCCGTGATCGTGATGGTCGCCGCGGCGGCGTCCAGGCTTTCAGCCTTCAGCGTGGCAACGACTGTGCCGTTCAGGGTGATGAACACGTCGGTCAGCGTGCCGAGGGAGGAGTTGAATTTGAAAACGCTCAGCGTCTGGCTGTAGTTGGTGGTCGTCAAACCGAGCGACGCCGTCTGCGGGGTCGTGGTCACCGGCACAGCCTGAGCGTCGGACGCAGCGACTACGCCGAACACCGTCGCCGCCAGGGCCATCTGTCCAATTACACGCATACCCAAAACTCCTTGCAAACCGATCTTAACACACATTCGACGCCGTCACTCTGGCACGTTCATCAAACGCTCTGGAACATACAAAGCAATGCGCGTGCCAGAAAAATAAACCGATACTTTTCAATCTACTACCATCAAATCCAACTGGCATCGCGGTGGCGGTGTAAAGTTTCCCGACAGCATGTGCCGCCGATCGATGTCTCCCGCCGAATGCCATCGCATGTCCCTTCGCGCGATCCGGCGGTCACCGGCCCTGCTCCGTGTGGTCCCGCTCCAACCGATGCCCCTCCGCAGCCGCATCAAGCCGGCGCGCGGTCAGAGAATCCGCCGCCTTCTGCGCCGCGGTGCGGCCGTGACGAACGCGATTCTGCTGCGCCGAAGCGGCATCTTCCGCGCGCGCCCGGCGCTTCTTTTCGCGGTGGAGGTTGACGATCTCGGCCATATGACGATCCTCTAGGGCGGAACCACCACATTATAGGGGAAACGCACATGGCCGGCTTCATCGAACTGACCGCCGCCGACGGACACAAGCTCGCCGCCTGGGTCGATGGCAACGGCGGCGACGGGCCGGGGCTCGTGGTCGTGCAGGAGATTTTTGGCGTCAACAACCACATCCGCAACCTCTGCGCCGCTTTTGCCGCTGCCGGCTACGCGGTGATCGCACCCGCGATGTTCGACCGGGCGACGCGCGGCGTCGAGCTCGGCTACACCGCCGATGACATCGCCAAGGGGCGCGACCTGCGCGGCAAGGTGCCGGATGGCGGCATCATTCTCGACATCGAGGCCGCCGCCGCCGCCCTCGGCCCGCGCAAGACCGGTATCGTCGGCTATTGCTTCGGCGGCACCGTCGCCTGGTGGGGCGCCACTCGCTCGCGGCGCTTCTCGGCCGCCTCCGGCTGGTACGGCGGCGGCGTCGCCGGCACTCGCGCCGAGGTGCCGAACTGCCCGGTGCAGCTCCATTTTGGCGAGAAGGACACGGGGATCCCGATGTCGGACGTCGCGGCCGTGCAGGCGGCGCAGCCGGGCGCCGAGGTGCATGTCTACATGGGCGCCCAGCATGGCTTCGCGTGCGACGAGCGGGGCAGCTTCAGCGCGCCCGACGCCGCGGTGGCGCAGGCCCGCACGCTGGAGTTCTTCAGCCGCCACCTCGGCTGATCCGCGTCGCCGCGTCCGGCAGCAGGAACAGCGGTGTTCCCGCCAGCCGCAGGCGCAGTGTGCCGGGCTCGGCGACGTCGTATTCCAGCGGCACCAGAAAGCTGAAGCCGCATGCGCCGAACCCGGCCGCCGCGAGATCCGCGCGCGGCCGATCGGCCCGGCAGGCGCCGAGCAACTGCGCACCGTGCAGGACCTCGACAACGGCGCCCAGGTGATCGCCCGGGACGTGCAGCCACCCCTCCACCAGATCGCGGCTCAGCAGGTCGACATGCCCGGCAATGCCGCCCGGCGTCATACCGGTGGCGCCGGATAGGACGCGAGGGCCACCGCATCCACCTGCACCCGGAGCCGCCCGCGCGCGAGGCGCAACCGCGCCGGGTCGAGCCGGGCGATGCCGCTGGTCCAGCGCAACCCCTCGCCCTCGGCGATGGGATGGAACCCCTCGGCCAGCGCCGGGTCCTGCGGGCCAAAGCGGCGCACCGCACCGCCCTGCGCGATCGCGATCTCGCGGATGCCGACGCCGAGGCGGCGGATATCCGGGCCAAGCCCGCCGATCGCCGGCACCACCGTGCGTGACGCCAGGCACAGTTCGCGCGGCCGGCGCGGCAGGGTGAAACGATGAATGCCGTCACGGTTGAAATCGGCATCCACCCGGCAGCCATCGGCGAGCAGATGCAGCGCCGGGTCGGCGCTCCCTGACCCGACGTCGCCGCACCCGGCGCGCGCCCGCAATTCGCGCCAGATCGCCACCGTGTGGGCGCCATAGAGGTGCTTCGGCGCGCACGGCGGCCCGATGCCGACATCCTCCGGTGGCGCGATGTCGAATGGCGGATGGGTGCCGTCGTCGAGCCAGGTCTCGCAGGCCGCGCCCTCGGCCAGCCC
>JAPLOH010000334.1:2713-10558 GCA_026400845.1 Alphaproteobacteria bacterium
CCACGTCATGGCGGGCGAGGCCGACATGGAAATACTCCACGCCGCCGCCGCCGGGCTCCAACAAAATCGACACGCCGTTGACCAGCAGCGCCGCCGGCACCAGCGCCCCCGGCCCGGCGGAGTCGGGGAACAACAGGCAATGGCCCTGCGTCACCCGCACATCCCGCCGCGGCACCCCCTCGCCCAGCGCGCCGGCACGGATCAGCACCGGGCGGGCGGGATGGTCCTCGGCATCCCCGATCACTGCACAGCCGCGGCCGATCCAGCGCAGCGCCTGCCAACCGCCGAACCCGGTCCACAACAGATCACCGAGTTCCAGCGCCTCCATAGCGATCTCGCCGCGATAGGTCAGCAGCCGCGTGCCGGGCAGGAAGCACGGAAGTGCTCCCCCATTGGCCATCGGCACGCCGCCGTTCAGCACGGCGAGGCCGGTTGCATAGGGCGCCGAGGCCAGCACATGGCTGCCTCCGCTCGCGCCGTCGATCTTCACCAGCGTGCCGGTCGCGCCACCGGTGGCCACGACCAGCCCGTCATCGGCCACCGCCGCCGAGGGATACACCACCGAGCCGTTGACGCTGAACGTGCCCGCAACCGTCCCATCGGTGCCCCAGACGCCGCCGAGCAGGGAGGTGAAGAGCGCATGGCCGCCGACCGTCGCGATCATGCCCGCCGTGAGACCGAGCCCCGCCGGGTCCTGCACCGCGCTCAGCATCATTGTGCCCGCCGCCGTTCCATCGGTCGACCAGAGCTGCATGATGCCGCCAGTATCGGCAGCGAAAAACACCGCCCGGTCGGGGAGGGCGGTGATATCCGACGGCCAGGAGGCGGCGGCGCTCGCAGTGAATGCCGTCAGCGCCTGCGTGCCCGTCACAGTGCCGTCAGTGAACCAGAGCTGGGTATTTCCCACCGCATCGGTGCCGCGAAACAGCACGCCGCTGCCGAAACTCACCAAGTCCTGCGGCAACATAGGTGCATGCTGGCCGCCGAGTGCCCGGGTGCCCGCGGCCGTGCCGTCGCTCGTCCACAACCGGCCGCCGGCGGCGAACAGCACCCCGCCCGGAACCGTGGCGATGCTCGGCCCGCCGTCCGCGGTATCCAGCCCGCCGGCCAGCTGCGTTGTGCCCGCCGCCGTGCCGTCGCTCACCATCAACTGCCCGCCGGCAACAAAGAACGCCCGCCCGTCGGAAATCAACGATTGCGGATCGGCCACGACCGGCCCGACGCCCGCTATCGCGCCAAGCTCGACCGTACCGACATCCGTGCCATCGCTCGCCCAGATCGCCGACCGCCCTTCGGTGTCGGTGCCGGTGAACAGGATCAACCGGCCGAGCGCAATCAACGCCTTGGGATCGAGCCCCGCCGCCGCCGCGCCCGCTGCATGCAGTTCGGCGGTGCCGGCGACCGTGCCATCGGTGACCCACAGCGACGGATTGCCCGCCGCATCAATGCCGCGGAACGCCGCGCCCACGATGCCGCTGCCGGGCGCGTAGCCGGTGATGTCCTCGGCATAAAGCCCGCCCCAATCATTCGCGACATGCGTGAGCTCGACCGTGCCGGACACAGTCCCGTCGGTGGTCCAGAGCTGAACCGTGCCGCTCCCGTCGAGCGCGCTGTAGAGGAGTTGGAACCCACTGGCCATGGCGGGCGCAGGCTGGGGTAAAAGGATGAGGAAAGAGTTTAGAATCGGCTGCTGTTCGTGGCGATCGTGGAGAGTGTCTCAAGGAACTCCCGATAGGCCGCCATCGCCGCGCTGGCCCTCTCCCGGCGATGAGCGGTCCGGGTTATACAGCGACCAACACCGGGGAACGCCGCAATGACCGACACACGCGCTGGGAATGCCACATGGCGGCATTGATCAAAGACGGCATCGACTGCGACATCCATCCTTCGGTGCCCAGCCTGGCCGCGTTGCTGCCCTACCTCGACGACTACTGGCGCGAAATGGTCACGACGCGCGGGATCGACGAATTCAACTCCATCCTCTACCCCGCCGCCTCGCCGCTCACCTGCCGCGCCGATTGGCGGCCGGCGCAGGGCAAGCCGGCCTCGACGCTGGAGCTGGTGCGCGCCCAGGCGCTCGACCCGTTCGGCAGTTCGATCGCCATTGCCAACTGTCTCTACGGCGTCCAACTCCTGTTCAGCGAGGACATGGCCGCCGCCTTCGCCCGCGCGGTCAACACCTGGATGGCGCGCGAGTGGCTCGACCGCGAACCCCGCCTGCGCGCCTCCATCATCGTGCCGACCCAGAATGTCGAAATGGCGGTCGACGAGATCGAGCACTGGGCCGCTGACAAGCGCTTCGTCCAGGTGCTGTTGCTGGTGATGGGCGATCACCCGCTCGGCCGGCGCCAGTACTGGCCAATCTATGCCGCCGCCGAACGCCACGGGCTCGCCATCGGCATCCACGCGGGGTCCAACTACCACAACCCGCCAACCCCGATCGGCTGGCCGTCCTTCTACACCGAGGACTATGCCGGACAAGCCAATGCGTTCCAAAGCCAGCTCACCAGCCTGATCTGCGAGGGCGTCTTCAGCAAATTCCCGGCCCTCAAGGTCGTCCTGCTCGAATCCGGTTTCACCTGGCTCCCCGCCCATCTCTGGCGTCTCACCAAATTCTGGCGCGGCCTGCGCATGGAAGTGCCGTGGGTCGACCGTGCACCGGCCGAGATCGTCCGCAGCAATGTCCGCCTATCGCTGCGCCCGATCGACGCCCCGCCGGAGCGCGACGACCTGCTCCGCCTGTTCGACCACCTGCAATCCGACGAATTGCTGCTGTTCTCCACCGACTATCCGCACTGGCAATTCGACGGCATGGACGCCATGCCCACTGGCATCCCGGACGCCCTGGTCCGCAAGATCATGATCGACAATCCGCTGGCCACCTATGCGCGCCTCGGTGTCACCCACCCCGCCACCCAGTAGTCAACACCAACCGCCTCATGCACAATCGGTCCACAGCACCGGGCGCAAAGCCCGCATCATCGGGGGAACCGCCATGAAAACCACCATCGGCCGCCGTCAGGCCATCCGCACCGCCGCCGGAGCGGGTATCGCCGCCAGCCTGCCGCGGACCACCCGCGCCGCGGGCACCGTGCAGATGATCAGCCATCGCTATCCCGCCCTCGAGCTCTGGGCGGCGAAGATGAAAACCGCCGTCCCCGGCGTCGAGGTCAACACCCAGCTCGTCCCCTTCGACAAGGCGCTGGAACTCTCCACCATCGCGCTTTCCGCCAAGTCCGACACGCTCGACATCGTCTATGCCTCGGACGCGACCTTCGCGAATTTCGTCAAATCCGGCTGGATCCGCCCGCTCGATGACCTCTGGGCCAAGTACAAGGCCGAGTTCAAGCTCGACGACATCGCCGATTCCGTCATCAAGGCGTTCACCTATCAGGGCCATATCTGGGTCATCCCGGCCGACATCAACGTCATGCTGATGTTCTATCGCGGCGACGTGCTGAAGGCGGCCGGCAAGGAGCCGCCGAAAACCATCCCGGAATACCAGGCCCTCGCGAAGTCGCTCCACAGCCCCGCCCGCGCCGGCACCATCGACTGCCTCAAGCCGGTCGACGCCGCGATGAACGAGGCGCACTGGTACATGAACACCATCGGCAAGGGCTGGTTCGACGACAAGTGGAAGCCGATCTTCAACCAGGCGCCGGGCGTCGCCGCCATCACCGCGCTGAAGGAAACCACGAAATACGCCCAGCGCGGTTTCGCCTCGGCCGCCAATGACGAGTGCTCGATCGCGCTCCAGCAGGATGCCGCCGCGATGGGCCTGCAATGGGCCACCCGCGCCGGCTCGATGGATGATCCCAAGCAATCCCGCGTCGTCGGCAAAATGGAATGGGCGGTGCCGCCGCAAGGCCACAGCCGCTTCAGCGCCGATGGCTACACGATTTCCGCCTATTCCAAGCAGGACCCCGACCTGCTGTTCCGCATCATCGCCACCGCCACCAACGAGGCGGCCCAGCGTGAGGGCGCCAAGCTCACCGTGCCGCCGCGCACGGCGGTGCTCAACGATCCGGCGCTGCAGAAGGAAATCCGCTTCTACCCGGCCGCCGCCGAGGCGGTGAAATCGGCGGTGCCTTTCCCGCCGTTGCCCGAGTTCTACGCCGTCGGCGAGTTCATCGCCCGGCGCATCGTCCAGGCGGTGACCGGCGAGATGGAAATCAAGCCCGCTCTCGACGCCGCCGCGACCGAGACGGAGAACTTCCTCAAGAGCCGCGGCTATTATCTGTAAAGCCAATCCTGGGCAGAGAAGGGAAGCGGTTCTTTTTTGAAAAAAAAGAACCAAAAAACTTCTATCCGTTTGCTGCGCTCCCTCCGCGGAGAGTACGGAGCAAACGGATAAAAAGTTTTTGCTTCTTTTTTCAAAAAGAAGCGCTTCCTTCCCCTACCGCCGCTCGCCATAAGGCACCGCCATGAACGTCCAGACCCGCCCGCAGGACAGCGCACCGCTCACCGCACGCTCGGCGATGGCCATCGCCGATTGCGACATCCATCCGGTGCTGCCGTCCATCGCCACGCTGTACCCGTACATGACGAAGCAATGGCGGGACTACCTGGCAACTTATGGCACCAGCCTGCGCCAGGGCCACCAATCCGGCGTCAACCCCTATCCCAAGGCCCAGCCCAACGCCGCGCGCCGTGACTCCTGGCCCCCCGGCGGCGGCGCGCCCGGCACCGATCTCGATTTCATCCGCCGCCAACACCTCGACGCCCACAACATCGTGCTCGGCATCTGCAACCCGCTGACCCCCTCGGGCCAGGGCCTGCTGAACCCCGGGCTTTCGGCGGCGATGTGCCACGCCAACAACGAATGGCAACTCCACAGCCTCGTGACCCCCGAGCCCCGGCTGCGCGCCTCGATCGTGGTCCCCTACGAGCACCCCGAGGCCGCGGTGGCCGAAATCCGCCGCTACGCGGGGAACCCCGCCTTCGCCCAGGTGCTGCTCCTTGGCCGCACCGCCGATCTCATGGGCAAGTTCGCCTATCGCCCGATTTTCCGTGCCGCGGTTGAAGCCGGCCTGCCCGTCGCCGTGCACGCCTTCGGCTATAGCGGCCAACCCATCACCGGCAGCGGCTGGCCCTCCTTCTACATCGAGGAAATGGTCGGCCACGCCCAGGCCGCCCAGGCGCAGCTCATTTCCATGGTGATGGAAGGCCTGTTCGAAGAACTGCCGGACCTGCGCATCATCATGGTCGAGGCCGGTTTCGCCTGGCTCCCCGCCCTCGCCTGGCGGCTCGATACCGCTTGGGAAAAGCTGCGCGACGAAACCCCGCATCTCACCATGCGCCCGTCCGATTACATCCGCCGCCACGTCTGGCTCACCACGCAGCCAATGGAGGAGCCCGAGCCGCGCGCCCATCTGCGCGACACCATGAACTGGATCGGCATGGACCGCCTGCTGTTCGCGACGGACTACCCGCATTGGGACTTCGACGACCCCACCCAGTCGATGCCCCTCAACCTCACGCCGGAGGAGCGCCACGCCCTCTTCCTCGGCAACGCGCTCGCGCTCTACCGTCAGGGCTGATCCCTTGCAGCGTGCGATGTGGCTGTTCATGGCGCCGAGCGTCGCGGTGATGGCGCTGGTGCTGCTCTATCCGTTTGGCAGCGCCCTCTACTACAGCTTCACCAACCACTATCTCGGCGGCCCCACCCTCCGCTTCATCGGCCTGGACAACTACACAGCACTCCTCGGCGAGCAGCGCTTCTGGGCCGACATGCTGACGACGATGATCATTGTGATCGCCAGCGTCGCCCTGCAATTCGTCATCGGCCTCGCGGTTGCCCTGATGCTCTACGCCCTCTCCGGCGGCGTTCGCATCATCTCGCTGCTGAACTTTCTGCCCCATGTCGTCACCCCCGTGGTCGCCGGGATTTTCCTCAAATGGATGTTCGTCGGCCGCTGGGGCCTGCTCGACGCCACCCTCATCGGGCTCGGCATCTTCCCGCCGGACTGGCTGGGGGACCCGGTATGGGCGAAATTCAGCGTCATCATGGCGGACACCTGGAAGTTCATGCCCTTCCTCATGCTGGTCCTCTATGCCGGGCTGCAAAGCTTCGACACGTCGCTGCTTGAAGCCGCCGAAATCGACGGCGCCACCGCATGGCAGCGCCTGATCCACGTCATCCTGCCGATGATGAAGCCCCTCATCGCCTTCGTGCTGGCCATCCGCATGATGGATGCGTTCCGCTTTTTTGACCTCGTCTACGTGCTCACCAATGGCGGCCCCGGCACCGCGACCGAGACGATCACGCTCTACACCTACCAACTCGCCTTCCGCATGCTGGAGATCGGCCGTGCCTCGGCGCTCGGCGTCATCACCCTCATCGTGGTTGCCGGCATGATCGTGGTGATGATCTTGCTCATGCAGCGCGGCGGGCGGGAGGCGATCTGATGAAGCGCAAGGCACGGATGCAGGCCATTCTGCTGACCGCCCTCATCCTGTTCACCTTCGTCAACCTGGTGCCCATCCTCTGGGGCTTCCTGATTTCCATCAAACAGCCGGCCGACGCCTTTGCAATCCCGCCGCGCCTGATTTTCGAGCCGACCGCCGATTTCCACATCGACGTCTGGGTCAATCGCGGCTTTCTTTCGTTCCTCCTCAACAGCGGCATCATCGCCGCGGCGACCGTGCTGATCTCGGTGCCGCTCGGCACGCTCGCCGCCTACGGCCTCGCCCGCACCCGCACCAAACACGCTGGCAAGCTGCTGTTCGGCCTGCTGACCATCCGCATGTTCCCGCAGATCCTGCTCGCCATCCCCTTCTTCGTGATGGCCCGCTGGCTCGGCATGATCGACACCTACCCGATGATGGTGATGGCGATGGTCGCGATGAACCAGCCCTTCACCATCTGGTTGATGCGCAGCTTCTTCGTCGACGTGCCGGTCGAACTCGACGAAGCCGCGATGATCGACGGCTGCAACCGCTGGCAGGCCTTCACCCGCATCATCCTCCCCGCAGTACGCCCCGGCCTCGGCGTCACTGCGCTGTTCTCCATGCTGCTGGCCTACAACGAGTTCCTCTTCGCCCTCATCCTCACCGGCCAGCACACCAAAACCTTGCCCGTCGCCATCGCCGAATTCGGCGGCGAAGACATCAACTACTGGTCGATCTCGGCGGCCGGCGCCATCGGCATCATGCTGCCCGCGGTGATCTTCACCCTGCTGGTGCAGCGCCATCTCATTCGCGGGCTGACGTTTGGGGCCGTGAAGGGATGAAGCAGGAAGCAAGCGCTTCTTTTTGAAAAAAGAAGCAAAAACTTTTTATCCGTTGGCTTCGCCCTTTTCATGGAGGCTTTGGAGGGAGAGGGGCGAACCGCATGACGGGATCTATATGGGATTTATATCATATTTTTTTGGCCCGCAATCTCACTCGGCACGGCTTGCCTGCGGCGGCGGTTCCTGCAAGTTTCCCGCCATGCGCTTCACGCCGCCCTTGCTTCTGCTGCTCGTCGCCGCGGCCCTGCCGCTGCTCGGCGCCTGCACGATCGTCGATCAGCGGAGCTTTGCCGCCCCTCCCACGGCGCCGCAGCCGGCCGACGTTTCGCGGCTGCGGCAATTGCCGGCCTTGCCGCTGATCACCGTGCGTTTCGCGACTGCCGAGCTTGACCGTGCGGCGATCCGCACGGCGGTTGATCTGGCGCGCGCGCGGCGCCCCGATGCGCGCTTCGAGGTGGTGACGCCGATCGACATTGCCGGCAGCCGCGAGGCGCAGGCCGAGGCGCTGCGTCAGGGGCGCGCGGACGCCGAGTTGGTCGCCACCGCGCTCGCCGAGGCGGGTGCGGCGCGCGACCACATCGAGATCGGCGCCCGCGCCGACCCGGGCGCACCG
>JAPLOH010000334.1:10591-11391 GCA_026400845.1 Alphaproteobacteria bacterium
GCGCTGATGCGCGGGGGTGAGCCCCCGCCGCACCGGTTACCTCATGCTGCTGGTGACCGCGTTCAGCTGGGGCCTCAACTGGCCGGTGCTGAAATACATCGTCGGCGAGTGGCCGCCCTTTACCTTCCGGCTGTTTTCCGGCCTCGGCGGCGCGGCGCTGATGTTCGCCGTCGCGCTGTTGCGGCGCGAGCGGCTGATGCCGCGCTCCGGCCAGTGGGGCCGACTGATCGTCGCCAGCATCCTCAACATCACCTCCTTCACGGGATTGGCGACGTTTTCGCTGTTCTGGCTGGATGCCTCGGAGGCCGCGATCATCGCCTATACGATGCCGATCTGGGCCTCGGTGATCGCCTGGCCGGCGCTGGGCGAACGGCCGACACTGAACCGGGTGCTGGGGCTGGTGATCGGGCTCGGGGGCGTGGCCACGCTGCTGGCCGGCCAGTTGCTGAGCGCGCCGCTGCCGGCGCTGGTGGCCAAGCTGCCGGGCGTGGCGTTCATCCTCGGCACCGCGCTGATGTTCGCCTCCGGCGCGGTGTTCACCAAAAAATACCCCCTCACGCTGCCGCCGGCTGCCAATGTCGCGTGGCAGATTTTTTTCGGTTCGCTGCCGCTGGCAGTGGTGGCGGTGGTGGCCGATCGCTGGGACCTCGCGCGCATCAGCACCTTGGGATGGGCGGCCTTCGCCTATGTGGTGTTGATCGGGCTGTGTCTCTCCTACATCACCTGGTTCCGCGCGCTGCGCATCCTGCCGGCCTCGACGGCGGCGGTGGGCACGCTGCTGGTGCCGGTGATCGGCGTGC
>JAPLOH010000337.1 GCA_026400845.1 Alphaproteobacteria bacterium
ATTTTTGGGTGCGGAAAGTGTCCCCGGCGGCGATGCGCGCCAGCACGCGGCCGAAGCGGCGGGCGCCGCCGACGAGGTAGTTCCACACGGCGGGGCCGTGCTCGTAGCGCGGATGGCGCCACAGCAGCTTTCCCATGGCGCCGACCAGCCCGACCACCACGCGCAGCATCAGCGCCGCCAGTTCGGCGTGCTGTGGCGGCTCGGGAGGGGTTGCTGCGGCGTTAATGGCGATATATATAACTCCGAAGTTAGACTTTTTAAAGGTTTAATTTCATCTTTCGGGGAGTATTCCTCTCCCCCGAGAGCGCCGTGAAACGGATGAAAGTTTTTTGGTTCTTTTTTTCAAAAAAGAACCGCTTCCTTCAATCGAACAACGTCGCCAACCGCTGCTTCATCTGATCGGCGACGTAGAGGGCAAGGGCCTGGATGGTTGGGGTTGGGTTGACGCCGGCCGAGGTGGTGAAGATGGAGCCATCGACGATGAAGAGGTTTTTCACGTCGTGGCTGCGGCCCCATTCGTTGACCACGGAGGTTTCGGGGTTGGTTCCCATGCGGGCGGTGCCCATGAGGTGCCAGCCGCCGCGGGGGATGGGGGATTCGAATTCGACGTCGTAGGCGCCGGCGGCCTTGAGGATGTCGGTGGCGCGGGCGACGGCGAAATCGAGCATGCGCTGGCTGTTTTCGCTCAGCGTGTAGTCGATGCGCGGCGCGGGGATGCCGTGGATGTCCTTGAGGATCGGGTCGAGGGTGACGCGGTTGTGGGGTTCGGGGAGGTCTTCGCAGATGGCGCCGAGGCCGGTGGAGCGGCGGTGGATGCGGCGGTAGGCGTCGTGGTGGCCGCCGCCCCAGGGGATGCGCCCGGCGGCGAGGCCGCCGATGGCGGTGCTGGCGGTGGCGGTGCCGCGGTTGAATTCATAGATAAAGCCGCGCAGGAAGCCGCGGGAGGTGTCGGTTTCGTAGAATTCGTGGCTCCAATAGGCGTTGTCGGGGCCGCGTTCGCCGTCGAGTTCGTCGTCGAAGTAGCCGGTGATGCTGGCGTAGGGGTGGAACATCAGGTTGCGGCCGACCTGGCCGGAGGTGTTGGCGAGGCCGTGGGGGAAGCGGGCCGAGACCGAGTTCAGTAGGATGCGTGGCGTGCCGACGCCGTTGCAGGCCATGATGACGATATGGGCGGGCTGGAATTGCTCGGCGCCATCGGCANNNTTTCACGGACGCGGGCGCGGGTGCGCAGTTCGACGCCGGCGCGGATGGCGGCCGGCCAGTAGGTGATGTCGGTGCTGGCCTTGGCGCCCTGGGCGCAGCCGGAGGTGCAGCGGCCGAGATTGATGCAGGGGGGGCGACCTTCGTAGTCGGCCGAGGCGATGGCGGTGTCCGACGGCCACCAGTGCCAGCCGAGCTTGTTGAAGCCGCGGCCCAGTTGCATGGTCGCGCGGCCCATCGGCAGCGGCCCCATCACCTGCGGCTTGGGCGGATAGGCGGGGTCTCCGGCGAGGCTGGAGACGCCCATCATGCGGTCGTTGAGGTCGTAGAAGGGCGCGAGGGTCTCGTAGTCGATCGGCCAGTCATCGGCGATGCCGTCGAGCGATTTCACTCGGAAGTCCGAGGGGTGGAAGCGCGGGATGTGGCCGCCGAACAGGATGGTGCCGCCACCGACGGCGTTGAAATTGGCGATCTTGATCGGCGAGTTGTCGTCATTGATCGGGTAGTCGGTATCGCGGCGGCGGGTGTTGGGGCTGATGGCGAAGCGGCCGCCGTCGCGGGCTTCGGCATCGCGCCGTGTGGCGGGGAAGAGGCAGACGATGCGCATTTTCGTCTCGGCCAGGCTCCAGGCAATGGCGGCGCCGGAGGCTCCGGCGCCGATGATGAGCACGTCGGCGATGTCCTGCATGGTGGGGCCCCGGGGGTTTCTGGTGGCGACGAAAGCAGGCGGCGGCGGAGCGGTCAACCGCGCGCCAGCATTTGATGCTCAGCGGTGGTATTGTAATGAAATAGGCGTTTTACTCGTTTGATTTGTCGTTTTCGGAAAATCAACCCGGTCATTTGCGACATTTTATTTTCGCGGCGGCGATGTAATCGGGCTGGCGTCGTGCCACATTGCAGATGCGGCGGAACTGCGTCGCCGCCGGGCGGAGCGCACCTCCCCCGCATGGGAGCCCAATACATGAAATTACC
>JAPLOH010000164.1:0-39735 GCA_026400845.1 Alphaproteobacteria bacterium
CCAGCGTCAGCGCCGGGCCGGAGCCCTTGGGCGGCGTCCAGGTCACCATCGCGTCGGACGGCCCCACCACGGCCGGCGCCGGGGGCGGGGTGCAGCCGGCGAGAACGGCAAGCAGGCCGGCCGCCGCCGCGGCGAGCCGCCGCATCAGGCGCTGCGCGCGGCCACGAGCCGCCACGTCGGGTCGGGGGCGGCGAGGTTGCGTTCGAAACTCCACAAATCGGTGATCTCGGTCACCGCGTCGGCGCCGGCTGAGGGCAGCCCGTCACGTCCGATGGTGACGTTCACCTGGTCGGAGACGAAGCGCACGGTGATGTCGGCGGTGGTGCCGCGCAGTTCGGCCGCCTCGATTGTCGCGGCCTCGATGCTGCGAAGTTCGGTGCGCTGGGTCTCGCCGGCACCCTCGCGCGCGGTGATGGCGCCCTCGAAGGCGCGGAAGGTCTCATCGGACAGCAGCGGCCGCAGGCGCTCACGCTCGCCGGCGGCAAAAGCGGCGACGATGATACGGAATGCGGCCTCGGCGCCATCGAGGAACCGCGCCGGATCGAACGTCGCATCCACCACGGACATGCGGGCCAACGCCAGACTTTGCGGGCTGCCGGGCGGCGGCAGGTCGCGCTGGCGGACCGGCTGGGCAGTGCCGTCGATCATCGGGCCATCCGGCCGGCCCGGCACCATCCGTGCCATGGGTTCGACCGGCTGCACCGGCTCGGTCGGGCGCTCGAAGCCCTGCCGGCGTCCGAGCACGCTGCGCAAACGCAGCACCAGAAACACCGCGATCATGGCGAACAGCACGAGATCGATCGGAAAGCCGCCGCCGCCACCCATAGGCGCACTCCATGACATGTACCGCGCCGCATCCCGACGCCAAGACCCAACACATAAGCGCGCAACCCGCGCCACACAACAAAGTTGGGACATCGTCGGCAGGATTGCCAGCCGCAAAGCCGCAGGCTAATCGATCGGCATGATCCTGCTTCGTCACGGCCAAAGCGAATTCAACCTCCTGTTCACGCAAACCAAGCGTGATCCGGGCATTGTCGACCCCAAACTCACACCCCTCGGCCATGAACAGGCCGAGGCCGCGGCGATCGCGCTGGCCGGCG
Source organism: Alphaproteobacteria bacterium (assembly GCA_026400845.1). Classification (GTDB taxonomy): domain Bacteria; phylum Pseudomonadota; class Alphaproteobacteria; order Acetobacterales; family Acetobacteraceae; genus CAIYPH01. The sequence continues at coordinate 1,104 of JAPLOH010000164.1, forward strand.
CCGGCATAAGCCGCATCATCGCCTCCCCGTGCACCCGCGCGCTGCAAACCGCCGCTCCGATCGCGCGCGCACTCGGCGTCGAGGTCATCGTCAACCCCCTGGTCGGCGAGCGCTACGCCTTCGCCTGCGACATCGGCACCCCACGCACCGAGCTCGAACGCGCCTGGCCGCGGCACGATTTCTCCCATATCGACGAAATCTGGTGGCCGCAGATCGAGGAGCCGGTGGATCAACTGGCCGGGCGCGCCGCTCGCTTCCGCGCCGAAATGGCCGCCATCCCCGATTGGTCCGACACGCTGGTGGTCAGCCATTGGGGCTTCATCCTGGCGATGACCGGCACGAAAGTGACCAACGGGCAAATCCTGCGCTGCGACCCCACGGGGCCGGCGCCGGACGGGTTCACCTGGCACCACTGACCGGACCCGCCGCCGCTTTCTTCCGAGGCGGCGCTGTGCTACCGCCCGGCGCATATTCGTGAAACGGAGATCATTATGTCCGCCACCACCCAGGACCCCAACCCGGCCGCCGTCCAGCCCTCCGCCCCCATCGCGGTCAATATCCAGTACATCAAGGACCTGTCCTTCGAAGTGCCGGGCGCGCCGATGATCTACACCCAGCTCAAGACCGCCCCGCGGGTCGATATCAACCTCGACGTCCAGGCCCGCCGCGTGCAGGAAGGCCAGAACGTCTTCGAAGTCACTCTCGCCATCCGCGCCGAAGCCTCCGAGCCCGTGGCCAATGGCGGCACCGCCGGCCCCCGCGTGTTCCTCGCCGAACTTGCCTATTCCGGGGTATTCACCCTCACCGGCGTTCCCGACAACGCCGTCGAACCGGTGCTGCTGGTGGAATGCCCGCGCATCCTGTTCCCCTACGCGCGCTCCATCCTCTCCGATGTCACCCGCGACGGCGGCTTCCCGCCCGTCCTGCTGCAACCCATCGACTTCCTCGCCCTCTGGCAAAGCCGCCGCACCGACCAAACCCCGGCCGCGACCAATTGACAGCATGCTGCTCACCGTGGATGGGCTCGCCGTGTTCTAAGGCGCGAGCCAGATCCCGTTCGGTGTGACGTTCGACCTGTACGAGGGGGAATCGGTCGCGCTGCTCTCCACAAGGCTCATTGGAAGCCGGGACCGCATCGCCCGCGCCGGCATCGGCTTGGTGCCGGAGGACCCCGGAGCACAGCGTGAGGACAACTTCCTGATCGGCGCCAAGCCCGGCGCCGACGGGCGGCGGCACTGGACGCGGGCGCGGGTGTGGCAGGTCTTCCCCATTCTCGCCCGCATGAAGGGGCTCATGGCCGGGCGGCTGTCGGGCGGCGACCAGCAGATGCTCACCACCGCCCGTACATTTCGGCAACCCCGTCATCCTGCTGCTCGACGAACCCTCCGAGAGGCTCGCGCCGGTGATCGTCGAGCGGATCGGCGAGTTGGTGCGCGAACCGAGGGATATGTTCTGCCTCGACATTGCCTCCCACGCGGTGGTGATCGACTAGGGCGTGGTGGTCTACACCTGCACCATTGACGCGCTGCGCGCCGACGAGGGGGGCATGTGCAAACATCTCGCGGTCTGATCGTCGCTTTCCCAAACCCCGCTCTCCCAGTAAGCCGCGCCGACGTCGCGCGTCTCCACCGACACCGCCGATCCCGCGACCGCGGCATCGCCCGAGGTCCAGCGCACGCCGTCCTCGGGCGGGTGCCAGCCGGAGCCGAGGCGGGGGTCGTCGAGCGGCGCCTCTTCGCCATCGATGCGGATCGCGGTGACGGCGACGCCGAGCCGGCGATGGTCGGCGCTGCCCGGCAGCACCTCCGCCGGCACGAAACTGCGGCTCAGCAGCCGCACACCACTCGGGCTCTCCACCACATGCAACGCGGCTTCGGCTTTGAGCCGATAGCCGATCGCCGCCGCCTGCAGCACGAGCGCGGCCCGTACCAACCTGACCACCTCGCCACCGGTGACCAGGGGCGCGCAGCTTTCTTCCGCCCACACTGCGCGGGCGAAAGCGGGGTGGAGCGCTACCGCCAGGCCAGCATCCTCGAAAGCGGCACGATTGCCGGTATCGAGATAGCTCTCCGCCGGCAGCCCTTCGGCCAGTACAACGTCGTGGCGGTCAAGTTCGACGTGCCAGTAGGTGACCTCCGGCCAGACCTCTTGAACCACGGTGGCGCCGTTGCAGAGGTAGCGCACGGGTATCAGCACACCTTCGACGAACACCGCGTGATCGGGCGACAGCACGAGATCGCGGACGGGCAGGCGGGGCCCGAAGGCATTGCGGCGCACGCGGATCGGGTTGACATCCCAGGGCCGTGGATGTCGCGCTGGCGCCAGCCGCCGCCGCCCGGTCCACATCACGCGGCGGGTCCCGCCATCGGCGGTGTGGAGCAGTTCGCCTGGCCGGATGGTCTCGATCGCCCGCGCGCCGGATTGGGTGGCGAGGCGCGTACCCGCGGCGTAGCAGGCGGTGATCGCGATGCCGCTGGTGGTGAGCGCGAGATCGAGCCCGGAAATGCCGAGGTTGAAATCGAACTCCCGGTAGGTGCCGCCATCGGTGCGGGCGAGAATGAAATGTCCGTCGAGTGTGCCGGTGGAGCTGAACACATCGAGCGTATTGCCGGTGAGCACCGCCGAGGCGCCGATATCGGCGGCGCCGGCAAACAGCAGACTGGAGCCGTCGGCGAAATCGAGCAGGGTACCGGTATCGCCGGGCTTGCCCAGCACCAGCGAAGACCCCGAGGCCAGGAAGCTCACTGTGCCGAGCGTCGCGCTCTGCAACACGTCGAGCGTGCCGCCGTCGAGCGAGATCGTTCCCTGCGAGGTGAAGGCGGTGTCGACCACGAAGCTCGTCGCCGCCCCGACGTGCATTGCCCCGCCAGCCCCGATTGCGAGGCCGCCGGCCGGGCTCGACCAGGTGACGATGGTCGGCGCCGGATTGGCCCCGATGTCGAGCGTGCCGTTGATATGGGTGGTGGAACCGCTGCCGAGCAACACCGCGGCGGGGCCGCCGAACTGCATTGCGCCCGCCGCGCCGATCGCGAAATCGACGCTGCCGGACGAGCGCACCCGCGCATCGGCGCCCAGCACCAGGGTCGACGGATCGAGCGTCGTTGCGCTACCGAGCGTCAACGTGCCGTCGACCGCGAGCGTGCCGAAGCCGCCGACGGTGCCGGCGATGGTGTTCTGCCGCCCGGCCTCCGTCGTCATCGTCCCCGCGAAGGCCACTCCCTGGAGCACGCAGGAGGCCAGCGACACCCCGCCGCTGATGGTGCCGCCGATCACCGTCGCGCCGGTGAGCGTCAGCGCGCCGAGGCTGGACAAGGGCAACACGGCGCCGGTGTTGTCGAGCGTGCCGCTGAAGGTGAGTTGGCCGTTGAACAGCGGGTTGAAGCCGCTGTCCTGGTTGGTCACCAGCGCGAGCAGCGTCGCGGTGTCGCTCACGCCCTGATCGGTGAGGGTGCCGGCGGCATCGACACTGATGGGCAGCGGTTGGTTCAGCGTCGACAAGACAAGCGTCGAGGACGGGAGCAGAGTGGCGTTGTTGCGGACCTCGATGGTGCCGGTCGGCGCGATGACGCCGCCGAGCGCGCCATCGACGATCAGCGCCTGCCCGCCGCTCGCCACCGTCAGCCCGCCAGTGAGCACGGCGGGGTTGGCGGCGTTGGGATGGGCGGTGTTCTGGCCGAGTTGCAGCAGCCCGCCGGCAGCGACCGTAACACCGGCTGCAAGGGTAGCCCCCTCCGGCAGGATGACCACCGGCGCCTGGCCGGCGAGGCCGCCGATTGTCAGGCTCGTCGCCGGCAACCCGGTCGGCAGGATCGCGGTGCCGGTGTTGCGCACGAACAGCGCATCCCCCGCGGCGACGGTGACCGTCGACGTCGCGCTGCCGACGGTGCCGAAGGGCACGAAGCCGCCAAGGGTTGGGCTGTAATCGAGATTGGCCACCGGGACGCGATCGCTCCATCTGTCCGGCCACCCTCGACAGCCCCGGGTCGCGGCGTCAAGCGTCGGGCCGCGTGAGTGATGATGGTTGACGCGTTATTAGCGGCTTCTCATGCCACGGTATGCTGTGCGGCGAGATCAGCTCCGCATGACGTCTGCGAGGTCGAACAGCGGATTGCGGAACAGGCTGGTCGAATAGCGGTTGAGCGACAGCGGGATGATCGGCCAGGCCGCCTGGTCCGGTCCGAAGCGGGCGGCGATCAGGCCATCGCCGGAGTAGCTCTCCTGCACGTCGTGCTCGGCGAACACCAGCCCGCCGCACTGCTCGATCACCGCCATGCAGCGCTGATGGGTCAGCGGATCGCCGGAGATGGAGTGGTGGTGGGTCGAGACAATCAGGGTGCGGATGCGCCCGGTCTGCATCAGCTCGGCGCAGCTTGTCAGCACGTCATATTCCGCCCCCTGTGCATCACAGTGCAGCAGGTCGAGCGCGGCGAAGCCGGACTCCGTGAGGAGGTCGGGCACGCTGCGGCGGGGGATGGTGATCTCGTAGCCGGAATCGAGGCGGAACCGGGCCGCGGCGAGCGAGGTGGCACCGACGAAGCCATCGACGAACCGCGGCGCCAGGGCGTTGCGCGCGGCATTGGCTTCGCCGAGCGCGCGCCGCTCCGGGTCCGGCTCCAGGGCGAGGGCCTGGCGGCCGGGATGCCCCTGGAGGAACCACAACGAGTAGAAGCTCCACCAGGCGCCAAGCTCGATCATCGTCGCGCCAGGCGGCATGCGTGCCACCACCTCGTGGAAGACCCGCTCCTCCTGCGGCTCGTGATGGCCCTGGCAGCGGCCGATGAGGTCGGTCATCCAGGCGCCACAATAGCCGTCGGCCAGCATCTTCAGGCCGTTATGCATCACCTGCACCCTGGCGCCGTCAACGTCGCTGATCACCGTCCCGGCATCCGCCACCTTGGGCAGCAGATCGCAATCCCGGCACTGGGTCGCCAGATCCACACGCTCTTCGACCGACAGCGCCGGGGGGGTGGAGAATTCCGGCATCCGCGCGATCGCCGGCGGACGCAGGGTGGTGCGGACCAAGCGGTTCAATCTGCGCAACATCGACAGGCTCCCAATCCGGCCACTTATCGGCACGGCCGATCCGGTATACCGAAGCCGGTGGCGCTTGGGCAGATCAGGCCGCGAGGTCGCCCACCACGCGTGCCGCAGCCATCGCCGCGTGCACTACCGCTGCTTGATCGACGGCATGGGGCAGCCGGTCTTGCGGCAGATGGAACAGTCTATTGCTCCCGACCAAAGTGACATACCTGCCGCCGGCGCGGTGGATGTCGCGCGTCTCGCCATTGGGCATCGCCGCGCTGGAGGCGTTGCGGAGTCCCTCGGAGGTCAGCGCCGCGGTCATCCTGCCGCGCAGATCGTCATGCCCGGATACCACGGACAGCGCGCCGCCGGTCGCGCCGATATTGGCGCCGAAATGCACGAACTCGGCGGTAGCAAGCCATCCCGGCCGGCGATCGAGGAACGCATCGAGCCCGATATGGCCGAGTTCGTGACCGGAATTGGCCGTGAACACCACGTCCCGCCCCAGGGGCTTCCCCGCCAATGCGCGCAGACATTCGAGCCAGCACACCAGCCCGCCGCCGCGCTCGGCGGTGGAGACGAACCAGGAGGAGCGCGGCGTCATCACCGCCAGCGGCGGCCGCGTGGAGTCTCGCCCCTTGAGGGTGATGACGACATTGGCGGCGTCGGTCCTGGTGCGCGCGCTGCGGGTGACCACTCGAAGTGCCGCGCCACGGGCGATCGCCCCGAACAGCAGCGCCTTGTGCTCGCTCGGCATCTGCAACACGGCTGGCCCGTATGGGTGGGCGAAGCTCTCGGCGTTCAGCAGCGCCAGCCCCGGCGCCCCACCCTCGGTGACCAGCACCAGCGCCGAATGCGGGCTCTCGCGACGCAGGCGCTGAAACTCCGGCGCGTAGACGTGCAGCGGCGAGACGACGCCGAGCCCGATCAGCCCCTCGCCCTTGCCGATCTCGCTGGCGAGCGCATGCACCCGCCCGTCGCGCGTGTCCGGCGCGTCGAACATCGAGACCCCTGGGTAGCGGATGCCTTCAAGTTCGACAAAGGCGGCGACGGGGTCGTAGCGGTCGAGCCCGAAGGTTTCCATCTCGACTGTGGCGCCAAGCGCTCGCGCGGCGGCGGCAAGCCAATCCGCGCCCTGCCGGTCCCCCGCCGTTGCGGTTCGATGGATATCGTGGCTGTCCCAGGCGGCGAGCCAGCCGGCAGCGCGGGCCGCGGCGGCCTCATCGGCAGTGCTTGGTCCGGCCATCAGCGCGCCGATCCCGGCAAGCGCTGCCCTGCGTCCCATATGTTCGGCCATGATCGGTACCCGCCAATGCTGTTCAGCTTTCGAGCTCGCTGTCCCAATAGAGGTAGTCGCGCCAGCTCTGGTGCAGATAGTTCGGCGGGAAGGCGCGGCCGTTTTCCTGCAACTCCCAAGTTGAGGGCTGGCGCGGTGTCATCCGCGGGAACATGCGGCACTCGCGGGGTAGCCGGCTGCCTTTGGCTAGGTTGCAGTGACCACAGGCGGTGACGACATTCTCCCACGTGGTGCGACCGCCACGGGAGCGCGGGATCACATGGTCGAATGTGAGGTCCGGCGCGGGTTGGCGATGCCCGCAGTACTGGCAGGAGAAGGCGTCGCGCAGGAAGACGTTGAAGCGCGTGAATGCGGGGCGGCGCGCGGTCGGGATGTAGTCCTTCAGCGCAATGACGCTGGGTAGCCGCATCGAAATGCTCGGCGAGCGAACCTTGTGTTCGTATTCGTTGAGTACCGAGACGCGATCGAGGAACACCGCCTTCACCGCGTCCTGCCAGGACCAGACGGAGAGCGGAAAATAGGACAGCGGCCTGAAATCGGCATTCAGGACCAGGGCCGGGAAGTGGTATCCGCCGTCGGGCAAGAGCCGCTCCTTGTCGGGCGGCGCGCGCGGTATCGGGGTCTTCCAGAAAGTCGACCCATGAGAGAGCGAGCGTCACCGTGAACCTGAACCGACTATCGCAAAGCCCTCACCGTGCCGCAAGCCAACCCGGGAGAGATTCATCAACCGGTCATCTCACCCGAGGCGAAAGGCGCGGCGGAGGAATTGCGCGCCGGCGGTGACACCTTCTTCACTTATCTGGTGCCCCAGGTTTGGCGGATACAGCGCTTCGACATGGGCACCGCGCTGCCGCAGTGCGGCCTCGGACCGCCGCCCCCAGTCCGCCGGAACGGTATGGTCTGCACCGCCGTTGACAATGAGCACCGAGGGGAAATCGGACCGCTGCGGCAGAGAATCGGCGCCGAGTAGAACACCCGCTAAGACCACAGCCGCCCTTGGCGCCGGAGTCCGCCGGAGAGCGGAATAAAGAGCCACAATGGAGCCTTGACTGAACCCAGCCATGGCACAGTCTCGACCACCGAGATTCAGGTTCTGCAGTTCACGATCGACAAAGTTATCAAGCAATTGAGCAGCTTTGGCCACGTCAGCCAGCATTTCCGCGGCCGAGCGGTTGGTCAGTTCAAACCATTGCGCGCCATGTTCCGGCCGCGGTCCCCGCAGGGGACCCGTCGGCAGGCTGAAGGCAGCATCCGGCAGCACCTGTCCCCAACGGCGTGCCAGTTCCGTCATCCGCCGCCAGTCGCCGCCCCGCCCATGGCACAGAACCATAAGTTGCCGCGCGGGTCTGCCAGACACCGGCGGGATACGGTGCCCTTCCAATAGCTCCATGCCACTCTCCTTCGGCGCGCCAGCACGATATACCGGCACTATGATAACAACTACCCGTTTCGCCCCAAGCCCGACCGGGCTTCTCCATCTTGGCCATGCCCATGCCGCCCTGTTCGCGTGGCGGCTCGCCCGAGCCGGGTCCGGCCGCTTCCTGCTTCGTTTCGAGGACATCGACCCCGGCCGCTGCCGGCCGGAGTATGCCGAGGCCATCGCCGAGGATCTCGCCTGGCTCGGCATCGACTGGGACGGAGACGTCCGCGTTCAGTCCGCCAATCTGCCGGACTATGCCGCGGCCCTTGCCTGCCTATCCCGCCGCGACCTTGTCTACCCCTGTTTCTGCACCCGCGCCGACATCGCCCGGGAGGCGGCAGGCTCCGCGAGCGCGCCGCACGGCCCAGATGGCGCTCCGCTCTATCCGGGCACCTGTCGCCGCCATTCTGCCGCCTGCCGCGCGGCACTTCTCGCCACCGGCACACCGCATGCGTTGCGCCTCGACATGGCGCTGGCCTGCGCCGAGGCCGGTCCGCTCTCCTTCCATGAACGCGGCGAGGGGCGCCTGCACTGCGACCCCGCCCGCTTCGGCGATATCATCCTTGCCCGCAAGGACGCACCTGCGAGTTACCATCTTTGCGTGACGCATGACGACTGTCTGCAGGGTGTCAATTTGGTAACGCGTGGCGTGGACCTCAAGCCCGCGACCGATGTTCAGCGCCTCCTCCAGGTGCTGTTGGGTTGGCCGGAGCCCGAGTATGCGCATCACGAACTGGTGTGCGGACCAGATGGTCGGCGCCTCGCCAGGCGCGCCCCCGCGGCCACACTGCGGGACCTGCGGTCCCGGGGCGTGAGCCCCGCCGAGGCCCGTGCCATGGCCGGCTTCCCCGACGGCCTCAGAACGCCATCATCCGCGCCTCGCGCAGGGCGTTGAAGCCGAGCAGCCCTTCGATCGCCAGACACGCCTCCAGCACCGCGCGCTCAGAATATTTTGGCCCCACCACCTGTAACCCGACCGGCAACCCCTCGGCAGTGAGCCCGCAGGGGATCGACGCGGCGGGATGGCCGGTGAGGTTGAACGGCAGGGTATAGGGCACGCCGTCATGCCAGCGGTCATACCCCTGGGTGTTGTATTCGGCCTCGATCGAGGGCGCGACATGCGGCGTGGTCGGCGTTACCAGCAGGTCGAATTCCCGGAAGGCAACGGCGAGTTCACGGTGCAGGCGGGCCCGCTCCTTTTCCCCGGCGAGCACCGGTTCCACCCCGATGCCAAGCCCCTGCTCGGCCACCGCGACGTAGCCGGGGTCGATCAGGTCCCACTGCTCGCGCGGGTAGGTATTGAGCCGGACGCCGAAACTCGCCCTCCAGAATGCCTCGAAGGCCGGGCGAAGATGCATGATCACCGGGCCGACCTCCTCCACCACGGCGCCGGTGCTTGCGATCCGTCCGAGTGCCGCCTCAACCACCGGCCGCACCGCCTCGTCCGGCACAGCGCCCCCGAGCAGCGGCGCGTAGGCCAGCCTGAGCCCGGCAAGGCGTGGCCTGAGACCGTCGAGCCAGCCCTCGGCCGGCGGCGGCAGGGCATACCAGTCGCGGTCATCGGGCCGCGCCATCACCGCCAGCGCCGTCGCGGCGTCGGCCACCGAGCGGGTGAGCGGCCCACCGGAAACGACCGTGGCGAAGAACCCTTCCAGCGGCGAATGCGGCACCCGACCGAAGTTCGGCTTGATGCCAAATACCCCCGAGAAGGCTGCGGGGATGCGGATCGAGCCCCCGCCGTCGTTGCCGAAGGCGATGGTGCCCACGCCTGCCGCCAGCGCCGCGGCCGCGCCCCCGGAGGAGCCACCCGGCGAGCGGCCGGTGTCCCACGGATTGCGCGTCCTGGCACCCCGCAATCGGCTGTCGGTGACGCCCTTCCAGCCGAATTCCGGCGTCGTCGTCTTGCCCAGGAACACCGCCCCCGCCTCACGCAGCCGCGCCACCACCGGGGCATCCCCCTCCGCCGGCGCATCGCTGGACAGCAGCGAACCGTTGCGCGTCGGGTGCCCCGCGACGTCGACATTGTCCTTGATGGTCATCGGCACACCGTCGAGCGGCGACAGCGGGCGGCCCGCACGCCAGCGGCCATCCGCCGCCGCCGCCATCGCCCGCGCGCCCGCGGCATCGACGACCTGGAACGCAGCCAGCCGCGGCTCGACTTCGGCGATGCGCGCTATGTGGTGTTCCACCAGCGCGCCCGGCGTGAGATCGCCGCGACGGAAGCGGTCAGTCACCTCGGCGATCGACAGAAACAGAATGGGATCGGCCATGGCGGGGGCTCCATATGTCAAAGCGGAACTCTGTGCCTGGTGCGCCGGCTTGAAAAGAGCATGCGCGATTTGCCGAAGCGCCGCCCCTGGCGGATACTTCGAGGCTATCCCCTATCCACGCGCTGGAGCCCGCCATGAGCATTGAACTTTATACCTGGAACACCCCCAACGGCCGCAAGATCAGCGCCGCCCTGGAGGAGATGGGCCTGCCCTACAACGTCCATCCCGTGAACATCTCGAAGGACGAGCAGTTCGCGCCCGATTTTCTGAAAATCAGCCCGAACAACAAGATCCCTGCCATTGTCGACCCCGAAGGCCCTGGCGGCCAGCCGATCAGCATTTTCGAATCGGGCGCCATCTTGATTTATCTCGGCCAAAAGACCGGCCAGTTCTGGCCGTCCGATATCCGCGCCCAGATTCCGGTGCTGGAATGGCTGATGTGGCAGATGGCCGGTTTCGGCCCGATGCCCGGCCAGGTGCACCACTTCATCGCGCTGGAAAACGAGGAGGACCGCCGCTACGGCCTGGCGCGCTACATGAAGGAAACCCGCCGCCTCTACGGCGTGGCCGACCGCCGCCTCGCTGACGTCGAATTCTTCGCCGGCCCCCTCTCGATCGCTGACTTCGCAATCCTCGGCTGGGCCTGGCGTCATACACGCCATCAGGTCGACCTCGCGGATTTCCCCAACGTCAAACGCTGGTACGAAACGATGATGGCCCGCCCCGCCACGAAACGCGGCTTCGACGTATCGCTAGGCTGAAGGACCTTGAGTCGCCCGGCCGGACGATTGGGCCTTGCGTCAGCGATTGCGCGAGTTCGCGGGTGAGTGCCGTCGGTTTGGTTATCGGCGGCTGGGTTACCTGCGGGCGCGGGAGGGAAGGCGCCCAGGCGCAAGAAGCTGCTTCGCCTTTGTCGCGAGCAGGGGCTTCTGGTTCGCCGCCGACCCTGAGTTGGTCACGGGAGCAGAGGGTCGGGTAGCACTACATCGTACCGGGCAAGCCGTCACAGAACGGCCTCAGCGGGCTGTGCCGCCGGCGTTAAGGGCGAGGTTGCCGCCATCGACGGGGAGGATCACGCCGGTGATCATCGATGCAGCGTCGCTAGCGAGAAAATGGATAGCGGCAGCGCAGTCTTCCGACGTCGCCAGTCGGCCGAGCGGAATGCCGCGGATCATTCGTGCGAGTAGCTCCTTGCCGCCCGGAGAATTGGCCAGCTGGGAAAAGCCTGGCGTGTCCACCTGGCAGGGCTGCACGGCGTTGACCCGGATGCCGGCGCCGGCCCACTCGACCGCGAGTTCGCGCGTCATCTGGTTCATGCCGGCCTTGGCGACACTGAAGCTGACATTGCCGCGGCCGAGCGCCGAACTGCCGCCGATGGAGCTGACATTGACGATGGCGCCGCCGCGACCAGCTGCCAACAACCGACGGCCGACGGCGCGAGCCATCATGAAGCTGCCGGCGAGGTTCAGCTCGAACATGTGGCGGAATTCGGCCATCGTCACCTGCTCGGGCAAGGTATGGCTGCCGGAGCCGGCGTTGTTGATCAGGATCGTGACGAGGCCAAGCTCTGCCTGGACACGGCCGACCACCGTGTCGACGACTGCCTCGTCGGTGACATCGCCGACATAGCCGGTCGCGTCGACGCCTTCGGCGCGCAGGGCGGCTACTGCGTCGGCCAGTTCGACGGCGCGGATGTCCATCACTGCCAGTCGGGCGCCATGCTGGCCGAGCAGGCGGGCGGTGGCGAGACCGATGCCGGCGGCCCCGCCGGTAACCAGGGCGACGCGGCCGGTGAGGTCGTGGAGGGTCATGGTGCGGTTTCCTTCGGTTTGCGGCCGGGGATCGAGGCGATCAGTGCCTGGGTGTACGGGTGCTGCGGGTGTTCGAAGACGGTGGCAGTTTCCCCCGCCTCGACGATCTCGCCGTCGCGCATCACATGGACGCGGCGTGCGAGGTAACGGACCACCGCAAGGTCATGGGAGATCAGAATGATCGACAGGCCCTGGCCGAGCAGGCCGTGAAACAGGTTCAGGAGCTGGGCCTGGGCGGACTGGTCGATGGCCGAGGTGGGTTCGTCGGCGATCAGCAGCGCCGGGCTGGCGGAGAGGGCGCGGGCGACGCTGGCGCGCTGGCGCTGGCCGCCGGAAAGCAGGCGCGGCTTCTTACGTGCGTCGTCGGGGCCGATGCCCATGCGCGCCAGCAGGTCAAGCGACCGGGCGGTGGCCTCGGCGGCGGAGCAGCGCTCGTGGAAGCGGCAGGCCTCGGCGACGGCGGCGAGCGCGGTCATGCGCGGGTTGAGGCTGCCATAGGGGTCCTGGAAGACCATCTGCACCTGACGGCGCAGCGGCCCGGGATAGGCAATGCCGCCGGCGTAGACGGGCTGGCCACGGAACAGGACCTCGCCTTCGCTGGGCGGCTGGAGACCGGCGAGGATGCGCGCCAGGGTCGACTTGCCGCTACCGGACTCGCCGACGATGCCGATCGACTCCCCGGGCTCGATCGACAGCGCAGCATCACGCACGGCGGCGACGCGACCGAAACGCATGGAGACGCCGCGCGCCGACAGCAGCGGCGCGGTCATGCCGCCCGCTCCGGATGCAGGCAGGCGTTGGCATGGGCCTCGCCACGCATGGGCGGGTGTGGGCCCAGGCGGCAGTCGGGCTGGGCGATGTCGCAGCGCGCCGCGAAACGACAACCAGGCGGCCAGGCTCCGACGGAAGGCGGCTGGCCGGCGATGGTGACCAGCGGCGTGCCGGGTTCCGCGAGCTCGATGCGGGAGCGATTCAGTGCGATCGTGTAGGGGTGTCGCGGGGCGGCATGGGCGGGGACAGCCTCGACGCAGGCGCCGGCATGCATCACCAGAATGCGATCGCAGACGTCGTCGACCAGAGCGAGGTCGTGGGAGACGAGGATGATGGCGGTACCCAGCCGGGCGCGGATGTCGCGCAGCAGCTGCATGATCCCCGCCTGGACGGTGACGTCGAGGCCCGTGGTCGGTTCATCCGCCACGAGCAGTTCCGGCGTGCCGGCGATGGCGCAGGCGATCATGACGCGCTGGCGCATGCCGCCGCTTAGCTGGTGGGGATACTGGGCCAGCACCAGTTCGGGCCGGCGGATCTGCACGAGGTCGAGTAATTCGCGGGCGCGGGCCGGAACGTCGGCGCCGGGGGTGCCCTGCAGGATGGCCTCGCGAAGCTGAGCGCCGATGGTCATCACTGGGTTGGGGCCGGCCAGCGCGCTCTGCGGCACGTAGCCGACGCGGCGGCCGCGGATGTCGCGCCACGCGCGTTCATCGGTGTGGGCGAGGTCGGTGCCGGCGAGGGTGATGCGGCCGGACAGGATCGCCGCACCGCGCCGGCGCAGGGTGCCGATCAGGCTGCGGCAGAGCATGGTCTTGCCGGAGCCGGATTCGCCGATCAGGCCCAGCATCTCGCCGGGTTGCAGCCACAGGCTGGCGTTTTCCACGATCGCCAGCGGGGCGGCGCTGCCGCGCGGAATGCCGATGGTGAGGTTTTCGATGGTGAGCAGGCTCATTCGCCCGCCCCCCGCTCGCGCCGCGACAGGCCCTCGGCGATGAATGACAGGCCGATTCCGGCCCAGCAGAGGGCGAGGCCGGGGAAGATCGTCATCCACCAGGCGTTCTGCACGAAGGGGCGGCCCTCGCTCATCATCACGCCCCATTCCGCGGTCGGGGGCGCGGCGCCGAGCGAGAGGAAGGAGAGGCCGGAGATCAGCATGATGACGAGGATGACGTCGCTCAGCGCGTAAGCCAGTGTCTCGGCGGAGACGTTGGGGACGAAGTGGCGCAGCAGGATGCGGTGCCGGGGATAGCCCTGGAGCCGGGCGGCCTCGATATAGGGCATGCGGGCGACGACGTCGGCGCGTGTGCGGGCGATGCGGGCGTAGCGGGCCCAGTTGGTCATCGCCAGGACGATGACGATGCTCTGCAGCCCGGGCCCGAACAGGGCGATCAGGGCGATGGCGAGGACCAGCAGCGGCAGGGCGTTGATGGCGTCGATCAGCGAGGTGGTGAGGGCGGCGACGACGCGGCTGGTGGCCAGGCTGAGCAGGATGCCGATGGCGGTGCCGAGCACGAGCGGGATGGAGACGCCGAGGAAGGCGACGCCGAGGTCGCGGTGGACGGCGGCGAAGACGCGGGTGAAAACATCGCGGCCGAGCTGGTCGGTGCCAAAGAAGTACTCGCGCGAGGGCGGCCGGAATGGGATCGCCACCAACTCATTGGGATGGAACTCGCTCAGCAACGGCACGGCGATACCGGCGGCGACCACGGTCAGCAGCATCGTCGCACCGACGGCGATACCGATCCGCCCCTCGTTCACGTCGCCCCCACGCGGGGGTCGAGCCAGTTGGCCAGCAGGTCGCCGGCGAGGCTGACGGCGACGACGAACAGGCCGAATACCAGGACAATGCCCTGCACCAGCGGGTAGTCGCGGTTGATCACGGCGCCGACCAGGCTGCGGCCGATGCCGGGCAGCGAGAAGATGGTCTCGATGATCACGGTCGAGCCGATCATCACGCCGACCATGTAGGAGAGCAGCACGATGCTGGGGGCGAGCGAGGGCTTGAGCAGATAGAACCAGGTGAAGCGCAGGCGCGAGACGCCGCGGATGATGCCGGTCTCGACGAATTCCTCGCCGCGGGTCTGCACCAGCGAGGCGTGCAGGACGCGCGACAGCACGGGGACCAGGTGGGTGCAGATCACCAGCGCCGGCAGCCAGAGGAAGCGCAGGTTGGCGGGGAAGCCCGGCTCGTAGCCGATGATCGGCGCGATCTGCCAGTGCAGGCCGAAGACGATCAGGCCGACCAGGGCGGTGAAGAAGGCGGGAATGGCCAGCATGACGGAGGTGGTGGCGCGGAACAGATAGGGCACCCAGGGCCGCCGGCTGGTGGCGATCGCCAGCGCCAGCGGCACGGCCACGACGAGCGCCATCGCCAACGTGACAGCGATGATGCCGAGTGTCACCGGCAGCGATTCGGCGATGATCGTGGCAACATCGCGCTGGGTTTCGATCGAGGTGCCGAGGCGGCCATGCAGCATGCCCCAGGTGTATTCGACGAACTGCGTGGCGGGATCGACGTCCAGCCGAAGCGCGTGGCGCAGTCGATCGATCGCCTCTGGGGCCGCCTCGGCGCCAAGCCGGGCCAGCACCGGATCGCCGGGCGCGAGGCGGATCAGGCCGAAAGCGATCACCATCACCCAGAAGGACACCGCGGCGGCCCGCGCAAGACGGGCAGTGACTTTCTTCAGGAGGCGGGATCGGGCCTGTTCGACGTCAGGGGAGCTACGCTCAGGCATTGCCATGCCGGTGCCTCGGTCAGGCCCCTGCACGGGACTGATCAGCGCGGCCGATCAGTCCCGCCCAGACGGCGCGGCGCGGGCGCCGGGTGCCTGTCGTCATGCCACCGCCAACCAGCGTCCTAGCCGCCCCCCAATGGCGGCGTCGTCTTGACGAACAGGTACTCGCCGGGTGTCACGGCTTCCACCACACCCCGGGCGTGCCGAATGCCGCTCAGCGAAAACTGCGACGTCAACGGGATGTAGGTCGAGTCCTCGACGGCAAGGAGTTCGAGCTTGCGCAGCAACCCCTTGACCTTGGGGACGTCGGTCGATGAGCCCGCCTCGGTCAGCAGGCCAGTAGCCACCGGGTCGGCGAAGCCCGCATTGACCACCCAGGCGCCACCGGGGAAGAACCAGTTGCGCAACTGCAGGATCGGCGTCTGCACAGCATTGCGGAAGAACACCAACTCGTAGTTCTTGGCACGAATGCGCGTGGTGATGTCGGCATCCGGTAGCGGCTTCACGTTCGCCGTGATGCCAATCTTCGCAAGATCCGCCGCCACCACCTGGGCTGCTTCGGCCCATTGCGGCCGGGCTGGCACGATCATCTCGAACGAGAACCCACTTGCCCACTTGGTCTGCGCCAGCCGCGCCTTGCCAGCCGCCACATCGGGTTTTCCGTCATTGGGTAACGAGCACTCGAAGTAGGGATTGCCGGGTTTGAACGCATAGGCACAGGCCGGCTGCGGGATGCCGAAGAAGCCGATATCCGCGACCTTCCTGCGATCAATCACCAGCGACATCGCCTGGCGCACCTTATTGTCCTTCAGCGCCTCGTTGGGCTGGCCGTCATAGCGGTTCACCGCCAGCATGAAGGTGCCGGGCTCCTCGTGGTTGAACACGGTCACCTTGGCTTTGTCGACCTGGCTGGCAGCGTTCAGCGGCAGTGTGTAGACATAATCGATGGAGCCCTGTTGCAGGGCGAGCAGCCGCGATGTCGCATCGGGCACAACAATGATCTTCAGTTCCTGAACGTGCGGCTTGGCCCAGTAGTTGGGATTGGCCTTCAGGATCATCTCGTCGGTGCCCGGCGTCCAAGACGCCAGCATGAGCGGGCCACCGCTCACCGGCTTCTTGAAGTACTCGGCCGGCGTCTTCTCCACGATCTGCTTCTTGGGATGGATGCCCATGAAATGCGATGCGATGGCATCCTTGAAGTCTGGATACGGCGTGCTCAAGGTCCAGATGATGGTGTCATCCGCGGCGGCCCGCACGGCCGTGATGGGGGCGATGAAGGCACTCGAGATGCCGGCGGTTTTCCAGCGCTCGAATGCAAACACGGCATCCTCAGCCAGCACCGGCGTGCCATCCGAATACTTCGCGCCCTTCCTGATCTTCTGGGTGATGGTGAGACCATCGGCGGAAACTGCCTCAGCCTCGATCAGGTCCATGCGAGGGACGAGATTTGCGTCGTAGCGATAAAGCAGGCCCTCCTGCGGGTACATCGGCTGATAGTCCGTGCTGGGGCCGCCGAATGACGGGTCGAGGCTCGCGGTGCGCGCGCCGATGGCCATCACCACCGTGCCGCACTGCGCCTTGTCCGCCGGCGTTGTCAGCGTGCAATTCGGACCGGGATCGGCCGACGCGGGTGACAGCCCGAGCGTCAGTGTCCCGATGATCCCCAATTGTAGAACAGCCAAGAAGCCGTTGATACGCTTCATCGTTTCCACCCCTGCCCTGCCGGTTGATCCAGCTCATTGTGATCCGACCAACGCCAGTCGCCTTGCGCAAATCTGTGATCACAGTCACTATGACGATGATCGGCTGGCATGTCCAGGCCCGGATTTGGCGGGCCGGTGATTGCCAGACCCGCACCTGAAGGATCGCAATGCCGCTCCAAGCACCACGCGCGACGCTCGAAGGGGGTTCCCTTGGCGATGGGGTGCGCCAGCTGCTGACCAGGCGATTGCTCGCCGGCGTCTATTCGCCCGGCGACAAACTTTCGCTGCGCCGGGTCGCGGCCGATCTGGGAGTGTCGATGACACCGGTCCGCGAAGCCGTCAGCCGCCTCGTCGCCGATGGCGCGCTGGAGGTCGCACCCAGCAGGGCGGTCCGCGTTCCGATCCTCGGCGTCGGGGAGTTCCGTGAGCTGACCGCGCTGCGGATCGAGATCGAGGGGCTGGCCGCGGCTTGGGCGGCCGAGCGCCGCGACGATGCCGATCTCGCGGTGATCGCGGAGGCGGAGGCCGGCTTCCGCTTAGAACGCGCCCGGCCGGCGCCAGACCTGGTCCTCACGGTAGCGATCAATCAGAAGCTGCATTTCGCCATCTATCGCGCTGCCCGCTCACCGATGCTGATGGAGATCATCACTGGCTTGTGGCTGAAGGCAGGTCCGATTCTCAATTTGGACATGTCGACCAACGTCGCGCGTGTCTCAAGCGGCACAGGCGAGCGCTATCATACAGCGGCCCTGGCGGCGGTCCGTGCCCGAGACGCTGTCGGCGCGCGCGACGCAGTCGCGGGGGACATCGCGCAAGCATGCAAATACATCATTTCACTCGGCCGCCTACCCGCCAACAGATCGCCTCAATACATCGACGGCGGACTGCTGATTTCTACCTAGATCTGATCTGGGTCGGCTGGGATATTCCATTCAGAATTGACACATGTTTGCACGTCCCCTTGCGAACTGCGGGGCTCATGTCGCGGCGGTGGATTCCAACAGACGGTTCCCTCTTGTCGAGTAGGATGCCCGATGTCGATTTCGAACCGGCGAAGTGAGCCGGTCGCATGGCAATGCCGCTTGGCCGGAGCGGGCCGACGCATATCGAGATGGCGCCGAAGGGATCACGGTCGGCGGCCGCCACGTCGCCACGCTGATGAACCGCATGGACATCACGGCGCGGTATTGCCGGCCGAACACCTCCAAGTCGGCGCCGGGCCACAAGATCTACCCGTATCTGTTGCGCAACCTGGCTGTGACGCGGTCGAACCAAGTCTGGGCGATGGGCTTCATGTGTATCTCGGTGGCCCGCGGCTTCGCCTATCTCGCCGCAGTGGTCGATTGGTTCAGCCGGCACGTGCAGGCGTGGCAGGTGTCGATCACACTGGAGGCCGAATTCTGCATCGACGCCGTGAGGGAGGCGCTGATCCGCCACAGCAAGCCGGAGAATTTCGACACCGACCAAGGCAGCCGATTCACCAGCGCAGGCTTCACCGGACTGCTGCTGGAGCACAAAATCGCCATCAGCATGGACGGCTGCGGCGCCTGGCGCGACAATGTCTTCGTCCAGCGGATGTGGCGAACGGTAACATGCGAGGAGGTCTGCCTCAGCGCCTATGACAAGGTCGCCGATGCCCGCGCCTCGATCGGCCGCTACCTCGGCTTCTACAATTCCAGGCGACCGCACTCCAGCCTTGAACGAAAGAGCCCGGACCAAGCCTATTTCATCAACCAGCCGCACGCAGCGGCAGCCTGAACAGGACACGCGATCCACTTATCCAAACCGAAACGCTGTTCAGACAAGCGGGACCATCTCTCTTGCAGCGGTGTTGCTTCCAACATCGTAGCCCGCCCCCCCCGACGCCTGCCTTTGCCGTTGCCTGCGACCGGCTCCCGGGTCTAGCCTTCGGCCACACGGTTGCACGAGGGAAATGGCAATGACGTTCCACTTGCGTGTTCTGGCGATGGTTTTAGCGTTTTGCATCGGCCCCGCATGGGCCGAGACGGTCCTGCGCTTCGTGCCGCAGGCGGATTTGCGCATCCTCGACACCGCCTGGACGACGGCGGCTATCACCCGCAACCACGGATATCTCATCTACGAACCGCTGTTCTCCTATGACTCCAAAGGCGAACCGCGCCCACAGGCGGTCGAACGCTACAGCGTCAGCGCCGACGGGCTGACGTGGAACTTCGCGCTCCGCGCCGGCATGACCTTCCATGACGGCAGCCCCATCACCGCGCGCGACGCGGTCGCCTCGCTGGACCGCTGGTCGCGCCGCAAGGCGAGCGGCGGCACGCTGCGGGCGCGCATGGCATCCCTTGCGGTCACCGACACGCTCGGCTTCGAAATCAAGCTGAAGGAGCCCTTCGGCCTGGTGCGCGAAACCCTCGCCGACGCCATCCAGCCCACGTTCATCCTGCGCGCCAAGGAGGCCGAGACCGATCCGTTCACCCAGATCCAGTTCTCCGACGTGGTAGGCTCCGGCCCGTTCCGCTTCGTGCTGGCCGACTGGGTGCCCGGCGCCAAGGCGGTCTATGCGCCGAGGCGCCCGACGGGTTCTGGGGCGGCAAGGTCGCCCGGGTCGATCGCGTCGAATGGGTGTTCATGCCGGAGCCGCAAACCCAGGTGCAGGCGCTGATCCGTGGCGAGATCGACGGGCTCGATCTGCCGGTGGTCGATCTGCTGCCGGTGCTGCGCAAGTCGCCCGATGTGGTGGTGCAGGTGCTCGATACCATGGGCAGCCAGGCGTTCTTCTGGCTCAATTCCGCCCATCCCCCGTTCGACAAGCCGGAAGGTCGGCGCGCGATGGCCCATCTGCTCGACCAGGCGCAGGTGCTGGGGGCAGCGATCGGCAATCCCGACTATGAGCGGCCGTGTCTGTCGATCATGGCCTGCGGCTCGGTGAACCAAAGCGCCGCCGGCACGGCCGCCTTCGCCAAGCCGGACGTTGCGAAGGCCAAGGAGCTCCTGCGCCAGGCCGGCTATGCCGGGCAGCCCGTGGTGCTGATGGACCCCGCCGACCAGCCGATCATGCACCAGATGTCCCTGGTGCTGAACCAGCTGATGCGCGAGGCCGGCATCAACGTCGACCTCCAGGCGACCGACTGGGGCACCGTGGTCACCCGCTCGGTTCGCGGCGACAAGCCGGGGCCGAATTCGCCGGGCTGGCACCTGCACCCGACCTGGGCGCCCGGCCGGGTGGTCGGCAGCCCGCTCACCGCGACGCAGTTGCGCGCCCCCTGCGGGTTGCCCAATTTCGTGCCCAACCCCTGCGATCCCGAGCTTGAGGCGCGGCGGGATCGCTTCTTCGCCGCCACCACGTCGCCGGCACAGCGAGCGGCGATGGACGCCTTGCAAGAGCGCTTCTACGAGGTGATGCCCTACGTCATCGCCGGGCAGTTCCTGGCGCCCAAGGCGTGGCGGAAATCTCTCACGGGGGTGGTGAACGCGAGCGAATTCGTGTTCTGGAACGTGGCGAAGAACTAGGACACGGCATATGCGCATCGCCATCACCGGGGTCGGCCACTGGCATGCGGCGATGCATCTCGATGCCGTCCGCGCCGCCGGCGCAGATGTCTCGGGCGTATGGGACCCTGATCCGGCGATCAACGCCAGCTTCGCCAGCCGGCATGATGCGCCCACAGCGGCCACGATGGAGGCGTTGCTGGCAGCAAAGCCAGACCTCGTGGTCGTCATGGGCCATCCCGCCGATGTGCCGGATATGGCGCGCGCCGTGCTCGCCGCGGGGCTGCCGATGGTGCTGGAGAAGCCGGCCGCGCCCGATACCACCCGCCTCGCCGCCATCGCGCCGCCGCCCGGCCACTTCATCGCGGTGCCGCTCGCCAATCGCTGTTCGCCGGTATGGGCGGAAATGGCGCGGCTGGAGGCCGCCGGGCGGCTCGGGCGCCTCGCGCACGCGCATTTCCGCATCATCAACGGCCCGCCCGAGCGCTACCGGGTGGACGGCGTGCCCTGGCTGCTTGACCCCGCGATCGGTGGCGGCGGCGCGCTGCGGAATCTCGGCCTGCACGCCATCGACGCCGCGCTGATGCTGTTCGGCGGCGCCGAGCCTGCTTTGCTAGGGGCCGCCGTGCGCAATACCGCCCATGGTGAGGCGGTCGACGACTACGCCGTCGCGCTGCTCTCGGTGCCAGGCGGCCCGATTGTGACGGTCGAGACCGGCTACAGCTTTGCCTCCATGCGTCCGGGCGGCGACTACGAATGGCGCATCGCCGCCAGCGGCGCGACGCTGATCGATCGCGGCGCCACCTGCGACGCCGCGACCCTCGACGACGGCGCCCGCTACGCCGTCCCACCAGTGCCGGGCGGCACCCGCTATCGCGCCTTCATGGCCGAGACCCTCGCCTGCCTGCGCGAAGGCAGGCCGCCCCCGGTGGGGTTCGCCGACTATCTGCGCGCCATGCGTCTGGCTGACCGAATCTACGCCGCGGGCGCCGGATCATGATCGGGATCGGGATCGCCGGGGCCGGACACTTCGCGGCCCAGCACATGCGGGCGCTGGAGGGGCTGGCCGATTTCCGCCTGATCGCCGCCTCCGCAGGCTCGCCGGAGTCCACCGGCCGCTTCGTCGCCACCCATGGCGGCCGTGCCTGCGCGGACTGGCGCGAACTGCTCGATGATCCCGCCATCGACGTGATCCTGATCGCCACGCCGCATCATTTGCACGCCCCGATGGCGATCGCCGCCGCGGGTGCCGGCAAGCATGTGCTGGTGGAAAAGCCGATGGCGCCCAGCTTCGCCGACTGCGTCGCCATGGCCCGCGCCGCCGAGGCTGGCGGCGTGCAACTGCTGGTGGCCCATGTGATGCGCTTCGTCGCCCCCTGCCTGGCCGCGCGCGAGGCGATCGCCGCCGGGCGTATCGGCCGGCCGCGCGTCGGTCGCAGCGCCATGATGAAGCGGTGGATGGAGGCCAACCGGCAACCGTGGCACCTCGCCCGGGAGAGCGGCGGCGGCATGCTGCTCACGGCCGGCATCCACGCACTCGACCGGCTGGTCTGGCTGATGGACGCTGATGTGGAGCGCGTCGCGGCGATGTCGGCGGCGAGCTTTCACGACCAGCCCGTGCCCGACGTCGATCTCCTGCTGCTCCGCTTCGCCGGCGGCGGCCTCGCCACCCTCACCAGCGCCGGCTACCGCGATACTACCGGGGTGAACGACACCGAGATCGTCGGCGAGGACGGCATCTTGCGGCTTGACCTCATCCGCGGCGTGGAGATCGGCCAGGGCGGCCACTGGACCAGTCTGCCCGGCGCCATGGAAGCGGACTGGCTGCGCCATGGCCTCGCGCGGGAATGGCTGGCGATGCGGGCGGCGATCCGCGACGGCACCAGGCCGCCGGTGGGCGCCGCCGAGGCGGGCGCGCTGATCGCCTGCATCGCCGCCGCCGAAACCGCCGCCGCCACCGGCCGGGAACAGACGCTGCCCGTTTGGCCGGAGGCGGGAAGGGACCAGCGATCCGCCTGACATCGGGTTGCCCAACGCCTGCCTGGGCACGCCCGCCGCGCTCCGGAATATGGTCTCCGGTGGCCGCTGCACCGCTGGGCGTGGGACTTGATCGCCAAGCGTGGCGCAAACGCCGCCACCAGGTTGAGGCGGCCGATCATCCCCATGAGCCATCTGGCCCTTCCGTGTGCCACCATGTAGGCTCAAGTTTCAAGAAGCGGAAAGTGGAGGGTTATGATGCGTCGTCGTGACATGCTGGCAGGCAGCGCAGCGGCCCTTGCGGCCCCCGCCATCGCCGCGGCCCAGGGCAGCCGGGTGCTGAAATTCGTTCCCCAGGCCGATCTCGCACTCCTCGACCCGGTGCAGACCACCGCCTTCGTTACCCGCAATCATGCTTTGCTGGTCTTCGATACGCTTTATGGCGTCGATGCCAACTGGAAACCCCAGCCGCAGATGGTCGAGGGTCACGTCGTGGAGAATGACGGCAAGACCTGGAAGCTCACGTTGCGGGACGGCCTGAAATTCCACGATGACACCCCGGTCCTGGCGCGCGACGTGGTGGCGAGCCTCGCCCGCTGGGGCAAGCGCGACAGCTTCGGTCTCGCCCTGATGGCCGCCACCAACGAAATAACAGCGATATCCGACAAGGTCGTTGAGCTCCGCCTCAAGAAGCCGTTCCCGCTGCTGCCCGACGCGCTTGGCAAAACCGGCGCCAACACGGCGGCGATCATGCCCGAGCGTCTGGCCAAAACCGATGCCTTCGCCCAGGTCACTGAAATGGTGGGCTCCGGCCCGTTCAAATTCGCCGCCAACGAACGGGTTCCCGGTTCGCGCGTGGTCTACGAGAAGTTCGCCGGCTACGTGCCCCGCCCCCAAGGCGCCGCCAGCCTGATGGCCGGCCCCAAGGTGGTGCATTTCGATCGCGTGGAATGGGTCACCATCCCCGACGCCGCTACCGCCGCGGCCGCCCTGCAATCCGGCGAGATCGACTGGTGGGAACAGCCGACGACGGATTTTTGGCCCGTTTTGAAGCGCCACAACAACGTCAACCTCGAAGTCACCGACAGCACCGGTGGCTACGGCATCGTCCGTTTCAACTTCGTCAACCCGCCCTTTGACAACCCCGCCATCCGCCGTGCTGCCCTGGCCGCCATCAGCCAGGCCGACGTGATGCAGGCCATAGCCGGCACCGACAAGACCATGTGGCGCGACAAGGTCGGCTTCTTCCTGCCTGACACCCCGATGGCCAGCGACATCGGCATGGAGGCGGTGCGCGAACCGCCCGACCTCGACCGGGCCCGCAAGATGTTGGCCGAGTCCGGCTACAAAGGCGAGAAGCTCGTCTTCCTCGTCGCCACCGATCTCCCGAGCCTCAACGCCCAGGGCCAGGTGGTCGCCGATGCCTGGCGCAAGATCGGCTTCAATGTCGATTTCCAGGCGCTCGACTGGGGCACCGTCATCCAGCGCCTCGCCAGCCAGCAGCCCATCGACAAGGGTGGCTGGAATGCCTTCAGCAATTCCACCGCCGGCGTCAACACCTTCAACCCCGCAGCCCACAACTACATCCGCGGCAGCGGCAAGACGGCAACCTTCGGTTGGGCGGATATCCCCCGCCTGGAGGAACTCCGCAACGCTTGGTTTGATGCACCCGACCAGGCCGCCCAGGCCGCGATCTGCCGCGAGATGCAGCGGGTGAGCTTCGAAACGGTGCCCTACATCCCAACCGGCGTGTTCTATCAGCCCACTGCCTATCGCAAATCCCTGCGCGATGTTCCCCGAGGCTTCCCGCAGTTTTATGGCGTCCGGCGGGCGTAGTCACCGTTCGCCAATGGCCTACGACGCTGCCATGGCCACCGTCATAACGGAAACGGACTCACCCAAGTCCCCCAACACTCCACCAAACGGGGCCGCTTCACTTTGTGTCCACCGTCAGCGTGGCTTGCGCCACCAGCGGCCGGTCCAGTCGATGCGATGGAGGGGCGCGCGGATGTGGTGGCGCGTACGGAAGTCGTCGACGGCGCGGGCGCAGGCGGCGAAGGCGTAGCCGTTGATGGTGACGAAGCCGCCGGGGCTGAGGCGCGGATAGAGGGCTTCGAGGGCCTGGATGGTGGAGCTGTAGAGGATACCGTCGAGGCGGATGAGTGCGAGGCGTTCGCCGGGGAAAATCGGGAGGGTATCGGCGAACCAGCCGGCTAGGAATTTCACCTGTGGGTCGAGCAGCCCGTGGTGGCGGAAATTGCGCTCGACGTCGAGGCGGGAGACGGCGAGAGCGGGGATGGTGTGGTGGCCGTCGCCGGCGTCGTGGGGGAAGGTGGGGTCGGGTGCGGGAGGCCCCTGGAAGCTGTCGGCGGCCCAGACGAGGCGGGCGGGGTCGCCGTAGGCGGCGAGCACGGCCCGGAGCAGGATGGCGCCACCGCCGCGCCAGAGGCCGGCCTCGATGAAGTCACCCGGGATGTTTTCCTGGAGAGCCGCTTCGGCGAGCAGGCGGAGATTGGCGAGGCGGGCGGCGCCCATCATGGTGGGGGCGGTCAACGGCCAATCGCGGCCCTCGGCACGGCGGGGGGCGTCGAAGGTCGCGGGAAGCCCAGGCGCGAAATTGGGGTCGTGCCACATTGTGCCGGTGAGGCTGCGTTCGAGCAGGTCGAGATAGCGCTCGGCGCCAGGGGGGGCGGGGCGGCGGGTGGGGATGTCGTGGGCGCGGCGCGGAGGAAGGAACCAGAAATAGGTGTCGTCAAAGGATTCGAGCGCCTGCACGGCGTAGTCGGCATCGCGAGGCACTGGAGCGGCGGTTTCGCCGTAGCGGTCACCGATGAAGCCGCGTTCGACATGGCTGAACGGGAGCTGGATTTCGAACTCACGCCCGGCGAAATCGCTGTGCGGGCGATCGGCGAGGGCGCGGTAGGCAGTAGCGCCGTTTCCGGCCATGATCTGGATTGCGGTCTCCGCAAAACCGTGGCGCGGGCACCACAGTGCTGTCCAGCCCTCGGTGATGCTGTTGACGTAGCCGCGCACGCGGGGGGTGATGAGATAGGTGTCGCTCTCGATATGCACGATCTTGTCGAACCCGCCGGCCTCGGCGTGGCGCGCGGCGTGGCAGAAGGAGCGGTACCAGCCGGGGAAGTCGAGCAGCGAACGGCGGCCGAGGCGGTCGGCGAAGTGATGCAGCACGACGTGGCCTTCATGCGGGCCGGCTTGGTCGACGATGGTGGCGTCGTCCCAGTCCGGCAGCACGGGAGAGCCGTCGTCGACCAGCAGAATCTGGTCGGCAGCAAGGTCGCTGGCGAGAATGGCATCGAGCCAGCGCCGGTAGCGGCGTTCCCATATGTCCTGGTTGGCCGCGTAGGCAGTGCAGAAGACGAGGGTGCGCATTGGCTCTCAGGTCATGGTGGCGCGCTGGTATTGCGGCATCAGGTCGAGCGGGGCGCCGAGATGCTTGGCGGCGCGCAGCGGCCAGGCCGGGTCGGCCAGCATGGCGCGGCCGATCAGCACGATATCCGCGCGGTTGTTGGCGATGATCTCGGCGGCGTGCTCGGGCGCGGTAATGAGGCCGACGGCGCCGCTGGCGAGCCCCGCCTGGTGTTTGACGGCCTCGGCGAAGGGCACCTGGTAGCCCGGATGCAGCGAGGGGATTTTCGGCCCCACCGCGGCGCCGCCGCCGGAGGAGCAGTCGATGAGGTCAACATGGCCCGTCGCCTTGAGGCGGCGGGCGAGTTCGACGGTATCGGCGAGCTGGATGCCGCCTTCCATCCAGTCGACCGAGGAAAGGCGGACGAACAGCGGCAGGTCATCCGGCCATTCGCCGCGCACCGCCTCGATCATCTCGAACAGGAAGCGCGAGCGGCCCGTAAGGTCGCCGCCGTAGGCATCGGTGCGGCGGTTGGAGATCGGCGAGAGGAATGAATGGCCGAGATAGCCGTGGGCGCCATGCAGCTCGATCACCTTGAACCCGGCGCGGCGGGAGCGCGCGGCGGCGGTGGCGAACTGGCCGATGATGTCGGCAATGCCGGCGGGGCTGAGTTCCTCGGGGAGGGTGTAGCCGTCACCGAAGGCGATGGCGCTCGGGCCGATCGGCTGCCAGCCGCGTGGATCGCTCAGCGGGATCGGCTTGCCGCCGTGATAGGGGGGGGAGGTGCTGGCCTTGCGGCCGGCATGGGCGAGCTGGATGCCGGGAACCGCGCCGCCCGACACGATCAGTTTCACCACGCGGGCGAGGAAGGCCTCGTGCTCGTCGTTGTAGAGGCCGAGGCAGCCCGGGGTGATACGGCCGACGGCGGAGACATGGGTCGCCTCGGTGAATACAATGCCGGCGCCGCCCATGGCCCGCGCGCCGAGATGCTGGATGTGCCAGTCATCGCCGAGCCCGTCGGTGGCGCAGTACTGGCACAGCGGCGCCAGCGCGATGCGGTTGCGCGCGGTGACGGAGCGGAATGCGATCGGTTCGAAGAGCTTCGGCGTCGGCATGATATAGTCCCCGGTGGCGGTTCGGCTGAGGGTTAGTGTCAGCGCCGCCGGCTGGCAAGTCGCGCTGGCGGAGTTTGACGCCACGGGGCCGGGAGGCATAGTCATCGCCGGTATTTCAGGAGATGGCGACATGCGGCTCAAGGGCAAAGTGGCGATCGTGACCGGGGCCGGTGGCGGCTTCGGCGAAGGGATCGCGCGGGAGTTCGTCAACCAGGGCGCCAAGGTAATCGTGGCCGACATCAGCGGCGATGCGGCGCGGCGCGTACTGGTCGAGCTTGGCCCAAGTGCGGCGGCGATCGAGGGCGATGTCAGCAAGGGCGATGACGTGAAGGCGATGGTGGAGGCCGCCGTCGGCGTGTTCGGCGGGCTCGACATCGTGGTCAACAACGCGGGCACCACGCATCGCAACCAGCCGATGCTGAACGTCGACGAAGAGACGTTCGACCGGGTCTACGCGGTGAACGTGAAGTCGATCTACTGGATGAGCCAGCACGCCATACCCGTGCTGCGCGCGCAGGGGCGGGGCGGTTCCATCATCAACATCTCCAGCACCGCCGGCATCCGCCCGCGGCCGGGGCTCGTATGGTACAACGGCACCAAGGGCGCGGTGAATACGATGACGCAGTGCATGGCGCTCGAATTGGCGCCCGACAATATCCGGGTGAACGCGATCTGCCCGGTGCTCGGCCGCACCGGGCTCACCGAGCTGTTCATGGGCCAGCCGAACGACCCGGACGTGCAGGCGAAGTTCATGGCCAGCATCCCGCTGGGGCGGATGAGCACGCCCGCCGATATCGCCAATGCCTGCGTGTGGCTGGGCGAGGATGCCTCGAGCTTCATTACCGGCGTGCTGCTGCCGGTCGATGGCGGCAGGACAGCGTGAATATCCTCTCCATCCAGTCCTGGGTGTCCTACGGGCATGTCGGCAATGCCAGTGCGGTGTTTCCGCTGCAGCGGCTTGGGGCGGAGGTCTGGGCGGTCAACACCGTGCAGTTCTCCAACCATACCGGCTATGGCGACTGGACCGGCGACGTCTACACCGGCGCCCAGGTCGGCCGGCTGATCGACGGCATCGAGGCGCGGGGCGCGCTCGCCCGCTGCGATGCGGTGCTGTCGGGCTACATGGGCGACAAGGCAATCGGCCACGCCATCCTCGACGCGGTGCGTCGCGCCAAGGCGGCGAATCCCGGCTGTATTTATTGCTGCGACCCGGTGATCGGCGATGACGACACCGACGTCTATGTCCGCGCCGGGATCCCCGAGATGATCCGCGACGAGGCGCTGGCGGCGGCCGATATCGCGACGCCGAACCTGTTCGAACTGCGGCTGTTGACCGGCATGCCCTGCACCACGCTTGCCGAGGTGAAGGCGGCGGTGGGCAAGCTGCACGCGCTCGGCCCGCGCATCGTGCTGCTCACCAGCCTGCGTACCAACGAAACCCCTGATGATGCGATGGATATGCTGTGCAGCGAGGGCGGCGATTTCCACCTGCTGCGCACGCCGCTGCTGCCGCTCGCCATCAACGGCGCCGGCGATGCGATCGCCGCCTTGTTCCTGTTCCACCGCATCAAGACCGGCAGCGCCCCGGCGGCGATGGCGGAGGCGGGCAGCGCGATTTTCGGCCTTCTCCGCCGCACCGTCGAAGCGGGATCGCGGGAAATCCTGACCGTGGCCGCCCAGGAGGAGTTCGTGGCGCCCAGCCGTTGGTTCGCCCCCGTCGCATGCTAGAACGGGCCTGCTGAGCCGGTGCGCTTCCTGCGCCTCTACGCGAGGGTGATCGGCGAGCTCGGGCAGGACCGCCGTCTCGCCGCAATTCTGGCGCTGGCCAATCTCGCGCTGGCCGCGCTGCTGTTCGTCGAGCCGCTGCTGTTTGGCCGGGTGATCCAGATGCTGGCCACCGGCACCTTCGTGGGGGAGGCGGCGCTGCTTGGGGTGTGGATCGCGGTGATCGCCGCCTCGATCGGGCTCAACATCATCTCCTCGCTGCACGCCGAGCGCCTGGCGCATCGTAACCGGCTCCGGGTGATGCAGCGCTTCTACGAGCACGTGCTGACCTTGCCGCCGGCCTTCCATGGCGATGCGCAATCGGGCGGCCTGATGAAGACGATGTTGTCGGGTGCCGACACCATGTTCTGGCTGTGGCTAGGCTTTTTCCGCGACCAACTCGCGGTCTACCTCGCCATCGTCGTGCTGCTGCCGCTGACGCTGCTGCTGAATTGGCGCCTCGCGCTGGTGCTGATCGCGCTCGTCGTGCTGTTCGCGGTGCTGATCGGCATCGTCGTGCGCAAGACCGAGCGCGGCCAGCGCCAGGCGCAGCACTGGCAGGTGCATCTGGTCGGCACCGCGCAGGACGCGCTCGCCAACGTCACCGTCGTGCAGTCCTTCACCCGGTTGGCCGAAGAGGTCGGGCGGTTTCGCAGCATCGTGGCCGAGGTGATCCGCCACCAATTCCCGGTGCTGAACTGGTGGGCGCTGGCCAATGTGATGACGCGGGCGGCAAGCTCGCTCGCGGTGATCGCTATCGTGATCGCCGGCATCGCGCTGAACGCGGCGGGCCAGGCCGATGTGGGCGACATCGTCACCTTCATGGGCCTCGCCGCGCTGCTGATCGCACGGCTCGACGGGGCGGTGCATTTCGCCAACCGGCTGTTCCTGGAGATGCCGGGGATCGCCGATTTCTTCGCCGTGCTGGACCGAAGCAGCACCGTGCCGGACCGCGCCGACGCCGCCCCGCTCGCGCCGGGCGCCGGCGCGGTGGCGTTCGAGGCGGTGGGGTTCGCCTATCCCGGCGGCACGCCGGTGCTCGCGGAGGTGTCCTTCATCGCCCGCGCCGGCAGCCGTGTCGCCCTGGTCGGCGCTACCGGGGCGGGGAAATCGACCTGCATGGCGCTGCTGGAACGGTTCTGGGACCCGGCAGCCGGCCGCATTACCATAGAAGGGCGCGACATCCGGGACATCCCGCTCGCCAGCCTGCGCGGGGCGATCGGCGTGGTGTTCCAGGACAGCATGTTGTTTAACCGTTCCATCCGCGACAATTTGCTGATCGGCAGGCCCGATGCCAGTGCCGCCGAGATCGAGGCCGCCTGCCGGGCCGCCGAGGCGCATGACTTCATCCTCGCCCAGCCCGAGGGCTACGACACGATGGTGGGCGAGCGCGGTTCGGCGCTGTCAGGCGGCCAGCGCCAGCGCCTCGCCATCGCGCGCGCCCTGTTGAAAGACCCGCCGATCCTGATCCTCGACGAGGCGACCAGCGCGCTCGATACCGCGACCGAGGCGCGGGTCGCCACCGCGTTGGGCCATCTCATGCGCGGGCGCACCAGCTTCATCATCGCGCACCGGCTGTCCACGGTGCGCGACGCCGATGACATACTGGTGTTCGACCGCGGGCGGATCGTCGAGCGCGGCGGGTTCGCCGAACTGGTGGCGCGGGATGGGTATTTCGCCCGCCTGGTGGCGACCCAGCTTGGGTTGTCGGGATAGCGCGCCGGCTGCTTTGTTGCAGTGCACACCTACCATTTGCAATGCGATGCGGGTTTGGCGCAGGCTCCGCTCCGGGGGCTTCAGCATCCTGACAACCGGCCCCCAAAAGTGGAGGGATCGCCGATGACTGTCGCCGCGATACTGAAGCACAAGGGCAACGCCGTGACCTCGGTGCGCCCGGACGACACCCTGGCCGTGCTCGCCGTCGTCCTGGCCGAACGGCGCATCGGTGCCGTGGTGGTGCTGGGCACCGAGGGGGCGTTGCTGGGGGTGGCGAGCGAGCGCGATATCGTGGCGGCCTTGGCTGCCCACGGCGCCTCGGCACTCGACATGGCGGTGTCCGATTTGATGACACGAACGGTCAGCACGGTCGCCCTCGGCACCACGGTCGCGCAGGCGATGGCGCTGATGACGGAGGGGCGCTTCCGCCATCTGCCGGTGATGGCCGGCGACCGGGTGATCGGCATCGTCAGCATCGGCGACGTGGTGAAGGCGCGCATCATGGCGCAGGAAGGCGAGGTCGAGAGCCTGCGGGCCTACGTCGCCGGCGGCTGAGCCGGGCCTATTTCCAGACCGGTTTGCCAAGGTCGATCTGCTGAGGGGTGGTGACGCCGCCGGTCACCGCCCCGACGCCGGCGCCAATCGCGGCGCCGGCGAGGACGCCGACCGGCCCGCCCAGCAGGCCGATGGCGGCGCCGCCGGCCGCCCCGGTGCCGGCGCCGGTGGTCACCCGGTCAAAATTACTGCTGCCGCATCCAGCGAGCAGGGCGAGGCAGGCGGCGATGATCAAGGTGCGCATTCGATGTCTCCGCAGGAAAATCAGCCCTGCTATGGCAGATCGGCTCCGATTCTGGCGATCACAGTGTTGCGCGCCGAGGAGGTACGGCAAGGAAGCGCTTCTTTTTGAAAAAAGAAGCAAAAACTTTTCTTCCATTTGCTCCGCACTCTCCCGGGAGAGAGCGGAGCAACGGATAAAAGTTTTTTGGTTCTTTTTTTCAAAAAAGAACCGCTTTCTTCCGCTTGCCTTCAATTCCGTCGTGGAAACGGGTGTTCGAGCGACCCGCCGGCGCCGCAGAACTGGGCCGACACATTGTCCTTGGCATCGGCGTGGCGGACGAGGAAGCCGAGGCGCGAGGGCGTCAGCAGCACGGCGTGCGGGCCATGCGCGGTGCCGTCGAAATCGGCGCGGGTCACGCGGAGCGCGCCGCCAGCCTCGGCCTTGCCGATGCCGGTGAATACGCAGGTCCAATCCGCGGCGCTCACCCGGATATTGACCAGCGCTGCGCCGCCAGGCGCTGCCATGACGACCAGTTCGCGCGGCGGATCGACCGGGGTGCCGTAGCGCCCGATTGCCGGGTCGAGCGGCGAGGGGGCCAGGCTGTCCGGCTTGAAGCCGAGCACCGAGAGGCGGCGGAGATATTGCTGCAACAGGCAGGAACTCGTGGCACCGCAGCGGTTGCGCGCGGCCGACCACTCCTGATGGCCCCTGAGCATGAGGTCACCGGAAGGGTCGTTGAGGTCGTCGCTGATGCCGAGCGTCTCGACCGCCGCGCCATAAGCGCCGACGGTGCGCTCGTCGAGCTGCGACAGGGCAGGGTCGGCACAAATCGTCCGCTCGACCGGAGTGGCCGCGCGTTTGCAGTCGAACGAGGCGGCCTCGGCCGCACCGGCGACGAACAGAAGCAAAAACGTCAGGACGACGCGCATCACGGCCCTCCGGGCAGGTGCCGGAATGATGCCGCAAGCCGGCCCGCCGCGCCAGCGTCGTGCGCCGCCGTGCGGGATCAGGCGGCCTGGAGGTGATCGAGGAAGTCCTTGACCTCGTCGGCGAGCTGCACCGACTGGGCGCTGAGCTGGGTTGCGGCGGCGGCGAAGCCGGCGGCCTGCTCGCCGGTGCGTTGCACGGCGCCGGTCACCTCGCCGATATTGGCATCCACCCCGGCGGTACCGGCGGCGGCCTGTTGCACGGCCCGCGCGATCTCCTGGGTCGCGGCACCTTGCTGGGACACCGCAGCGGCGATGGCGCCGGAGATGTCATGCATGCGCTGGATGGTGGTTCCGATCGAGCGCAGCGCCCCCACCGCCTGGCCGGTGGCACCCTGCATGGCGGTAATTTGGCTGGCGATCTCGCCGGTCGCCTTCGCGGTCTGGTTGGCGAGTGTCTTGACCTCGCTGGCCACCACCGCGAAGCCGCGCCCGGCATCGCCGGCCCGGGCCGCCTCGATGGTGGCGTTCAGCGCGAGGAGATTGGTGCGCTCGGCGATGTCGCTGATGAGCCGGACCACATCGCCGATCCGTCCGGCGGCTTCGGACAGCCCGGCGACGCTATGGTCGGTCGCCTCTGCCTCGGCCACCGCGTTGCGCGCGATGGCCGCGCTTTCGGCGACGCTGCGGGCGATGGCCTCGACGGAGTGGGCAAGCTGCTCGGCGTTGCTGGCGACCGACTGCACGCTCATCGTCGCCTCGCGCGAGGCCCCGGCGACCAGCATCAGCCGCTCGCCGCTCGCCGCGGTCGCCGCGGTCATGTCGGCGGCGGTCGCCTGCATCGCGGCGGCCGCCGCGCCCACCTCGCCGACCACGCGCCCGATCGAGCGCTCGAAGCGCCCAGCCATGCCGGTCTCGCCGGTGATATCGCGCCAGGCCAGCATCGGCCCAGCATACGTGCCATCGCGGGTCCGCAGTGCCGAGATCGATACCTCGAAGCTGCTGCGGCCAGCGGTGGTGCGCAGGCGATGCGGCAGCAGCGCGGGGTCGGCGATCACCGCGTTCAGCATCCCGGGTTCGTCGAACAGCACGTCGATGCTTTGCCCGGCGAGCGCGCCCGCTGCGACCGGTAGATCGACTCCCGCTTCCTGCAGCAGGCGGGCAAGTTCAGGGTTGGCGAAGCCGATGCGGAAGCCCTCCGCCACGGCGGCGGTGGCGATGCCGAGCGGCATCTGCTCGATCATCTGGCTCTGCACGAAAGCCTTGCCGACCGCCTGGCGCAGCACCTCCAGCGCCTCCGCCATGCGGCCCACCTCGTCGCCACGACCGGCATAGCCAATGATGATATCGGTTCGTCCCGCCGCCATGTCCTGCACCGCCCGCGTCATCGCCGCGATCGGCCGGGCGATGGCCCGCACGGTGAGAAATCCGGAGATCAGCATCACCAGGGCGATCCCGCCGGCGAGCCACAGCAGCGTCACCCGCGCGGCGGCCTGGGCGGCACCGGCCTCGGCGAGCGCCGTTTCGGTGCTGGCGTCGAAGACCCGCGCGACGGCGCCGACGTCGGCCTCCAGCGACATCGCTGCCGCGGCGGCGGGGCCGGTGCTGAAGGCGGCCACGCCCAGGGCGGCATCGAACAACCGGCGGGCGGATTGCCGCAGCTTGAGGCCGCTGGCTGCCATGTCCTCGACGGTTTCGCGGAAATCGTCGGAAATCCGGGCGCTCAGGATGGCGGGAACATGGGTTTCGGATGCCAGATCGGCGGCGGTGACGCGTTCGGAAAGCCCGGCATCCCCTGTCGCGAGGAAGCGATTGGTGGCATCGCGCATGGAGAGCAACGTAAGCTGATAGACCCGCACATGTTCCTGCAGCTCCTCCATCTCGGATGGCATGAGGTCCTCCAGTCCGAGATCCCGTCGCGTCGCGCCGACGGTGCTTTCGAAGCGCGACTGCACGGTGAGGAAGGTGTTGTCGCGCTCCGCCAGCACGGTGGTGCGGAGTTCCGCGGTGCGCTCGATGGCGGTACGATAGGCGGCGAGTGCCGTAAGCGCGCGGGCGATCAGCGTCTTGGACTCCGCTGGTGCAATGCTATCAGCCTCCTTCAGGTCAGACTGCGCCCGCTCGATTTGCCGGCGAGCCGCGGTGAGGGACTGCTCCACCCGGTCCGTCGTCTGCTGGCCCTGCAGTTCCAGCGCCGAAATCTGCGCGGTACGAGCGGCGAGGAGGGCAGTGCCGGTTTGGCTTTCGGCCTCGTGCACGGCAAGGGTATGCAGTGCGAGGCGATCGAGGTCTCCGAGGGTGCGCAGCATCGTCGCGGTCAACACGCCGAGCAAGGCGAGGGCGGCGAAGGACGCCAAGGCGATCTTGCCGCCGATCGACAGCGTGCGCGGCCTCATCATCGATGATGTCTCCAGAGTGACTGGGCGTAGCATTGCGCCAAGGACTTAATGCGGGATGAATCCTCGGCGGTGTGGAGGATTGCGCTTCACGCATTGGCAAGCGGCAGCGTGCGATATGGACAGGCTGGCCCCGCGGGCTCATGTCACGTCCAACACATCGGCACGGGAGCCGCGACATGCTGTTCGATTTCGACACGATATCCCCTCAGGACCGCTACAAGCTGCTGGTCTCGACCGTGGGTCCCCGCCCGATCGCCTGGGTGGTGACGCAGGACGCCAAGGGCTTGGTGAATGCCGCACCGTTCTCGTTCTTCAACGCCATCTCTGGCGATCCGCCGCTGGTGATCATCGGCATCGGCGGGCGCAAACCGGGCGATGCCAAGGACACCGGGAACAATATCCGCGAGACCGGCCAGTTCGTCATCAACATGGTCTCCGACGCCAATGCCCAGGCGATGAACGTCACCGCGATCGATTTCCCGGCTGGCGTCGATGAGATCGCGGAGGCCGGGCTCACCACCGTGCCGAGCAGCAAGATCAAGGTGCCGCGCATCGCCGAGAGCCCGGTGGCCTTCGAGTGCGAGCGGTTCATGAACATCGATCTCGGCGTGGATCGCACGCTGGTGATCGGCAAGGTGCTGGCGGTGCATGTGCGCGACGACGCCGTGCTGAACGCCGAGCGGTGCTATATCGACAACGAGAAGCTCGACCTCATCGGCCGCCTGCATGGCGCCGGCTGGTACAGCCGCACGCGGGACCGTTTCGACCTGCCGCGGATCGCGCTGGCGGACTGGACGCGGCAGACCTGACGCCCCGCCTCCTCCGCCCGCTCGCCACGCGTCCGGTTCGCCTGTTGTGGGGCGGGCTGTCGGTCGCGCTCATCGGGGACCAGATGTTTTCGGTCGTCCGAAGCTGGGTTGCCGCCTCGGTGTTCGGCACGTCGGCAGGGGGTATCAGCGCGGCGATGTCGATCGGCATGCTCACGGTGGCGCTGTTCTCTGGCGCCTGGGCGGACCGGGTGGAGCATCGGCGGATGATGATCCTGGCGGATCTGCTGCGGGTCGGGGCGTTGTTCATCGTCGCCGCCTCCTGGGCGATCGCGGGCGCGCCGCTCGGTTGGTCGCTGTTTGTCGGCGTGTTCCTGATGGCGATCGGCATGGGGCTGTACCGCCCGGCGATGCAGACCGTGTTGCCTGGCATCGTCCGCCACCCCGATGAGCTGCCGGCGGCCAATGCGCTGATCGACACCACGGACCGGCTCTCACGCCTGCTCGGCCCCGCGATCGTCGGGGCGGCAACGGCGATCGCGCCGCTTTGGGCTTTCGTCGCCGTGGCCGGGCTCGGTTTCGCCGCCTCGGCTGCCAGCACCCGGGCGATCCTGCGTGGGTTTCGCGTGCTACGGCCGCATGCCCTGCTGTGGTTCATGCTGATTGTCAGCGGCTGGATCAACGGCGCCTGGTTCACCGCGTTCTTCGTAGCCTTGCCGCTGATCATCGAGCAGACCGGGGTCACGGCCCCCGGGGGAGGGGGCGGGCTCGCGGCGTATGGCTA
The DNA here is from genome assembly GCA_026400845.1 of Alphaproteobacteria bacterium. GTDB lineage: Bacteria > Pseudomonadota > Alphaproteobacteria > Acetobacterales > Acetobacteraceae > CAIYPH01. The sequence continues at coordinate 37,194 of JAPLOH010000164.1, forward strand.
CATCATGATGGGATACGGTGGCGTCAACCTGCTCTCGACGCTGATCACCGGCAGCCGTGGGCTGCGGGCACTCACCGGGCGGACGATCTTCTGGGGCAACCATCTGCTGGCCCTCGGCATCGCGATCATGGCGCTGGCTGCCATTTTGGCGCCGCCGGATTGGCGGTTCGCCTGGTTGTTCCTGGGCTCCTCGATTGCCGCCATCGGTGGGCCGATGCACGACATCACGGTCGCCACTCTGCGCCAGCTCGCGGTGCCCGGCCGCGACATGGGCTCGGCGGTGCGCGCCTTCATGATGCTGAACCATTTCGGCGCGCTGATCGCGATGATGCTGGCCCCCAGCATCCTCGATACCATCGGTCTTGCGGCGACGACGCTGGTTTGCGCGGTCACGATTTTCATCGTTGCCGCCTTCGGGATGGTCCGCTTTCCGCGCTGAACGCCGTCAGAGACGCAGGATGTTGCTGCTGGCTAGCCCAATCGAACCAAGCAACTCGATCTTCATGTTGGTCGCGCTCAGCGCCTCCGCCGCGCCGGACGTGTTGACCAGCACGAAGGTATTGCCGCCGGTGATCTGGTAGCCGACCGAGTGGGCGGCGAGGGTTTTACCGGCAGTGAGGCGGCCGGCATAGGCGAGAGGCTGGCCGAGCCCGGTGAGGTCGATCAGGTCGGTCGTTGCGCGGAAATTGGTGATGATGTCCATCGAGGCGGAAGTTGAATTGGCGGCCGCTCCATAAAGATAAGTGTTGACCCCGGAGCCGCCGGTCATGCGATCCGCCCCGACGCCGCCTACCAGCGACATCCGCCCGGTCATTCCGGTCGCATCGATGGTGTCGTTGCCACCGACGCCGTAGACGAAGCACGCCGTCGCGGAGCCGAGCGCGCCGGCGAGGGTGGCGACGTTGATGGTATCCACCGCCGAGGTACCGACGATGACGCCGAGCGCCGCCGTCACGCTCACCTTTGGGGCGGGAGTGTTGTCGGTTGCCGTGATGGTCAGCGGATATAGCTTGCCGCCTGGGGCCCCGCCGATGTTCTTGGTGGTACTGAGCGTGGCGCCGGTGCCGGCGGCGGTGAGCTTGAAACTCGCGGCGCCGGCACCACCGAGGGCGAAACTATAGCTGTCGGCGGAGGGGCCGCCGATCTGGGTGATGTTGGCGAGCGCCGCGTTGGCCACCAGGCCGGCCGTTGCCTGGGCGGCGTTGAGCGAGGCGGTTGCCGCTGACACCTTCAATCCGGTCAGCAACACGCCGGACGCCAGGTTCCAGCCGATGATGTCGACTGTGCGCAAATCCGCTGGTGAGACCGGGTTGACGACGCCGCTGCTGGAAAAAGCGTTGAACGCGTCGTTGCCCATCGCCGAGGACCAGTCGCCGGCATCCCCGCTGCCGAAGGAGTTGAACGTGCCGATCACTGTCGCCCCGCCATCGGCGGACACGTAGCCCGGTGTGCCGGCAGAGAATTCCCGCACGCCGGGCGCCGAAAAATGGAACAGGTCCATCAACTCGTCGCTCGGGGTGGAACCTCCGACGGTCGAGCCGGTGAGCAGCCCGCGGCCCATCACCTCGGTCAGCTCGTGCATCACGACGCCGTTGAAATCATAGGAGCCGGCGGCGATCGCTCCGCTGTAGGTGAACGGCAAGGTGCTGGAAAAACCGACGAAACCATCGGTCGCGGTACCGTTGGCGGTGATCAGGCCGAGCGCCTTGGCATCCGCCGTGGTGGTCCACAACGCTCCGCTGACCGGGGAGGTGGCCGGCAGCGAGGCGGCGGCGGCCTTGTCATCGGCAGTGATGGCGTCCGCGATCACCGCCGAACGCAGGGTGCCGTAGGTGGTGGGTGCCAAGAAACTGGCGCTCGAACCGAGGCTGCCGGAGTCGAGCGCGGTACCGTTCACCTCGCCGTAGCCCACCGAGATGTTGATGGTGACAGCGTCGGTGAACTGGCTCTGGAGGTATTGCACAGCGGCCAGGACACCATCCTTGAAGCCGGCCGGCGCGGCGGCGACGGAGGTGTTCCACGAAATGTTGATGATGAACGGCGAGGCCGCCGACGCCGAAACGGTCACGCCCGAGGATCCGCCGCCGGGGCCGTTGGCAATGGCGGCGCTGCCGGCTTCGTCATCGGAGGAATAGAGAACCCGTTGGGCCGGAGCATGCTCGCCGCTCTGCCACAAGGTGGTCACGGCCCAGTCGAGCGCGTCGATCGCGTTTTTCGGCAAGGCCATTCTGAGGTTCAAAACCGACATCCTTCGTGCAAGACAATCACCAACCCATCACTGCCGCCCTGCCTGCCGACGGAGTTCCGGCGGAGCAAACCGAGATGTGGGAGGCCATCGCCATGTACCAAGCGCGCCGGTTCAAGTTCAAGACAAACCGCTCCCCACAAGGCGGCCGCCGGCGATGAACTTGCCGTGACCGCCCGGGCTTGGCGGGTTATCCGCCGGCTAGTCCCGTGAGGAACGTTGCCCGTGCCGTCGCCGCCTGCATGATGAACATCTGGTCCGCGCCGCCGAGCACGAACTGGGCGCCCCAGCCGATAT
>JAPLOH010000164.1:39790-44700 GCA_026400845.1 Alphaproteobacteria bacterium
CGCCCATGCCCGCGTATTTGCCGTGCTTCTTGCAGGCATCGATCACCGCGCGATAGGCGGCCTGCACCTTCTCGTGGCCGATCTGGCCGGAGATGCCGAGGTCCGCGCTGAGATCCGAAGTGCCGATCAGCAGCACGTCGATCCCCGGCGTCGCGGCAATCGCATCCGCATTGGCCACCGCCTCCGCCGTCTCGAACATGGCCACCACGAGGATCTCGTTGTTGATCTCCTCCTGCGCCTGGGCCACCCCCGGCGGCGCATAGCCGTAGACGGCAACCCCGCCGCCCCAGGAGCGGGTGCCCCGCGGCGGGAAGCGCAGCGCATCCGCCACCATTTTCGCCTGGGCCGGCGTATCGACATGCGGGATGACGATGCCCAGCGCCCCGTTGTCGAGCGCGCGGGTCGCCTCGTCGAGCGCGCCGAAGCACACGCGCACGATCGGCGTCACCCCGGTCGGCAGGGCGGCGATGCAAAGCTGGGTCGCCTCGTTCACCGAGAACGCGCCGTGCTCCATGTCGACGAACAGCCAGTCGAACCCGGCGGCCTTGGCGAACATCGGGGTCGCCACCGTGCGCAGTGCGCCGGCGCCGAAGCCGATCGACAATTTCCCGGCGCGCAGCCGGGCAAGCGAGGTGTTCTGGATGATGGGCATTGGTTTTCCTCCCGTTCAGTGAGGCGCAGCCTGCCCCCACAATCTCCCTGGCGCAATCCATCCCCAATTGGGTTAGAAGAGCGCAACCGTTTCACGAGGCCCCCATGTCAGCTAGCCTGGCCTTCAACCCGCTCGACCCCGCGTTCATCGCCGACCCCTATCCGTTCTACCACAAGCTCCGCGCGATGATGCCGGTGTGGCAGTCCCCGCTCGGCATGTGGATCGTCACCCGCAACGCGGACGCCGCCCTCGTGCTGAAGGACAAGCGCTTCGGCAAGGACTACGTCGGCAACATCACCCGCTCCTACGGGCCGGACGCCATCAACGAACCCGCTCGCGCCTGGCTTGGCCGCACCATGCTGGTGCTCGACCCGCCCGACCACACTCGCCTGCGCGGCCTGGTCACCAAGGCCTTCACCGCCCGCCGCGTCGAGGAAATGCGCCCCCGCATCGCCGCCATCGTCGATCAGCTGATCGACCGTGTCGCCGCCCAGGGCCACATGGACGTCATCACCGATTTCGCCCACCGCCTGCCGATTATCGTGATCTGCGACATGTTGGGCATCCCCGAGGAGGACCATGAGCAGTTCTTCGCGAATTCCCGCGAAAACGGCCGCCTGCTCGATCCGGTGCCGATGACCCGCGAGGAGCTCGACATCGCCAACGCCAACACCATGGCCACCAACGCCTATTTCGAGGCACTGTTCGACCGTCGGCGCCGCGACCCCAAGGACGACCTCATCACCAAACTTGTCCAGGCCGAAGAGGCCGGCGACCGCCTCACCACCGAGGAACTCACCTCCAATGTCGGCCTGCTGTTCGCAGCCGGCCACGAAACCACCGCCAACCTCATCGGCAACGGGCTGCTCGCGCTGCATCGCAACCCGGACCAGTGGGAGGCCATGAAGGCCGACCCCGCGCTGATCCCCAACGCGATGGACGAGCTGCTGCGCTACGACAGCTCCGTCCAGCTCACCGGGCGGAGCACCAACGAGGAGGTCGAACTCTCCGGCGTGAAAATCCCGGCCGGGCAGAGCGTGGTGTGCTTCCTCGGCGCCGCCAACCGCGACCCGGACGTCTACCCCGAGCCGGACCGGCTCGACATCACCCGCAAGGAAATCTGGCCGATGTCATTCGGCGGCGGCATCCACCATTGCCTCGGCGCCCAGCTTACCCGCATCGAAGCGCAGGAAGCCTTCGCCGGCCTGCTCCGCCGCCTGCCGGGGCTGACCCTGCCCGAGAAAGATACCCCGCAATGGCGCCGCAGTTTCACCCTGCGCGGGCTGACCACCCTGCCGGCCGCGTGGCCGATTTGAATACGATATCGTAACAAACTAGACGTCGGGAAACCGCCGTGCGAACGGAGGTCTCCCGGCGATCGGTGGCGTAGCGGGCACCTTGGCGGCGAACGGGCGCCACGCGGCCGGCGCCGGGGGATGCGGGTTGCCACGGCGGGAGGCATCGTCGCATTGGCGGCGCCGCGGCCATCACGCCGGCGCGGCCCGGCCGGACTCCGAGTCCGCGGCGCGACCGGGCAAGAGCGCATAGCGCCGCCGAGCAGCGCTCGCTCCAACCCGTCCAAATCAGCGACCATCCGCCGATACGCAGTCCGCCGCGCATCCCCCTCCGGCAAATCCGCCACCTCCCGCCCGATCACCCCGAGCACGGCGCGCAGTACCCCCATCAGGGCCTCCACGACAGCGAGCATGGCGGGGGAAATTGGGGTGGGCATGGGGTTGGGGACCTCTTCGGTGGTGGATGGGGAGAAGTTAGATTAAACGGAGATAAAAGTCAACTATAAAAACTAATGCGTCGGTAAAAATTCTTGCTGCCCCCGGGGGTGGAATTTGTATGATGCGGGCAGCCCCGTTCGAGGAGAGCCCGCGATGCTGCGCCCTGCCCGTGCCCTGATCGCCGCCATCCTAGCCGCCGGGGGATTGCTGGCCGGCCCCGCCGGGGCGCAAACCAAGGTTTTGCGGGTGGTGCCGCAATCCGACCTCACGGTGATCGACCCGATGTTCGGCACCGCCTGGATTTCGCTGATCGCCGGCGAGATGATGTACGAGAGCCTGTTCGCCTGGGACTCCAAGCTGGAACCCAAGCCGATGATGGCCGAGCGGTGGTCCGTCTCGCCGGATGGGCTGGTGTGGCGCTTTACGTTGCGGGCGGGGCTGCGGTTCCACAGCGGCGAACCGGTGACGGCGGAGGATGTCGCGGCTTCGGCGCGGCGCTGGATGGCGATGGATTCGGTGGGCGCGCGGCTCGCCACGATGACGCAGGGGATCGCGGTGGTGGCGCCCGATACCATTGAATGGCGGCTGTCCCGCCCGTTCCCGGCGATGTTGTTCGCGCTGGCGGCGGCGCCGGCGCGGTTTCCGGCGGTGATGCGGGCGAAGGACGTGTTGGGGGCGGATGGCGCCCCCATCACCACCCGCATCGACAACGCCATCGGCTCCGGCCCCTTCCGTTTCGCCGCCAATGAACGCGTCGTCGGCCACCGCGCCGTCTGGACCCGCAACCCCGATTACACCCCCCGCGCCGAACCGCCCGACGGCCTCGCCGGCGCCCGCCTCGTCAAAGTCGATCGCGTCGAATGGCACGTCATCCCCGACGCCGCGACCGCCGCCGCCGCCCTCACGGCGGGCGAGGTGGACATGCTGGAACGCCCGGTGCTGGACCAGGTGCCCGTCCTCGCCCGCAACAAAGCCAGCCGCATCGTCAAACTCGCGCCCATCATGTCGCAGAACATGCTGCGCCCCAACGCCACCATCCCACCCTTCAATGACCCGCGGATGCGCCGCGCGCTGGCCTACGCCATCAACCAGGAAGACGAAATGGCCGCCGGCTGGGGCGAGCCCGACTACTGGAAAACCTGCGCCAGCTACTTCATCTGCGGCGCCCCCTTCGGCACCCCGGCCGGCGGCGAAGCTTTCAAACAGGACTTCGCCAAAGCCCGCCAACTCGCCGCCGAGGCCGGCTATAAAGGCGAAAAACTCACCTTCGTCGCCACCACCGAAATCCCCACCCTCCGCCAAATGTCCGAAGTCGCCTTCGACGCCCTCAAACGCGCCGGCTTCAACGTCGAAATGCTCTGGGGCGACTGGGGCACCACCGGCCAACGCCTCCGCAACCGCGACCTCTGGCACCTCTTCCTCACCGGCGCTCCCGGCGTCATCATGTCCCACCCCCTCACCAACATCGCCACCGACATGACCTGCGGCGGCAAAAATTTTGTGGGCTGGGCCTGCGACGACGACACCGAACGCCTCCGCGAAGCCTTCCTCAACGCCCCCGATTCCGACCGCGCCGCCGCCCTCGACCGCTACCACCGCCGCCTCACCGAAATGCAGCCCTACACCCTTCTCGGCCAATACGACGCCGTCTCCGCCATCCGCGCCGACGTAGCGGGGTTCCTGGATAGCCCGGTGATTGCCTATTGGAATGTAGAGGTGAGGCGGTAGAAGTGGCATGAAGTATTACTTCATGCCATCATGCCGCTTTGGAGGCCCTCATGCAGAACGTCGAGCGTCTGAGCATCACCCTGCCCGCCGAAATGGCCCGCCTGATCCGCAGCAAGGTCGCGCAGGGAGCGTACGCCTCCAACAGTGAGGTCATTCGCGAGGCGATGCGCGCATGGCAGGAAACCGAGACCCTCCGCGCCGAACGCGTCGCAATCGCCCGCGCCAAAATTGCCGAGGCCGATGCGGACCCGCGGCCGTCGCTGACGGATGAAGAAGTCGCCGAACATTTCCGCCGCCGCGCGCGGGGATGAGGCTCCTCTATCGCCTCACCGCACGTGAGGACCTCGACTCAATTTACGACGTCATCGCCCCCGACAACCCAACCCGCGCACTTGGGTTCGTGGAGCAGATACGCGCGCAATGCCTGATCTTGCGCGACTTCCCCGAATTGGGCCGCGAGCGGACTGACCTTGGCTCGGGCATCCGTATTTTGCCGATGTTTGGGCGTGTGGTGGTGGCGTACCGTATTCTGCCGGGCGTGGTGGAGGTTGTTCGTGTGTTCTATGGCGGGCCTCAACCATCCCCTCATTTCGATTTTGCAAACAGTCCATTAAATTGGCTGGCCTGTGACATGGCCTTGGCGAAGGCTGTCATGACAGGGGCGAGCCTGTGCTCCGGCATGTTGGGGATAAGTTCGTAGAGCATGCAGCCCTGGCGGAAGAGCGAATGGCTGCGGGTTTTGGATGTGTTCGATTTGAGCTGCCGGTCCATGCCGAGGCTCTCGCCTGTGGCGCCGA
>JAPLOH010000114.1 GCA_026400845.1 Alphaproteobacteria bacterium
CGCCCCGAGGACATCGATATCCTGATCGACCGAGCCGCCATCGCCGCGCAACTGGAGCGCTACAACGAGGCGGTGGCCGATCTCGACCGCGCACTGTCCGCCGACCCCGAGCGGAGCGACGCGATGACCTTGCGGGCCACCGCGAACCGCCACGCCGGCCGGCTGGAAACCGCGGCGCTCGACATCGCCCGCGCCCTGGCGATCACGCCGGACTACCCGGAGGCGCTCCTCGAACGCGGCATCATTCGCCACCGGCTGGACGACCCGGAGTCCGCCCGCGTGGATTGGCAGCGTGTCATCGAACTTGCCCCGGACAGCGCGGCGGCCGATCTCGCGGCGCAAAATCTAGAACTGCTCGATGCCGGCCCCGCCACGAAATAGCCGGCCGCTTGCCGGATGGCCGGTGCCCCGGTATCGAGGCGCGTGAACGCGGGGAGCGCCAGCATGGTCGGCAAGTCCAGCATCGATGCCGCCTTGCGCGCCGCCACCGAAAGCGGCGCGATCGCTGGCGTGGTCGCGATGGCGACCTCCGCCGCGGCCACGCTGTATCAAGGCAGCTTCGGCACCGCCGATCTCGCGACCGGCGCGCCGATGCGGCCGGACGCCATTTTCCGGCTCGCCTCGATGACCAAGGCGATCACCTCGGTGGCCGCGATGCAACTCGTCGAGCAGGGCCGCCTCAGCCTCGACGCCCCGATCGCCAGGTGCTCGACGGTTTCGCCGATGACGGCACCCCGCGCCTGCGCCCGGCCGCCGGCCCGGTAACGCTCCGCCAGCTTCTCAGCCACAGTGCCGGCTACAGCTACGAATTCTGGAACGCCGACTACACCCGCATGTGCAAGGGCCTCGGCATCGCTGCCCTGCCGGGCTCGCACGAGGAACTCGCCCGCATCCCGCTGCTGTTCGACCCCGGGACGGCCTGGAACTACGGTATCAGCACCGATATCGTCGGCCACGCCATCACGGCCGTCACCGGGCGGGACCTCGGCGAGTATTTGCGCGATGAGATCACCGATCCGCTCGGCATGGCAGATACCACATGGTCGCTCACCGACGCGCAGCGGCTCCGCGTCGCCGGCACGCATCAACGCCAACCCGACGGCACCCTGGTTTCGACCAGCCGCCCGCCCGCCAAGGGACCTGGCTTCCTCGCCGGCGGCGGCGGGCTGCTGGGCACCGCGGCAGACTACCTGCGTTTCCTGCGCATGCTGCTGAACGGCGGCACGCTCGATGGCGCCACCATCCTGCGCCCCGAGACGGTTGCCGCGATGGGACGCAACCAACTCGGCGCCATTGCGGTGACGCCGATGCGCACGGCGATGCCGATGCTGAGCTTCGACGTCGATTTGTTCCCCGGCACCACCCCAGGCTGGAGCCTCGCCTTCCTCACCAATCCCGCCCCCGGCCCGCACGGCCGCCCCGCCGGCAGCCTCGCCTGGGCGGGCTTGCTCAACACCTACTACTGGCTCGACCCCGCCAACGGGCTCGCCGGCGTGGTGATGACCCAGAGCTTCCCCTTCGCCGACCCCAAGGCTCTCGCACTCCTCGCCGCCCTTGAGCAGGGAACCTACGCCGGGCGCTGAGCGCAGGCCTTATACCAATGCTTGCTGATCGGGACTCATCAGGCATGAGGTCCAGGGGCTCGGCCCGTCGCGCGAAGGCGCGCTCCGGACCTGGTGTGGGTCGAGGGGGCAACGCCCCCCGCCCTTCCTTCCGATTGGTCCCAGTCACCGAGCGTTGATATTACCGCCAGCGTACCCGGGCCTCCAGCGCCGCTGGATCGGCGGCGGCGATATGGGTGCGCACAAGCTCCAACTCGGCGTCCAGATGCGTCGTATCGATGCGCTTCGGCTGCAGCCCCAGACGATGCCCTGTTGCAGGCTGGTGATCCTCAGGCAGTCGTTCTTGCAGTAGAACGCGACAAGCAATTGCTCCTGTGCCTGGCTCATGTGGTAGATGCTGCCCGCATCGGCGGGATAGAGGATCTCCGCCGGCTCCGCCTCCGGGTCGAGCGCGACGCGGATATAGCCTTCCGGAATCGCTGTCCGATTGCCCGAATAGCCATAGATACCAATCGGGCCGAGATGGACCAGATGCGCGTCGATGCCGGTCTCTACCAAGGCAGCGAGCAGGGAATGGGTGGTGTTGGCCAGCGTGTGCCGCTTGTGGCCGGGCGAAAGCATCGAATAGGGCGCAGAGCGCTGGGCCGCGAAATGCACGATTGCGTCGGGCCGGAAGGCCTCCACCGTATCGCGTAGGGCCTCGTAGCCGGTCGCGATGTCGATCTGCCGAAAGCCGATCTCGTGCCCCATGACGTGCCGCCAGGCAGCACGCCGCGCATCGAGCGGCAAGATCGGGGTCAGCGAGGCGGTGCCGAGTTCGCCAGAATCAGCACCTCATGGCCAGAGGCGCTGAGGTCGAGCGCGCGGGGCCAGCCGCAGAGTCCATCGCCGCCGGTCAGCAGGATGCGCATCGCCGTCAGGCAGTCGGGTAGTGTGTCTTGATGATCTCGCCCAACGGCACCGGCCAGTCGACCACCGGCACGCCGATGCGGCGGACCAGCACTGCCGAGCCCTCGAAGCCGCCGGCGGTCTCGGCCAGTCGATGCCGCTCGCTCCACGCACGCGGCACGATGTGCATGAAGCTGGTAAGTCGCGCGGCGACAATCTCGAAGCCGGTGTAGCGATTGAATAGCCCGCTCCATGCCGAGTCGGAAAAGCGGAAGAAGTCCCAGGGAAGGTCGTGCATGCCGATCGTTTGGTGGGTGAAAATCAGCGCGAGGCCGCCCGGCTTCAACACCCGCGCCATCTCGACGGCGACCTTCCAGGGCATCGCAAGATGCTCGAACACGGCGATGCAAAGCGCAAAATCGAAGCTCTCCGGAAGAAAATGCCGCGACATCTCGTGCGCGTCGCCCACCACGTCGACCCCTGGGTCCGCGACGATATCGAAGGTGGTGACATCGCAGGCTGGGAAATGCTCGCTGCGCTGAACGCCACTACGCGCACGACCGCCGATATCGAGCATCCGGGGGCGGCCAGCAGGATGCTCCGCGCACCAGGCTTCGACCGCACCGGTAAACTCAGGAAACAGCGGGTGCGACTGGTTGGCCGCCGCGAGGTTGAGCAGTGTGGCGAAGTGGATCGACCAGACACGTTCCGCCTGGCGCAGATCGAGCCGGCCGTCGCCAGGAAAGGCAGCAGGCGTCACCAGTGCCTCGCCGGTCACCGCCCAGGCCGCGCCGGCCGGCACGCAAGTCACGGTCTGCAACGGAGCGGCTCCTGCGAGCACGATCTCGGCAGTTACTGGGGCCGCTGAATCCAGGCCGATGCCGGCGGGATCGACAAACATCTCGAAACGGACGTAGGAAAAGAACATCGTGCAGCCGGGGACCGAAAGGACGCCGCAGGTATCGCAGCCCCACTCAACAAAAGCGCCCGGGCGCGCGACCGCCGGGCTTGGGCGCGGCAGGAAGCGCCGGGCCAGCCGGCGGGCGAAGGGCGGAAGCAAATCGCGGTATGAAATTTCTGACTCCCTCGTTCCTACGCGGAAAGCCTACTTCACGACGATCCGGCGGTGATATGACGTCGAGAAGATGAGTTCGTCCGAGATTCCGTTCCACCTTTCGACAAATGCACTCCCGCTTTCCTACTACTTGTAGACCCGCACCGTGGCATCCGCCCGCTTCTCTATCCCTGGCAGCAGCTCGATGCCGATGCCGTTCTTGGAGAAGTCGACGCTGATTTGCCCGTTGTGGACCGGGGGCACCGCAGTGACGAGTTCCTTGTACCAGCCGGTGTAGAAGGCGCGGACGCTTTCCTGGATGAGGGCATTGGGGGCGAAGAGGGAGACGTGGCAGGAGGCCATGAAGACGACGGGGCCGGTGCAGTCATGCGGCGCGATGGGGGTATGCCAGGCTTCGGCCATGCCGGCGATTTTGCGGGCCTCGGAGATACCGCCGCACCAGGCGAGATCGAGCATGACGACGCCGGCGGCGCCGGTTTGCAGGTAGTCGCGGAAGGAGTGGGTCATCGCCAGCGTCTCGGAGGCGCAGACCCAGGCCTTGGAGTGGCGGCGGTATTCCAGGAGGTCCTGGGGGTTGTCGAGGCGGAAGGGGTCTTCGTGCCAGTAGGTGTCGAACTCGGCCAGCCGCTGGGCGAGTTTGCAGGCCATCGGGAAGGACCACAGGGAGTGGAACTCCACCATGATGTCCATTTTGTCGCCGACCGCCTTGCGGATTTTGCGGAAGGGTTCGAGGGCGGTGTTGAGCTCGGCTGAGGTGATGTCGTAGCCCTGGCTGCGTTCCGCGGCGATGTCGAACGGCCAGATCTTCATGCCGGTGATGCCCTGTTCGAGCAGGGAATGGGCGACCTCGTCGGCGCGGTTGAGGAAGCCGTCGAGGTCC
>JAPLOH010000080.1:0-4091 GCA_026400845.1 Alphaproteobacteria bacterium
TGGCAGGTATGGATGCCGCAGGCTTCCTCGCCAGCCGTTTGGTCCAGGACGCTGTGATTTGGAATATCCTTAGCATTGGCGAAGCAGCCGGGAATGTGATGCGCAAATGTCCAAAATTCGCCGCAGAACAACCGGACATCCCGTGGCGGGCTGCATACGACACGCGCAACCGCGTTGCCCACGGATATGACAGCATCAACATGAAGATCGTCTGGTCGATCATCGCCGACGAACTGCCGATGCTGGGCGCGAAGCTGCGGGCGCTGCTCGCGCAACCTGGGCGATAAGCCAGAACCCATGATCTTCGCCTCCTTCCCCCTCGCCGACGCGCTCGATGCCGTACTCGCCCATTCGCATCGCCTGCCCGAGCGGATGCTGAAGAAGGGCACCGTGCTGGATGACGCCGCCATCGCCGCCTTGCGCGCTGCGGGGAGGACGGAGGTGATCGCGGCGCGGCTCGATGCCGGCGATGTGGCCGAGAACGAGGCGGCGGATCGGATGGCGCGGGCGTTCGATGCGCCGCTGCTCTCGCGCCGGCGGGCGGTGACGGGGAGGGTGAACCTGCATGCCGATGCCGCCGGGTTGCTGCGCGTCAATGCCGCCGCGATCGATGCGATCAACGGGATCGACGAGGCCTTCACGGTGGCCACCCTGCCGGACTACGCCCCCGTCGCGGCGGGGGACATGGTGGCGACGATCAAGATCATCCCCTTCGCGGTGCCCGGCGCGGCGCTGGCGCGGATCGAGCAGGCGGCGCGGGGATCGGGCGCCATCACGCTGCATAAATTCGCCCGCCGCACGGTCGGCCTGGTGCTGAGCGAACTCGCGGGGCTGAAGGACAGTGTGGTGGCAGGCACCATCGAGGCGACGGAAGGGCGGGTCGCGGCACTTGGTGGACGGCTGCTGCCGGCCCGGCGCTGCGCCCATGACGCGTCGGCGATCGCGGCCGAACTCCTGGCCTTGCGGGCGGAGGGGGCCGATATCCTGCTGGTCGCCGGCGCGTCCGCCACGGTGGACCGGCGCGATGTGGGGCCATCCGCGGTGGTGCAGGCCGGCGGCGAGATCGTGCATTTCGGCATGCCGGTCGATCCCGGAAACCTCATCTGCATCGGCCGCATCGGCGATATCCCCGCCCTCGTGTTGCCCGGCTGTGCCCGTTCGCCCAAACCCAACGGGATCGACTGGGTGCTGCAACGCATCGCCGCCGGGCTGCCGCTTGGCCGCGCCGAGATCATGCGCATGGGGGTCGGCGGGCTGCTGAAGGACACCGATGCCCGGCCTCTGCCCCGCGCCCGCGCCGTGGCCCGCGAGGCCCCGCCGCCGCGCCCCACCGCCGCCGCCGTCATCCTCGCCGCCGGCAAATCCACCCGCATGGCGCCCTACAACAAGCTGCTGGTCGCCGATCGCGCGGGTAAGCCGATGATCGCCCGGGTGGTCGACAACGTACTCTCCACTTCCGCCCGCCCGGTGATCGTGGTGACCGGCCATCTGGCACCGGAGATCGAGGCGGCGCTCAAGGGCCGCCCCGTCACCTTCGTGCACGCCGCGGACTACGCCGACGGGCTGGCGGCCTCGCTCAAATCCGGCATATCAGCGGTGCCGGAGAGCGCCCCGGCCGCCATCGTCTGCCTCGGCGACATGCCGCTGGTGACCGGGCGGATCATCGACCAGATCATCGCCGCGCATGACCCGGACGAGGGCCGCGCCATCGTGGTGCCGACGCATCAGGGCAAGATTGGCAACCCGATCCTGTGGAACCGCCGCTACTTCCCAGACATCCTCGCCCTCTCCGGCGATGCCGGCGCGCGCGCGCTGCTGAAGCGGCACATGGAGCAGGTGGCGGAGATCGATGTGGGGGATGACGCGGTGCTCAGGGATTTCGACACGGTGGAAAGCCTCGCCACCCTCCCCGCCCGCATGCGACCCGAACTCGGGTGAGCGCCTGGCGCGCCTTGCGGATGGACGATCTGGCCGGCGTGCTCGCCATCGCCGACCTCGTCCATCAGGATCACCCCGAGGATGCCGAGGTGTTGGCCGAGCGGATCGCGCTGTTCCCCGCCGGCTGCTTCGCACTCGACGGCGCGGCGGGGTTGGCCGGCTATCTGCTGAGCCATCCCTGGCATGCCGGCGAGGTGCCCGTGCTCAACCGCACACTCGGCGCCGTGCCGAGTGGTCGGGACTGCTATTTCGTGCATGACCTCGCTTTGCATCCCGACGCACAGGGCCACGGCGCCGGCGCCGCCGTGATCCATCGGATGCTGGAGCAGACTGCGGATTTCCGCCGCCACGCCCTCATCGCGGTCGACGGCACCCCGGCCTTCTGGTCCCGCTTCGGCTTCCGCCCGGCCGACGGGGCGGACCTCGCGAGCTATGGGGAGGGGGTGACCTACATGGTCCGCCCCGGCGTGGCCTTCTAAGCCGCCCGGCGATACGCTACAGGCTCGGCGTGGGAGGACCGCATGGATTTCGAACTCAGCGACGACCAACGCGCGTTCCAGCAAACCGCCCGCAGCTTCGCGCGCGAGAAGATCCTGCCGCATGCCGGCGCCTGGGACGAGGCGCGCCATTTCCCCGCCACCGAGCTGCGCGAGGCCGCCGCCCTCGGTTTCGCGTCGATCTACATCCCGGAGGAACATGGCGGCACCGGGCTCGGGCGGCTCGATGCGGCGATCATCTTCGAGGAACTGGCCTATGCCTGCCCCTCCACCGCGGCCTTCCTGACCATCCACAACATGGTCGCCGGCATGGTGTCGCGCTTCGCCAATGACGAGCAGCGGGCGCGCTTTCTGCCGAAGATCATCTCGGCCGAGCATTTCGTCTCGTACTGCCTCACCGAGCCCGGCTCCGGCTCCGATGCCGCGGCGCTGAAGACCCGCGCCGAGACGCTGGGCGACGGCACCTACCGCATCAACGGCTCGAAAGCCTTCATTTCCGGCGGCGGGATATCCGATCTCTACGTCACCATGCTGCGCACCGGGGATGACAGCGCCAAGGGCATTTCCTGCGTGGTGGTGGAGAAGGACACGCCGGGCCTCTCCTTCGGCGCTCCCGAGCGCAAGATGGGCTGGAACAGCCAACCGACCGCCTTGGTGAACTTCGCCGACTGCATCGTGCCGCAGGAGAACCGCCTGGGCCGCGAGGGCGAGGGGTTCCGCTTCGCCATGATGGGGCTCGATGGTGGGCGCATCAACATCGCCGCCTGCTCGCTTGGCGGCGCCCAGGCCTGCCTCGATGCGGCGCTGGCCTATGTGAAGGAGCGCCGCGCCTTCGGCCGCCCGATCGCGGATTTCCAGGCGCTGCAATTCAAGCTGGCGGATATGGCGACCGAGCTCGATGCCGCGCGGCTGATGGTGCATCGCGCCGCCGCCTCGCTCGATGCCGGGCGGCCGGATGCCACCAAGCACTGCGCCATGGCCAAGCGCTTCGCCACCGATCTCTGCCACCGCATCTGCGACGAGGCGCTGCAACTGCATGGCGGCTACGGCTACATCAAGGACTACCAGGTGGAGCGCTACGTGCGCGATCTCCGGGTCCATCGCATTCTCGAAGGTACCAACGAAATCATGCGGGTCATCATCGCCCGCAAATTGCTGGAGGCGTCATGATTATCGCACTCATCGGGCTGGGCAACATGGGGCTGCCGATGGCCGCCAACTTGCTGAAGGCCGGCCATACCGTGACGGGGTTTGACCTCAACCCCGACCTCGTTGCCAAGCACGTCGAGGCCGGAGGCAAGGGCGCCAGCACTATCGCCGAGGCGATCCGCGGCGCCGAGGCGATCGTCACCATGCTGCCCGCCGGGCGGCATGTGGATACCGTCTATCTCGGCCCGGGCGGCATTCTCGAGAACATCAACACCCGCCCGATCCTGATCGACAGCTCGACGATCGACGTCGCCACCGCGCAGAAAGTGGCCGCCGCCGCCGATGGGCGCGGCATCGCGATGCTCGATGCCCCCGTTTCGGGCGGCACCGGCGGCGCCATTGCCGGCCCGCTCACCTTCATGTGCGGCGGCACAGACGCAGCGTTTGCTGCGGCGACTCCGGTCTTGCAGGGCATGGGCAAGAACATCATCCATGCCGGGGCCGCCG
>JAPLOH010000080.1:4101-10742 GCA_026400845.1 Alphaproteobacteria bacterium
GCCGCCGGCGCCGGGCAGGCTGCCAAGATCTGCAACAACATGATGCTGGCCGTCGCCATGTGCGGCGTCGCCGAGGCCTTCGTGATGGCCGACAAGCTCGGGCTCGACCGCCAGAAGCTGTGGGACATCACCTCGACCTCCACCGGCCAGTCCTGGGCGCTAACCACCTATTGCCCGGCCCCCGGCCCGGTGCCCACCGCCCCCTCTGGCCGCGACTACACCGGCGGCTTCGCCTCCGCGCTGATGCTGAAGGACCTCAAGCTCGCCCAGGATGCCGCCGAGAGCGTCGGCGCCCCCACGCCGCTTGGCGCCCATGCCGCCGAAATCTACCAGGCGCTGAACGATGCCGGCGAAGGCGGACGGGATTTCTCCGTCGTCTTCAAGTGGCTCTCGGGGCTCGCGCGCGGCGAGGTGGCGTGAGATGGCCGGGACAGCCGCCTTCCGTGCGGCGCGCGACTTCCTGATCGCGCACCGCACCGACTACCGCGCCGCCTATGACGGGTTCCGCTGGCCCGACCTGCCCGATTTCAACTGGGCGCTCGACTGGTTCGACGCCGAACTCGCCGCCGGCCCGCTGCGCGACAATCCCGCCCTCATCGTCACCGGCGCCGGCGAAATCACCCTCACCTTCGGCGAATTGTCCGAGCGTTCCAACCGCGTCGCCAACGGGTTGCGCGCGCTGGGGGTGAAGCGGGGCGATCGCATCCTGCTGATGCTCGGCAACTTCGCCCCGCTCTGGGAGGTGATGCTGGCGGCGATGAAGCTCGGTGCCGTGGTGGTTCCGGCGACGACGCTGCTCACGGCCGCCGATCTCGCCGAGCGCGTCGCCCGCGCCCGGGTGCGCTTCGTGGTCACCTCGGCCGAGGATGCCGGAAAGCTCGCCATGCTGCCGCCGAGCGTGCCACGCATCACCACGTCAGGCGCGCCCGAGGGCTGCGTGGACTACGCGACGCTGCTCGCGGCCGATGCCGCCTTCACGCCCGATGCGCCGACGCGGGCGGATGAGCCGATGCTGCTCTACTTCACCTCCGGAACCACGGCGAAACCCAAGCTGGTGCTGCACAGCCACCGCACCTACCCGGTCGGCCATCTCTCGACGATGTATTGGCTCGGCCTCAAGCCCGGCGACATACATCACGCGGTCTCCTCGCCGGGTTGGGCGAAGCATGCCTGGTCCTGCTTCTTCGCTCCGTGGATCGCGGGGGCCACCATCTTCATCGCCAATCACGGCCGCTTCCACGCGCAGACCCTGCTATCCGCCCTGGTGGAGCACAAGGTGACCTCCTTCTGCGCGCCGCCGACGGTGTGGCGGATGTTCATCCAGGAGGACCTGAAGTCCTATAAAGTGAGCCTGCGCGAGGTGCTCGGCGCCGGCGAGCCGCTCAATCCTGAGGTGATCGAGCAGGTCGAGGCGGCCTGGGGCGTCACCATCCGCGACGGCTACGGCCAGACCGAGACCACCCTGCAAATCGCCAATCCGCCGGGCCTGCCCGTGAAGCCGGGCTCCATGGGCGTGCCGATGCCGGGCTACCGCATCCGCCTGCTCGACGCCGAGGACCGCGACGCCGATGAGGGCGCGGTGTGCCTGCCGCTCGAAGGCCGCCCCGCCGGGCTGATGCAGGGCTACCAGCAGGATGACGGCAGCATCGAGACGCTCTCCGGCGAGGTCTATCGCACCGGTGACGTCGCGAGCCGCGATGCCGATGGCTACATCACCTATGTCGGCCGCGCCGATGACGTGTTCAAATCCTCGGACTACCGCATCTCGCCCTTCGAACTGGAAAGCGCGCTGATCGAGCACGCGGCGATCGTCGAGGCCGCGGTGGTGCCGGCGCCGGATCATGTGCGCCTCGTGGTGCCCAAGGCCTACATCACGCTGGGCGGCAATCACCCGGCGGACGCGGTGACGGCGCTGTCGATCTTCAAGCACATCCGCGCCACGCTCGCGCCCTACAAGCGCATCCGCCGCATCGAGTTCGCCGAATTGCCGAAGACGATCTCCGGCAAAATCCGGCGCGTGGAGTTGCGAGGGGCGGAAGAGGCGCGGACGGAGCGGGCGGCTGGTGAGTTCCGGGAGGAGGATTTCCCGGAGTTGAAGGCGTGAGAACGCCCTGAGGGACACATGACAGGCAACACCGACTACGGCCTGGATTTCGCCCTCGGCGAAGAAATCGACATGCTGCGCGACAGTGTCCGCCGCTTCGCCGATGCCGAAATCGCGCCGATCGCCACTGAGATCGACCGCTCCAACGAATTCCCCAACCATCTCTGGCGCAAGATGGGGGAGTTGGGCGTGCTCGGCATCACCGTCGAGGAGGAATATGGCGGGGCGGCGATGGGGTATCTCGCGCATACCGTGGTGATGGAGGAAATCAGCCGCGCCTCGGCCTCGGTCGGGCTGTCCTACGGGGCGCATTCGAACCTCTGCGTCAACCAGATCAGGCGCAACGGCACCCCGGCGCAGCGGGAGAAATATCTGCCGAAGCTGATCAGCGGCGAGCATATCGGGGCGCTCGCCATGAGCGAGCCGGGCGCGGGGTCGGACGTCGTCTCCATGCGGCTGCGGGCGGAGCGCCACGGTGATCGCTACGTGCTGAACGGCTCGAAATTCTGGATCACCAACGGGCCGGACGCCGATACGTTGGTGGTCTACGCGAAAACCGCGCCGGAGGCCGGGCCGCGCGGCATCACGGCCTTCCTGATCGAGAAGGGCTTCAAGGGGTTCTCCTGCGCCCAGAAACTCGACAAGCTCGGCATGCGCGGCTCCAACACCGGGGAGTTGGTGTTCGACAATTGCGAAGTGCCGGCAGAGAACGTGCTCGGCGCAGTCGATGGCGGAGTGGCGGTGTTGATGAGCGGGCTCGATTACGAGCGCGCCGTGCTGTCGGGCGGTCCGCTCGGCATCATGCAGGCCTGCATGGATGTGGTGCTGCCCTACGTGCATGACCGCAAGCAGTTCGGCCAGGCGATCGGCGAGTTCCAGCTCATGCAGGGCAAGATCGCCGACATGTATACGGTGATGAACGCCGCCCGCGCCTATGTCTACGCGGTGAACGCCGCGTGCGACCGCGGCCGCACCACCCGCAAGGATGCCGCCGGCGCCATCCTGTTTGCCGCCGAGAAAGCCACCTGGATGGCGCTTGAGGCGATCCAGGCGCTGGGCGGCAATGGCTACATCAACGACTACCCGACCGGCCGGCTGCTGCGGGACGCCAAGCTCTACGAGATCGGCGCCGGCACCAGCGAAATCCGCCGCATGCTGATCGGCCGCGAGTTGTTCAAGGAAACCGCCTGATGCGTCTGGCCAGCGAGATCGATCCGCGCTCCGAGGCGTTTCGCGCCAACCAGGCCGCCATGGCCGAGATCGTCGCCGATCTGCGCGCCAAGGCGGCGGTGATCGCGGCCGGCGGCGGCGAAACAGCGCGCAAGCGGCATGTCTCCCGCGGCAAGAAACTGCCGCGCGACCGCATCGAGGCGCTGCTCGATCCCGGCACGCCGTTCCTCGAATTCTCCCAATTCGCCGGCTACGGCATGTATGGCGAGGATATACCGGCCGGCGGCATCATCACCGGCATCGGCCGGGTGGCCGGGCGCGAATGCGTCATCGTCTGCAATGACGCGACGGTGAAGGGCGGCACCTACTACCCGGTCACCGTGAAGAAGCATCTCCGCGCCCAGGAGATTGCGGCGCAGAACCGGTTGCCCTGCATTTATCTGGTTGATTCCGGCGGCGCCAACTTGCCGAACCAGGACGAGGTCTTCCCCGACCGCGACCATTTCGGCCGGATTTTCTTCAATCAGGCCAATCTCTCCGCCCAGGGCATCGCGCAGATCGCCGTCGTCATGGGCTCCTGCACCGCCGGCGGCGCCTATGTGCCGGCGATGTCGGACGAGAGCATCATCGTGAAGGGCCAGGGCACCATCTTCCTCGGCGGCCCGCCGCTGGTGAAGGCGGCGACCGGGGAGATCGTCTCGGCGGAGGACCTCGGCGGCGCGGACGTGCATAGCCGCATTTCGGGGGTGACCGACCATTACGCCGAGAACGACGCCCATGCGCTCGGTATCGCCCGCTCCATCGTCGGCACGCTCAACACGGTGAAACGGCCCGGCGTGGCGCTGCGTGCGCCGAAGCCGCCGCGGCATGATCCCGCCGAGCTCTACGGCATCATCCCCGCCGATCGCCGCCGGCCGTATGACGTGCGCGAGGTGATCGCCCGCATCGTCGATGACAGCGAGTTGGACGAGTTCAAGCGGCTCTACGGCACCACCGTGGTGACCGGGTTCGCGCATATCTGGGGCTACCCGGTCGGCATCATCGCCAATAACGGCATTCTGTTCAGCGAGAGCGCGCAGAAGGCGGCGCATTTCATCGAGCTGTGCGCCCAGCGCGGCATTCCCTTGGTGTTCCTGCAGAACATCACCGGCTTCATGGTCGGCCGCAAATACGAGGCCGGCGGTATCGCCAAGGACGGCGCCAAGATGGTCACCGCGGTGGCCACCGCGAAGGTGCCGAAGTTCACGGTGATCATCGGCGGCAGCTTCGGCGCGGGGAATTACGGCATGTGCGGGCGCGCCTATTCGCCGCGCTTCCTGTGGATGTGGCCGAATGCGCGCATCTCCGTGATGGGCGGCGAGCAGGCGGCGAGCGTGCTGGCGACCGTGCGGCGGGACGGCATGGAGGCGCGCGGGCAGACCTGGCCAGCGGAGGACGAGGAGGCGTTCAAGGCGCCGATCCGCGAGCAATACGAAACCCAGGGCCACCCCTATTTCGCCTCCGCCCGCCTGTGGGACGACGGCATCATCGACCCCGCCGACACCCGCCGCGTGCTGGCGCTCGGGTTGTCGGCGGCGATGAACGCACCGATCGAGGAGACGCGGTTTGGCGTGTTCCGGATGTGATGGTGTGAAGGGCAGACAAGTTTCACCACAGAGGCGGTAAGGCAGTGAGGGAGAGGCGGGCACCACCGAGCGAACTCTCCGAGCGGGTGATTGGCCTTGCCATCGAGGTGCATCGGCATCTCGGCCCCGGTCTGCTCGAATCCGTCTACGAGGAATGCCTCTGCCATGAGTTGCACCTGAGCGGCATTCCATTCGCACGGCAGGTCGCCCTGCCGATCATCTACAAGGGCACCACGCTGGATGCCGGCTACAAGCTTGATATCGTTATCGAGGATATGCTGATCATCGAACTGAAATCGGTCGAACGGTTGCTGCCCATCCATGAAGCACAGCTCCTCACCTATCTCCGCCTCAGCGGGATCGGTGTCGGCCTCCTGATGAACTTCAACGCCGCCGCGCTCAAGAACGGCCTGCGCCGTCTCATGATGTAGCCCCGCCCCCCTCACTGTCTTACTGTCTCTGTGGTGAATCTTCCTTTGTCTCAAAGCGACCAGCGCATGTTCCGCAAAATCCTCATCGCCAATCGCGGCGAAATTGCCTGCCGCATCATCCGCACCGCCAGGCGCATGGGCATCGCCACCGTCGCCGTCTATTCGGACGCCGATGCTGGGGCGCTGCATGTCGAGATGGCCGATGAGGCCTATCGCATCGGGCCGGCGGCGCCGCGGGAGAGCTATCTGAATATCCCGGCGATTCTGGCTGCCGCCGCGCGGTCGGGTGCGGAGGCGATTCATCCGGGCTACGGATTCCTGTCCGAGAATGCCGGCTTCGCCGAGGCCTGCGCGGCCGCGGGTGTCGTGTTCATCGGCCCGCCGGCCTCCGCCATCCGCGCGATGGGCGGCAAGTCCGAGGCGAAGGCGTTGATGGCGGAGGCCGGGGTGCCGCTGGTGCCGGGCTATCATGGAGAAGATCAGGACGCCGCGCTGCTGGCGGCCGAGGCGGAGCGGATCGGCTATCCCGTACTGATCAAGGCCTCGGCCGGCGGTGGCGGCAAGGGGATGCGGGTGGTGGAGTGGCCAGAGGATTTCGCCGCCGCTTTGGCCGGCGCCCAGCGCGAGGCGGCCTCCTCCTTCGGGGATGACCGGGTGCTGATCGAGCGCTACCTCACGCGGCCGCGCCATATCGAAATCCAGGTCTTCGCCGACACGCTGGGGAATGCGGTGCATTTGTTCGAGCGCGACTGCTCGGTGCAGCGCCGCCACCAGAAAATCATCGAAGAGGCCCCTGCCCCCTTCATGGCGCCGGCGATGCGGGACGCCATGGGCGCGGCGGCGGTGGCGGCGGCGCGGGCCGTGGGTTACGTCGGCGCCGGGACGGTGGAGTTCATCGTGGAGGGCGCGGGCTTCCATTTCATGGAAATGAACACCCGCCTACAGGTGGAGCATCCCGTCACCGAGGCGATCACTGGCGTCGATCTGGTGGAGTGGCAACTTCGGGTTGCCGCCGGGGAGCCTTTGCCGCTGCGCCAGGAGGATCTGGCGATTGGCGGGCATGCGATCGAAGTAAGGCTCTATGCCGAAGACCCCGCGCGCAACTTCCTCCCCTCCGTCGGGCGGCTGTCGTATCTCGGTTTGCCGGCGGCGGCGCGGGTGGATGCGGGGGTGCGGACGGGCGATATGATCACGCCGGATTATGACCCGATGATCGCCAAGATCATCGTGCACGGCGCCGATCGCGCCACCGCATTGGCCCGGCTGCGCGCGGCGCTGGCCGATAGCGCGGTGGTGGGCGTGCAGACCAAC
>JAPLOH010000080.1:10776-27293 GCA_026400845.1 Alphaproteobacteria bacterium
CCGACGCGGACTTCGCGGCCGGGGATTTCGACACCGGCTTCATCGCCCGCCACCCCGATCTGCTGGCGCTCGACACCACGCCGCCCGCCGCCGCCATCGCCGCCGCCGCGCTGCACGTGCTGGCGCAACCCGCCGCCACGCCCGACGCCGAGCCGCATTCGCCGTGGAGCGTCACCGATGCCTGGCGGATGAACCTGCCCGGCGCGATCAAACTGAATTTGCTCTGCGGCGAGGCGACCATCCTGGTGCGCGCCACCGCCGCGGGCGAGGACTGGCAGCTTGCCTGGGGGGACGAACGCCATCTCGGCCGCCTCACCGGCGGCCTGCTGCGGCTGGATGACACCACCCTCCCCGTCACCATCGTGCCCGGAGACATCCTCACCGTGCTGGTCTCCGGCCGCACCATCGCCATCACGCTGCTCGACCCGCTCGCCCCGCCGCGCGCCGCCCCCCCAGGGGCGGACCACGTGCTGGCGCCGATCCCCGGGCGCATCACTTCCGTGCTGGTACAGCCGGGCGACGTCGTCGCGCGCGGGCAGACGCTGATCGTGCTGGAGGCGATGAAGATGGAGATGTCCCTCACCGCCTCTATGGACGGCACCATTGCGGCCGTGCGTTGCGCGGTGGGCGATATGGTGCAGGAAGGGGCGGACCTCGTGGATTTCGCCGCCACCGATGCGGGCTGATCCAGCCCTGGCCAATCCGCCGATCCACCCCTATCTCTAGTCGGCCAAACCGGGAGCCGGGTTCATGAAGCATTCCGCCGTCACGCTCGAGGACAAGTACCAGGTCGATAGCGACCGGTTCTACCTCACCGGCACCCAGGCCCTGGTTCGCCTGCCCATGCTGCAACGCAAGCTCGATCTCGCGGCCGGGCTCAACACCGCGGGCTTTGTCTCCGGCTATCGCGGCTCGCCGCTCGGGCAGATCGACATCCAGATGTGGAACGCCAAGAAGCATCTGGACGAGCACCACATCCAATTCTGGGCGGCGGTGAACGAGGAAATCGCGGCCACCGCGATCTGGGGCACCCAGCAGATCCCGCTGCTGCCGCAGGCACGCTATGATGGCGTGTTCGCCTATTGGTACGGCAAGGGCCCGGGGGTGGACCGCGCGGGCGATGCCTTCCGCCACGCCAACTACGCCGGCACTACCCGCACCGGCGGCGTGCTCGCCATGGCCGGGGACGATCACGGCTGCAAATCCGCCACCGTGCCCCACCAGTCCGAGCCCGGGCTGATCGCCGGTTCCATGCCGATCCTGGTGCCCGCCGATATCCGTGACCTGCTGGAGCTTGGCCTGCATGGCTGGGCGATGTCCCGCTGGTCGGGCCGCTGGGTGGGCTTCAAGACCGTCGGCGATGTGATGGACAGCTCCGCCTCGGTCGCGTTCGATCTGGCAGAATTCCGCATCCGCCACCCCGAGGGCCCGCACCCCGATGCCGGGTATCGGCTGCCCGATGCGCCGCTCGACCAGGAGGCGCGCACCGTCAACATCGGCCTGCCCGCCGCCCAGGCCTATGCGCGGGTGAACGGGCTCGATCGTATCGTGCTGCCGGCGCCGGGCGCGCAGATCGGCATCATCACGTCAGGCAAATCCTATCTCGACACCCGCCAGGCGCTCTCCGAGCTCGGGCTTGGCGAGGGCGTGCGGGTGCTGAAGCTGGCGCTGGTGTGGCCGATCGAACCCAGCATCATCAAGCGCTTCGCCGAGGGCTTACGCGAGATCATCGTCGTCGAGGAAAAGGCGCCGATCATCGAGCAGCAGGTGCGCGACATCCTCTACGACAGCACCGTCCGCCCGCGCGTGCTGGGCAAGCGGGATGAGCGGGGGGTGCCCTTCCTCAAGGCCAATGGCGAATTCTCCTCGGCCGAACTGGCCCTGGCGCTCGCCGGCCGCATCGCGCCTTTTATCGAGAGCGAGGAAATGCAGGCCCGCGCTCGCTTCCTGCGCGAGCAGGCGCGGAGCCTGGAGCAGATGCAGCCGGCCGCCGCGCGGCGCCCCTATTTCTGTTCGGGCTGCCCGCACAACACCTCCACCAAGGTGATCGACGGCAGCCGCGCGCTGGCCGGCATCGGCTGTCACACGCTCGCGCTGTGGATGGACCGCAGCACCGACACGCTGAGCCAGATGGGCGGCGAGGGCATGCAGTGGATCGGCCAGGCGCCGTTCACCGAGGAGAAGCACGTCTTCACCAATCTTGGTGACGGCACTTATTTCCACTCCGGCTACATGGCGATCCGCGGCGCGGTAGCATCCGGCGTCAACATCACCTTCAAGGTCCTGTTCAATGACGCGGTGGCGATGACCGGCGGGCAGCCCGTCGACGGGCAGCTCACCGTGCCGCAAATCACCCGCCAGGTGACGGCGGAAGGGGCGAAGCGCGTCGTCATCGTCACCGATGAGCCGGAGAAATACGACGAGGTCACCGATCTCGCCCCAGGGGTGACGGTGCATCACCGCCGCCAGATGCAGGAGATCGAGCGCGAGTTGCGCGACACCGAGGGCTGCACGGTGCTGATCTACGACCAGACCTGCGCCTCCGAGAAGCGCCGCCGCCGCAAGCGCGGCACCTTCCCCGACCCCAATAAGCGCGCCTTCATCAACGCCGCGGTCTGCGAGGCCTGCGGGGATTGCTCCAAGGCGTCGAACTGCCTCTCGGTGCAGCCGGTGGAAACCGAGTTCGGCACCAAGCGGCGCATCGATCAGTCCAGCTGCAACAAGGATTTCTCCTGCGTCGAGGGGTTCTGCCCGAGCTTTGTCACCGTGCATGGCGGCAAGCTGCGCAAGCGGGCACGCGCCACGGCGAGCGATTTCGCAGTGCCTGAGCCGGTGGTGCCCGGGCTCGTCCAGCCCTATGACATCCTGGTGACCGGCATCGGCGGTACCGGCATCGTCACCATCGGCGCCCTGCTCGGCATGGCCGCTCATCTCGACGGCAACCACGTCACCGTGCTCGACCAGATGGGCATGGCCCAGAAGGGCGGCAGCGTCTACAGCCACATCCGCCTTGCGGCCGAGGAAGCCGAGTTGCACGGGCTGCGCGTTGGCCGTGGCGAGGCCGATCTGCTGCTGGCCTGCGACATGGTGGTGGCCGGCGCCAAGGATACGCTGGCGGCGCTGCGCAAAGGCGTCTCCCACGTGGTGCTGAACACTCAGGAAGTCCCGACCGGGGATTTCGTGATGAACACCAACACCCGCCTGCCCGCCGGCCAGCTGCGCCGCAGCATCGCCGAGGCGACCGGGGCCGAGGCGGTGGACCAGTTCGACGCCACCGCGCTTGCCACCGCCCTGCTCGGCGACAGCATCGCCACCAACCCCTTCCTGCTCGGCTATGCCTGGCAGAAGGGCCGCATCCCGCTGAGCGGCGAGAGCCTGTTGCGGGCGATCGAGCTGAACGGCACCGCGGTTGAGGCCAACAAGCAGGCCTTCCAGTGGGGCCGTTGCGCGGCGCATGACCTGAAGCGCGTCACCGAGGCGGCCGGCATCGTGTTCGCTGCCCCGGTGGAGAAGACGCTGGATGACGTGATCGCGGCCCGCGAGGCGCTGCTGACGGAGTATCAGAACCGCCGCCTCGCCCGCCGCTACCGCAAGCTGGTGGACCGGGTGCGCGAGGCCGAAGGCCGGATGTTCTCCGGTGGCACGGCGCTCACCGAGGCGGTGGCGCGCAACTACGCCAAGCTGCTCGCCTACAAGGACGAGTACGAGGTCGCCCGCCTCTACACCGCGCCGGAGTTCCAGGCGGCGCTGGAAGCGCAGTTCGAGAACCCGGAGAAGCTCGAATTCCACCTCGCGCCGCCCATCCTCGCCAAGCGCGACAAGACCACCGGGCATATGATCAAGCAGAGCTACGGGCCGCGCATGATGACCGGCTTCAAGCTGCTGGCCGGCCTGCGCTTCCTGCGCGGCACCGCGCTCGACCCGTTCGGCCGCACCGAGGAGCGGCAGGCGGAGCGGCAGCTGATTGGCGACTATGAGGCGGAGGTGGAAGGCCTGCTGGCATCGCTCTCGCCGGCGACGCTGGCCACCTCGGTGGCGATCGCATCGATCCCCGACAAGATCCGCGGCTTCGGCCATGTGAAGGAGAAGGCGATGCGCGAGGCCGAGGCGGAGCGGGCGAAGCTGCGGGCCAAGCTGGTGCAGCCGACGGCGATGGCGGCGGAGTAGGTCTCAGCCGTCGTTGGGGCCGCCGGGGATCAGCTTCTCGAATTCCGCGAGGGCCCTGGCTCGCTCCTCCTTCTCCTGACGCCCGCCCCTGCCCGCGAACCGCCGCCGCCCGTCCGCGCCCCGCGGCAGGCCGACACCGCCGAGCAGCGGCACGGCGAACAGCAGCGTCGCCACCACAATCAGCACGACCGCCACGTCGAAATCGGCGAGGGCGGCCAGCGCGGCGATGCCGTACAGCACGGCGCCCGCCATGACCATCTTGCCCGCAGCGCCGCCGCCGGGGCCTCGCGCGCCCCGCCGAAGGGCGCGCATCGCGCTGCCGCGGATCAAGGCGAAAGCGCCGCTGGCCAGCATCAGGGCCGCGGCGTACAGCGCCATAGCGCCCGACGCGCCGAAATTCCCCCCGAGATGGAAAATCGCGGCGGGAATGGGGGTGAGGCAGCCAAGCAAGACCGCATTCGCCATCAGCACCCGCCGATTGCCCCGCGGCACGAGGCGCAGCAGCTGGCGGTGGCTGATCCAGATGATGGCAACTGACATGAAGCTAGCACTATAGGTCGCCACCAGCGCGCTGCCCGGAATGGAGTCACCACCGCCGTCCGGCAGCCGCAGTGCGAGCACCATCGCGCCCACGATGGCGGCTATCGCCAGGTCGGTGATCACGCCGATACGCCCGCCACCCTGCTGGTCCATGTCCGGCCTCCGCTGCATCACATTCCCGCCGCACCCGGGAGTATATCCCAGACGAAGGCGGGGTCACCCCGGTCCATCCGCCCTCGCACCTCCAGGCGCAGAAACCGATCATGCACCGCGAGCAGCCCTTCGAGAAGGCCGTTCCACGCTTCGAAGACGCTGGCGGGCACGGCGGGCACGGCGCGCATCAATCGCCACGTCGTCTGGCTCACGCAGGCGCCCTCCACGGCACAATCGTCGTCCTGGGCGGCGGCGAGGCGGGCCATGAGGGCGGCGAAGCCGGTGGCACCCGGCGCGATGCCGCCGAGCAAAGCCACGACGTCGTCATGGAACTGCATACCGATCAGCCGCCCGGCGGCGCGCCCCAGCCGCCCCGCCTCCTCCGGCCCGAAGAGCTGGGCCAGCACAGGCAGGCCGGTGCGGATATAGTCCATCGCGTAGGTGCGATGTGCCTTGGCCAGCCGCCCCGGCGTCCACAGCGCGGTATCGAGCTTTGGCGCCGCATCGGGATTGAAGCGCGGCGCGATTTCACCGGGACTGAAGCAAAGGCGCTCCTCGGGTGCGAGGTCGCGGTCATACTCCAGGAAGTAGCCGGTGAGGCCGGGCTGGCCGTCGGTGGTCTGCCCGGTGCAGACGAAGCCGAGGCGGGGATTGCCGAGGCTCACTCCGTTCTGCGCATACCAGCCGCGAAGCACGCCGCGGCTCACTTCGGTGGGGATGCCGCAAATCGCGGCGCCGTCGTAGATCCAGCGCGGCGGGCTGAAATGCACCCAGGCCTTGCGGTCATGCTCGCGCATGAACTCCACCTTCACGCCACCGATGCGGTTGGCCAGGTAGTGGTAGCCGGCCGCCTTCACCGCATCGGGTTCGCCGGAGAGGCCAAGCTTGTCGACGCCGGCGAGGAATTTGTCGTGATGCTGGGCGCGGAACAGGCGAAAGGCGAACTCCCCGGCGTCCGCCGCGCTGCGGCGCGTGACAACGATGAGTAGCAGGCCGGTGAAGAAGCGATGATACAGCGTCGCCACCGCGCGCCAGCCGGCCAGGTCGGGGTCCATCAGCCATCCTCCAGGCAAAGAAAAACCCACCATGCCCGCCACCATGCACTTGCATGGCGGCGGACATGGTGGGTTCGCACGTCGTCGCGTTTGCTTAGCGCGAGTAGAACTCGACCACCAGGTTCGGTTCCATCTGCACGGGGTACGGCACGTCGGTCAGCTTCGGCGCGCGGGCGAAGCGGCCCTTCATGGCGCGATGATCGACCTCGACGTAATCCGGCACATCGCGCTCGGCGCTTTGCGAGGCGTCGAGCACCACGGCGAGCTGCTTGGAGCGCTCCTTGACCTCGATGATGTCGTTGTCGCGCACCTGGTAGGACGGAATGTTGACGCGCTTGCCGTTCACCGTGATGTGGCCATGGTTGACGAACTGGCGCGAGGCGAAGGGGGTGATCGCGAACTTCATCCGGTAGATCACCGTATCCAGCCGGCGCTCGAGCAGCTCGATCAGGTTCTCCGAGGTGTCGCCCTTGCGGCGGACGGCCTCGTCATAATACTTGCGGAACGCCTTTTCGCTGATGTTGCCGTAGTAGCCCTTGAGCTTCTGCTTGGCCATCAGCTGGATGCCGAAGTCGGTCGGCTTCTGCTTGCGGCGCTGGCCGTGCTGGCCGGGGCCGTAGTCGCGCTTGGCGATGGGGGATTTCGGGCGGCCCCAGAGGTTCACGCCGAGGCGGCGATTGATCTTGTACTTGCTTTCAGCGCGCTTGGTCATGCGCGGTATCCTTCTTCGTCGTGCGTCACCGCCCGCGGTTGTCCGCGTGGCTGGCAGCCGCTTGTTGCACCGGTAGTCCTTAGGCCATCGCCCTTGAGGCAAACGACAAAAGGCGGGCGCAGGCCCCGAAGGCCTGTCCACGTTCCCGGCAATGGCGGGCGTATAAGGTCGGCCCCCGGGCTTGTCAAACCGGCGGGCAGGTTCTAGCCAGCGTGACCATGATCAAGCGCAGCGACATTCTCATGCTCGGGCTCTCCGCCGGCGTCACCGGCGGGCTGGTGGGCGGCATGATGCTGGGAATCGGTATGAACCTCATCATCGCCGGCGCAAATATCGGCTGGCTGCTGCTGCTGCCCGCGGCGCCGGTAAGCGGCATTGCCGGCTGGATTCTGGCGCGGCGGCTGGCCAAGCAGGTGGACGCGGGCTGATCAGACGAAGGCGAGCATCACCACCCCGGCGCAGATCAGCGCAATCGCGCCGATCTGCTGCAGGCCCAGGGGTTCGCCGTACATGAAATGGCCGATCAGCGCGACGGCGATGTAGCTGGCGGCCGTGCAGGGCAGCGCCACCGAGACGGGAATGCGGCGCAGCGCCACCATGTAGAGCAGTGACGCGCCGCCGTAGAGCACCAGGCCGATCATCGAGTGGACGTGGAACAGCTGGGCGACGAAATCCGCCGCCCCGGCGCCCGATTTCAGCAACATCTGGCCGAAAATCGCGGTGACAATGGCAGCGGCAAGCACCGCCCAATACAGGGTCATGCAGCGTCCGATTCGAATTGGGTTTCGGCACTGCGGGCGATCAGCCGCACCGTGCCCTGCGGCTTGCCGTTGGCGGAGAGGAAGGTGCGGCCGACATATTCGCCGAGCACGCCGAGGATCATCGACTGAACGCCGGCGACGAGCAGCACCACCGTCATCGTCGAGGCCCAGCCGGAGGGGGTGCGGGTGCTGAACAGCGCCTCGATGATGGTGAGCACGGCACCGATGGAGCCCAGCACCGCCATGCCCGCGCCGGCCATCATCGCGAGGCGCAGCGGCGCCAGCGAGAAGGAGGTGGCGAGGTTCAGCCACAGCCGGATCAGCCGGCGCAGCGTGTAGTTGGAGCGGCCCTCGGCGCGCGGCAAATGGCGCACCTCGATGCTGTCGATCTTCTGGGTGATCTGCATCACCAGCCCGTCGATATAGGGATACGGGCCGCGATACCGCGTCACGTTGCGCACCACGGCGGCGGACATGCAGCGGAAGGAGGACAAATAGAGCCCCTTCGGCTTGTCGAGCAGCCAGTCCGCCACCTTGTTGGCGAAGCGGCTGCCGATATTCCGCCACATCGCGTGCTTTTTCTCGGCGTAGCGGGTGTAGACGACGTCCCACCCGCCGAGGCGGGCATGGTCGTAGAGGCGGGTGACCTCTTCCGGCGGGTTCTGCAAATCGTCGTCCATGGTGATGACGTAGCGGCCGCGGACGTGGCGCAGCCCGGTCATCACCGCGTTATGCTCGCCGTAGTTGCGCATGTGCTCGATGTAGACGACCGGGATCGACGCGCTGCGGACGATCTCGCGGCACACCTCGGCGGAGTTGTCGGGGCTGCCGTCGTTCACCAGCACCACCTCCATGCCGCCCTCCGGCCGCAGCGCGGCAAGCGCGCTCACCAGCGCGCCGACGGTGCTGGCGCCGCGATAGACGGGGACGACGATGGATAGCCCGAGCGTGGGGGCGGCCCCAATGGAGGAGGGCTGGGCGGCGGCGAGTGACATCTCGGTATCCTCGGTCATGGTGCCTCCGGCCTGATCCCCGTCACCAGCAGCGAGCCGCCAAAGGGCAGCGCGGGCAGATGGCGTTCAAGCGCGGTGATGCCATGCAATGTGGCGTCGAGCCATGGCGAAAACGCGGTGACGTCGGACGCAGCGTCGCCATGATTGGCGAGGATTTTGCGCTGGAGCAGCATCACGGGGAATAACAGGCTGTTCCAGTAACGGGTGCGCACCGCGGTGAACCCCGCCTCGCCCAGCGCTGCCCGCGCCCCGCCGGCGGTGAAGCGGCGCGCATTATGGACGCGTCGATCATGCGCCGAGAGCAGCCATTCATAGGATGGCAGGTTCAGCACCAGGCGCCCGCCCGGCCGCAGCACCCGGCGGAACTCGGCCAGCGCCACCGCGGGCTCCACCGCGGCGTGGCACAGCACGTCCGCACTGACCACCGCGGCGAAGCTGGCATCGGCATATGGCATCGCATTCACGCTGCCGCGGGTAATCAGCGCGCCGGATTTTTCCGCCGCAAGCGGCGCCGCGAGATCTGAATATTCCAGCCCGTGCCGCTCCGCCCCCGGCAGACGGGCAAGCAGTCCGCCGGTGCCGCAGCCGGCATCGAGCACGGGGCCGCGCACGTCGGCCAGCAGCGCCACCAGGCGGGCATGCAGGGCGCGATACCACCACATCCGCCCCTCGGCGGCATCCATCAACGCGTATTCGGCGGCTTCCATGCCTGGGGCGGGCGCCCCTTAGCCCCGCGCCACCGTGGAGTCCCGCACGCCCTGGGCGACCTGCTTGATGCGGTCATTGGCCTCGCGACGGCGGGCGATCTCCTCCTCCGACAGCGCGGCGAGATTGAGATAGTGGATGTGCCACTCCGGCGAGACGTTCCATTTCAGCGGGTTCTGCACCGTGGTGCGCGGACCGGGCGCGGATTCCAGCACCTTCAACGCCGTCTCCAGCGTGGCGTTCTGCGAGGCCACATCATAGGGCCGGCCGGCCGCATTCCCCAGCGGGAAGTCGCTGAACAAAAACCGCGGCACCCCGCATTGCTCGACGATGTCCTTCGCCGCGCCCATCACGACGGTCGGGATGCCGTTGGCCTCGAGATGCCGCGCCATCAGGCTCATCGACTGGTGGCAGACCGGGCAGTTCGCCACCAGCACCGCCACATCCGCGCCATCCTCTCGCACGCGGGCCAGCACCTCCGGCGCATCCGCCTCCATGGTGTGGCGCTGGCTGCGGTTGGTCGGCACCCCGTGGAAGCGGGCGGTCAGCCCGCCGATCCGCCCGGCCGCCACCGCGCGGCGCAAGGCCGGCAGCGGGAACCAGCAATTGCTGTCATCGCTCAAATGCAGCCGATCGACCCCGACATGGGACACCCGCAGATCGTGGTCCACCGCCGTATCGCCCGAATACACGTCATAGAACTTCGCCGCCGCGTTGTAGGCGGAGCGTGAATCCTGCGGCCCCTTGTCCGGCTGATACCGCGCCGCCGTGGTGAGCAGCGCCACTTTGCACTCGGCCAGCGGCTTGCTAAGCGGGGTGAACGGCACCTCGGCGAATTGCGCGTAGCGATAGGGATTGCCGTAGCCGAGGGCGAGATACCAGGCGCGGGTGCGGTCGATATAGCGGATCGGCATGTCGTATTCCGGGGCGAAACCGAAATCATCCTTGATCGGGCTGTCCATCGTCGCTGCCTCGCGGTGAAATTCCCCTCCGGTCTACCCCTTCACCCCCCCGGCTTTCAATTGCCCCGCCCTGCACCTACGCACGCACATGTCGGGCATTCGCTATTTGCACCGGCCCGAACACGCCTCGGTCACAATGCAGCGTGCATGATCCGTGCGACCGATTGCTGGAAATCAGATGTCCGCCACCATTGCCCTGCCCACCCGCCGCCTGCTGCGCGATTCCGGCGCCGACACCATTCGCGGCATCGCGCTGATCACCGTCTGCTATCTGCTGATGGCCTTCAGCGACGTCCTGGTGAAATACGCCCTGCCGATGGCCGGCCTCACCGCGGCGATCCTGTTCCGCGGCACTATCGGCGCGGCGACGGTGCTGGCGATCACCGCACGCAACGGCCGCCAGGGGCTCGCACGGCTGCGCCCGGTGCGCACCGGGCTGGTCCTGCTGCGCAGCATCTTGCAGGCGGTGGTCGGGATCACCTGGTTCGCCGCCTGGGAATCGATGGCGCTCGCCGACAGCTACGCGGTCGGTTTCGCCACCCCCCTGATCGCCACCCTCGCTGCCGTGGTGCTGCTCGGCGAACGGCTGGACTGGCCGCGCGCGCTCGGCACCCTCTTCGGTTTCGCCGGCGTCATCATCATGCTGCGCCCGGACGGCAATTTGTGGAACCCGGCGATGCCGATGCTGCTCACCGGCATCATCGCCTCCGCCTTCGCCCGGTTGATGACGCGCACGCTGTCGACCACCGAAACGCCGGAATGCCTCGCCTTCTCGCTGCTGCTGATGCATCTGCCGGTGGCGCTGTGCATGCTGTGGTTCATCCCGATGCACGCCATACCGCTGCCCGCATTGGCCGCACTGCTGGTGCTCGGGCTGCTCTCCGGCGTGTCCCAGATGATGAACGCCCGCGCCTACGCCCTCGCCCCGGTCTCCGCACTCGGCCCGTTCGACTACTCCTCGATGATCTGGGCCGTCGCGCTCGGCTGGCTGTGCTTCGGCGAAACCCCCAATGTGGCGGCCATGCAGGGGGCAGTGGTGATCGCGCTCGCGGGGCTGTATTCCCTGCATTCCGAACAACGCCGGCGCGGCCGGGAGAAGGGGGCAGCATGAATTTCTACACCGAGGCGGAACCCACCCGCGGCGCCGTGCTGCCGGTTGCCCCCGGCATTACCCGCATCGTCGCCCCCAACCCCGGCGGCTTCACCTATTGGGGCACCAACACCTACCTGATCGAAGGCCCCGAAGGCTTCACCGTCCTCGATCCCGGCCCCGCCAGCCAACCTCACACCGACGCCATCCTCGCCGCCACCACCGGCCGCGTAGCGCGCATCCTCATCAGCCACACCCATAACGACCACATCGACGGCCTCCCCGCCCTCAAAGCCGCGACCGGCGCGCCGACCTACGGCTACCACACCTCCGCCACCCCCGAGTTCACCCCCGACCATGGGCTCGATGACGGGGACGAGGTCGCCGGCTGGACCGCGCTCTACACGCCCGGCCATGCCTCCGACCATCTCTGTTTTGCCCGCGGCGGCTTAGTGTTCAGCGCCGACCACATCATGGGCTGGTCCACCTCCGTGGTCTCCCCGCCCCAGGGCAACATGACCCAATACTTCGCCTCGCTCCGCCGCATGCTCGCCCGGCCGGACACGCAGTACTTCCCCGGCCACGGCCCCACCGTGACGGACCCCGCCACATACGGCAAATTCCTCCTCAACCACCGCCTCGCCCGCGAAACCGCCATCGCCGCCACCCTCGCCGCCGGGCCGCGCGCGCCGATGGAGATCGTGCTGGCGCTCTATACCGACCTGAAGCCGGCCTTGCGCCCGGCGGCCGAACGCTCGGTGACGGCACATTTGCACAAGCTGCGGGATGATGGGCGGGCGGTGGAGCGGGATGGGGTTTGGGTGGCTGCCTGACCTCCCAGTTCAGGGGGAAGGATATTCTTTTTGTGAACAAAAAGAACCGAAAAGACTTTATCCGTTTCCTTCCCGAGGTGTCATCTCGCGTGGGGTGGCATGGTCCGCATCCCACCATTGTCATCGTAGTGCGAGGCCACGGCGTTTAAGCGGGAGACAACAGCCGGACCGCCGATCCTCGTAGGGCGGGAATGCGCAGCGTCATCCGCCATTCCGCATCGCCCCACCCTCAACGTGGTACCTTGCGATGGTGGAATGCGCTACGCATTTTCACCGCATGAGCTTCTTACAATTCGCAACAAAAATTCAGGATTTATGCCTTGAGCCAGGAGGCGGCAATTTCGAAATCGCCTTTTCGAATTGCCGCCCAAATGTCGCGACTATGTCATTCCGCCAGCTATCCAGCATATAGAAGTAGACTTCTCTTCGACGCGCACGGCCAATGACAGGAGGACACACGGTGAAATCGAGCCGTGTGGTCTGTCGCGGATCCGCCCAAATTTCGAATCCATTTCGTAGTTGTCGGTATGAAACTACATTTCCTGTCTCCTTCCGTTCGAAGCCCAGTTCCTTCAAACGAGCATCAGCTTGTCGAAAATCACAATCGTCACGTAAGGCGGTTCCGGACAAACCTTCGTCGAACAGCACGTTTGCCTTCTTCGGCCCGATATCATATACCCGCTCGGTTCTGCGACGCGTCTCAAGGTGTTGGGCTAAATCCCGATCCGTCTGAGTAAATCGCTCCGCTAGGTAATTTTGAGCCAGAGCAAATGCAGCGCGGGTCACCGCGCATTGACGAGCGCTGGCGCTACCATGGAGATGCCGACGCAATCCCTCGGGGATCAAGAAGCCGACTTCATAAGGGCCAAAACCGCCGCTTCGACACAGCGGACATCTGGCGCGCGGCTGCAAGTGCGAAATTTCCAGATCAACTTGCGTAATTCCCAGCACGAATTCGCTGACATCTTTCTCCCAGTCGTAATAATCGCTACGGGTTTCAACTCGAACATAGCTGCGCATAATATTCGCGATGACTTCTGGCATGAGTTCGACGATATCACGTCTTGTTCGATACAAATCATCTTGCAGCCGGCGAACGGCTTCGCTATCTAGTAGAAAAATCTCTGGATTAACCGCCATTCACATCAACTCCAACGTCGCTGAAGCAATCTGTAGAATGGACGGAGTGCGCCCTATCCACTTCCGGACAGAATATTAGGTCAGGCGATTGCCTTCGTCCAGCATAACAACGGCAAAACATTCACAACCGTCTGAAGGCGTGGGGCGAGCGAAGCCCACCCCTCTAAGACGACGCAGCAAGCTGTAGGCTGCGTAAGCGAAGCGCGACGCATCAAATGTCGCAAGGAACTGTAGGCCGGGCGATGGGCTTCCGTCCAGCATCACGTCCGCGAGAAATTGACAACCGTCAGGCGACGGTTTACATACGGTAATGATTTTGCGGTTTCGCCACAGTGCCTGGAACGTCTCTTCACCGAGGGAAATACCAGCCTGGTCAACGCTCAACTGGCCCCGAATCTCCGCCGTATCTTGGTCATGCTCGATCGCGGCAAGGACCCAACGGCATTGAACCTGCCGGGCTAACGCCTGCACCCGCTCAAGGGCGAGCGCAGCGGCCAATGGGCGGCGAACGTCTACGGCCTGTCAGCGGAAATGGCGATCCGTTTGGAAAAAGCGGGGTGGAGCAATGCGGAAACCTGGTTGGGCGTCCAACTCGCCCACGATCTCTGGCAAGCCAAGCGCAACGCCAGCGCAATCACGGTGAAACCCTATCCAGTGCAGGATTTCCCCTCGTCGACATGAGCCACTCCTCGACCGAGCAAGCCCCTACCTCCTGCCATCGCGCCCCCGCCCCACCACCACGCGGTCGATCTCTTCGCTCATGCTCTCATATCTGCCAAAGTGCGCCGCGCGCGACGCCGCAAGCCAGCGCTGCGGATCAATGTGCGCCAGGTCGATCGGATGCCCGGCCTGCTCGGCGAGTTGTTCGAGATACAGCAGTTGCGTCCGCCCGTTGCCGTCCCTGAAGGGGTGCACGTAATTCACGTCCCCGATGATTGGCCCGGAGGCGAGGGCAAATTCCCGCCGGCTCAGGCCGCGCAGGAAATCACTCTGTTCGAGCCGCCGGTGCACATCGTTCATGCCGGTCACGATGTACGGGCTGAACTGGAATTGATGGCCGCCCTTGGCAATCTCAACCGTCCGAATCTCACCAGCCCAGGCATAAATATCCCGGAACAGGTGCCGATGGATCGCTCGCAGGTGCGCGAGATCAAATTCTCCGCCCGGCACCCCCTCGTCAAGCCGAACCCGGACGAGCCGCCGCTCCATCAAGTCGAGTTCGTCCGGGTCGGTGATGCCCAGCGCGTTCTTGAGAATTGTTGTGCCGGGGTAGACGTACGGATCGTCGCTCATTCGGCCGCGTGAGGAACCCCGGCAGGCCGAGCGACGCCCAGCAGATATTCGCGGCGCTTGTCGGACGACCAGCCCTCGCGATCGAACATCTCGAACATCGCGACTTCTTCAGGCGTGAACGGATTGCCCTCGATCTCCTGCAACCGCATCGCCACAGAGCGCCGCTGGCGCGCCTCTGCGGGTGACGACGGGGTGTATTTCAGCGTCCGATCCATGGTGCAGCTTACCACATGCGGGCCATCAACGGGAATATCTCGCGCGCGCCTCATCGCGTCGTCCGAATCCAGCCCGCGCGCGCCCAGTCACCGTGCGGCGGGTGAAACGCTCCGTTTTCAGATAGCGCGGCGTTCCCATATCCAACCCCGAGAAACACGCTGGCGCAGAGTTGAGGCAGGGTTACCCCCGCCCTACTCGAAGATCACCCAACCGGACGGCGCGCCTCGATGTTTGCCGAGACAACGTAGTTTTCGATGCCGCGGCCGGGGGCCCAGGTGGCGATCATGGCGCGGCTTTCGGGTTTTACGTCGATGCGGATGGCGGTGAAGCCGGCTTCGGTGAGCCAGGCTTCGACTTGCGCGGCGGGGGCGGCGCCGGCGATGCAGCCGCAGACGAGGTCGTGGTCCTGCGCCAGAGCGTCGGTGAGCGGGGATGTGTTCACCACGTCGGAGATCGCGAGGCGGCCGCCGGGTTTGAGGACGCGGAAGGCTTCGCGGAAAACCTGCGCCTTGTCGGGCACGAGATTGATCACGCAATTGGAGAGGATGACATCGACGGTGGCGTCGGCGACCGGGAGGTGCTCGAGTTCGCCGAGGCGGAACTCGACATTGGCGGCGCCGAGCTTGGCGGCGTTGGCGCGGGCCTTGGCCAGCATTTCGTGCGTCATGTCCACGCCGATCACGCGGCCGGTGGGGCCGACCTGGCGGGCGGCGAGCAGGCAGTCGAACCCGGCGCCGCTGCCGAGGTCGAGCACCGTCTCGCCGGGCTGCATGGCGGCGATGGCCTGGGGATTGCCGCAGCCGAGGCCGAGATTGGCGCCTTCGGGCACCGCGGCGAGTTCGTCGACGGAGTAGCCCATGACGGCGGATTTCGCGTCATTCAGCGCGGCCGGGGCCGGGGCGCAGCAGGACGATGCGGTAGGCGCCGGGGCGCAGCAGGAGGTGGCCTCGGCCGGGGTGTCGCTCAGCGTGCCGGCGGCGATGCTGCCGTAGCGGGCGCGAACCATGTCCTTGACGTCGGTGGCATCCATGGTGGGGTTCCTTTCGGGGGTTCAGGTGCCGGTGCAGGCGGCCACATCGGCGCGGCCGCAGCAGTTTTCGGTGAGGAAGCCGAGCAAGCCGTTCATCGCGGCGTAGTCGGCGGCGTAGATGAGTTGGCGGCTGACGCGGCGTTGGTTGACCAGGCCGGCGCGATGGAGATGTTGGATATGGAAGGTGAGCGAGGAC
Organism: Alphaproteobacteria bacterium; assembly: GCA_026400845.1. Classification (GTDB taxonomy): domain Bacteria; phylum Pseudomonadota; class Alphaproteobacteria; order Acetobacterales; family Acetobacteraceae; genus CAIYPH01. Next base: position 26,643 of record JAPLOH010000080.1, read on the forward strand.
GGCAGGATGCCGAGGCGCTCGGCGATCACCCCGGCCGACAGCCCATCCGGCCCGCGTTCCACCAACATGCGGAACACCGCGAGCCGCGTGTCATGGGCGAGAGCGCCGAGGGCGCTGACGGCAGCGGGACTGTCCAAACCGTGCACTCCGATATTTCAAGAATAATCAAAGCAATCGGCCGGAGCGGTGTCAACACCATTTCAAGGATTATCGTAAAAATCTGCCGCCTGGGGCGATAACAGGCTCGGGGGTCACCTGCCGGCGCAGCGCGTCGCCGGACGCGTTCATCAGGCCCGGCCCCCTTCCCCGCTTCCCATGAAACCGGTTCGGACAAAAAAATCTTATGACGGCTCATTTTCCTCTTGATTCCCGTCCTGGCTTGCGGTAGAAACAAATCATGAACATTCAGCACTCACCCCCAGACCTGAAAACCGCTGCTTCCGGCGTTGCCGCTGAAGTGGCGGTGCTGGTGCGTGGGCTGATGGCGATGTTCGGGCTGGGGTTTCTGCGGCTGCTCATGTGGAGCCGGGAAAAGCGGGCGCTCTTCGAATATGTGCAGGCCGTGCTGGGCCAGTTCGGCGCGCTGATGGAGCGTATCGCGGCGGGTGATCTGCCGCCGGTGGCAGCCTCGCCGACGGATTCCGCCCTCGC
>JAPLOH010000080.1:27410-44707 GCA_026400845.1 Alphaproteobacteria bacterium
CGGGCGGCCGCGACGGCCGGCGGCGGCAGCCAACTGCGGCCTCATGGTCGCGCGCTCCTTCGCACCGCCCCGTCTGCGCGCCATGATTGCCCTGCGCCGCCGACGATGTTCGAAAATGCTCTCGGTGCAGGCGCCGAATCATGCCCAAATTATTACGATATCGTATCTTAAACAGTCGACATGCCGATGAACCAATTCAACGGCACGAAATCAGTCACCTCCGCTTTTCCGCGGGAACTCGTGCGGGCAAACCTTGCCGACCACGCCGGGCACCACGATGATAGGGGAACGGAGGAATACGCCCATGATGTTTGAACTGTCCGAAGAGCACCGCATGCTCCGGGACCTCGTCGCCAAATTCGTCGACCAGGAGTTGATCCCGCTCGAACCCGCCGCGCTCGCGCGCGAGATCAAGGGCGAAAAGATGGGCCTCACCCCCGAAGAGGAGGCTCGCCTGCACGCCAAATGCCAGGAGCTTGGCCTGTGGGGGCTCGATGTGCCGGAGCAGCTCGGCGGCGCCAATTTGCCGGCGGTGGCGCTGATGGCGATGAACGAGGAGCTCGGGCGCACCTGCATCCCCTTCTTCTTCCCGCCCGACAGCCCCAACCTGCACATGCTGATGGCCGCCTGCAACGAGGACCAGAAGCAGCGCTACATGCTGCCCTACGCCAGGGGCGAAAAGAAATCGGCCATCGCGATTTCCGAACCCGGCGCCGGCGGGGACCCTTCGGGGATGACCACGCGCGCGGTGAAGGACGGCGACGATTGGGTGATCAACGGGCGGAAAATCTGGGTCAGCCGGGTGCCCTATGTGGATTTCACCATCGTCATGGCCCGCGTCGGCGAGGGGAAGCGGCACGAGGGGGTGACCGCGTTCCTGGTCGACAAGGGCACGCCGGGGTTCATCATCGAGCGCGAAATCGCCATGATCGGCGGCCAGCGTACCTATGAGCTGGTGTTCGACAATCTGCGGGTGCCGGACGCCCAGGTGCTCGGCGCCATCGGCCAGGGCTTCGCGCCGATGCAGCTGCGCCTCACCGTGCGCCGCCTGCAGATGGGCGCCTGGTGTACCGGGATGGCGGTGCGGGCGCTCGGCATGCTGATCGACCACGCCAAGCAGCGCACCACCTTCGGCCAGAAGCTCTCCGATCGACAGGCAATTCAGTGGTGGATCGCCGATGCCGCGACCCGCATCCACGCCTGCCGCCTGATGGTTCTGCATGCCGCGGCCAAGCAGGACGCCGGGGGTGACGTGCGCACGGAAGCCTCGATGATCAAGGTCGTGGCAACCGAGCTGGCGCAGGACGTGATCGACCACGCCATGCAGGCCTTCGGCGCCATGGGGATGACGCGGGAGTTGCCGCTACAGATGATGATGCAGAAGGTGCGCACCATGCGGATCTACGAGGGGCCGAGCGAGGTTCACCGCATGGTGATCGCGCGCCGGCTGATGGATGCGCGAAAGTAGGGCCTGGAGGCGGGGGTTTGCTTTGCTTGCGCCCGGCCCCACTTCTATAAGTAGACTCGATGTTTTTGTGATGGATACCTGAACCCATGCCCACCAAGGACGCCACCGGCCCGCTGAAGGGCCTTCGTGTGCTCGATCTCACCCGGGTGCTCGCGGGCCCGACCTGTACGCAGATGCTGGGCGACATGGGCGCCGAGGTGATCAAGATCGAGCGCCCCGGCGCCGGCGACGACACACGGGGCTTCGCGCCGCCGGCGATGCCGGGAACCACGGAGAGCGCCTATTTCGTCGGTGTGAACCGCAACAAGCGCTCGGTGACGCTGGATATCGCCACCCCCGAAGGCCAGAAGATCATCAAGCGCCTGCTTGAGGATACCGACATCCTGGTGGAGAACTTCAAGGTCGGCGCTTTGGCCAAGTACGGGCTCGGCTACGAGCAGGTGCACAAGGCATTCCCGTCGATCATCTACTGCTCCATCACCGGCTTCGGCCAGACCGGCCCCTACGCGCCGCGGCCGGGCTATGACGCACTGATCCAGGCGATGGGGGGCGTGATGAGCCTCACCGGGGAAATCGAGGGCGAGCCGCAGAAGGTCGGCATCCCCGTGGCCGACGTGTTCGCCGGGCTCTACGGCTGCATCGGCATCCTCGCCTCGCTGCGCCACCGCGAACGGACGGGCATGGGCCAGCAGGTCGATATCGGCATGCTCGACACCCATGTCGCGTGGCTGGCCAACCAGGGGATGAACTTCCTGGCGACCGGCGAGAACCCGCCGCGGCTGAGCAATCAGCATCCCAACATCGTACCCTACCAGGTGTTCCCCACCGCGGATGGCCATATCGTGTTGTCGGTCGGCAATGACGCGACGTTCAAGCGCTTCTGCGACGCCTTCGGGATTTCCCATCTGCTCGACGACCCGCGCTTCGCCACCAACCCGGCCCGCGTGCAGAACCGCCAGCTCGTCACCGAGACGCTGAACGAGACCATGCGCACCCGAAGCACCGCGGATTGGGTGGAGCAGCTCGAAGCGCTGAGCATCGGCTGCGGCCCGATCAACACCCTCAAACAGGTCTTCGCCGCCCCGCATGTGGTGGCGCGCGGCATGGTGATCGAGATGAACCACGCCGCCGGGGTGCCGGTGAAGGTGATCGCGAACCCGGTGCGGCTTTCCGAGACTCCGGCCGATTATCGGGTGCCGCCGCCTGTGCTGGGCGAGCACACCGATCAGATCCTGGGCGACCTGCTGGGCATGAGCGCGCGCGAGATCAGCAAGCTGCGGGGCAAGGGGATCGTGTGAGCCCGCGTCGAAGGCTGCGCGGCCGGGGAATATCGGGCGCGCATCAGTCGTCTCCACTGGGCATAGCGCCATGCAACAGTGCGCGTCTAACAAATGATTGGGAGCTTCGATGACCAACCACCTGTCTATCCTCCGCCGCGCACGACCGATATTCGCGGCGCTTGGCCTGGCGGCCCTCGCCGCTCCCGCATTCGCGGAAGGGCCGCTGACGGTGAAGGACATGTCGCTCAGCCTCGCCAATGGCGTAGCGATGGGCGCCATCGAGCAGTGCCGCAAGGACGGGTTCCAGGTCAGCGCCACCGTGGTGAATCGTAGCGGCCAGGTGATGGCGGTGCTGCGGGATGACATGGCCGGGCCGCACACGCTCGACAGCAGCCGCCGCAAGGCCTACTCGGCCGCCTCCTTCAAGACCACCACGGCGATCCTGGGCGATCGCGTGAGCGCCGCGCCCACCGCGCCCGGTAGCGTCAAGGACATTACCGACATCGTGGTTCTTGCTGGCGGGGTGCCGATCAGCGCGGGTGGCGCGATCATCGGGGCGATCGGGGTCGGTGGCGCGCCGACCGGCACGGCCGACGAGGTTTGCGCCAAGGCGGGCATTGCGAAATTCGCCGAGGCGCTGAAGTAGCCGGAGCGGTCAGCCCGGCGGCGTCGCCCGGTCATAGGCCGGCACGCCATCGGGCAGCTCGACCCAGGCCTGGCGGCTGGCGCAGAAGATATGCCGCTGGGGGCGGACCGCCGATGTGTCGTCCAGCGTGCCGGCCTTGAGGATGAGGAAGCCGGGATCGAGCCCGATTTCGCTCAGGATCGGCGAGCCGCATTCCGGGCAGAAACGCCGCAGCACCTGATTGCCGCTGTCACCGCTATCGGCGTAGGTCTTGAGGGTGCCGGTGAGGCGAAAGGCGGATTTCGGCACGCCGAGATTGACCGAGAAGGCCGCGCCCGACTGTTTCTGGCAGTTGGTGCAATGGCAGGCGACCTGGAACGCTGGTGCAGCATCCACGCTGTAGCGCACCTGGCCGCAAAGGCATCCGCCGGTGAGTGTCATCTTGGGTCCGTCGATTTGAGAAAGCGGGAGAAGGCCCCAAGCGTCGCGTCGCTGACATGGTGCTCGATGCCTTCGGCATCCTGCTCGGCGGCCTCGGCGGGAACCCCGACGCGGAGCAGGAGATCGACCACCAGCCGATGCCGCGCCCGCACCCGCCCGGCCAGCGCTTCGCCCTCCGGGGTGAGGAACACCCCGCGATAGGGCTTGGCCGTGGCCAGCCCATCGCGCTTGAGGCGCGCGATGGTTTTGATGGCGGTGGCGTGCGAGACGCCGAGGCGGCGCGCGATATCGGTTGGCCGCGCCTCCCCGCCGCTGGCCAGCAGATCGGCGATCAACTCGGCATAGTCCTCGAGCAGGGCCGCCGCCTGAGCCGTGCGCGCCTTTCCGAACCGCCGTGCCTGGGTGGGCTCGGTCGGCATGACGGTGGCGCCGAGGGCCGGCGGCGATGGCTTGCGTGGCGCCACCATGGGTCTCCCTGAACTGGACGCCACCAAGAGCAAACCCCGGCCGGCTTGACAAGCATCTTCGTACGCCTACATCCTCGGCAGTGATTTGTAACCGAGGCTACACTTTGGCGCCAACGCCACACGACGAAGGGATGACGGCATGAGCGACGCGGCGCTGCGAGACAGTCTTTCGATCCGCACGGTCGCCGCCGGGCGCGAGGTTTTGGCCGGACGGCGGCGCGGGATCGGGGCTTTCCTGCCGTTCGCCGGCCCCGCGGTGATCGCCTCGATCGCCTACATGGACCCCGGCAATTTCGCCACCAACATCCAGGCCGGCGCCCGCTACGGCTATGCCCTGCTATGGGTGGTGCTGGCGGCGAATTTGGTGGCGATGCTGTTCCAGTCATTGTCCGCCAAGCTCGGCATCGTCACCGGCATGAGCCTCGCTGCCCATTGCCGCGCCCGCTACCGCTGGCCGGTGCGCATCGCCATGTGGGTCGTGAGCGAAATCGCGGCGATGGCGACCGATCTGGCGGAGTTCCTCGGCGGCGCCATCGGCCTGTCGCTGCTGTTCGGGATGGACCTGATGACCGGCCTCGCGGTGACCGGGGTGGCCACCTACCTCATCCTGCTGCTCGGCAATCGCGGCTTCCGCCCGCTCGAAATCGTCATCGCCGTCTTCGTGCTGGTGATCAGCCTGTGCTACGCGATCGAGCTGGTGATCGCGCCGCCGAACTGGGGCGGCGTGCTGCGTGGCCTCACGGTGCCGAGCCTGCCCGACTCGGGCGCCATCTCGCTCGCCGTCGGCATCATCGGCGCGACGGTGATGCCGCATGCGATCTACCTCCACTCCTCCCTCATGCAGGACCGTGTGCCCGCCCACGATGACACCGAGCGCCGCCACATTCTGCGCTTTTCCAATCGCGAAGTGTTGGTGGCGCTCGGGATCGCCGGGTTGGTGAACATGTCGATGGTGGCGATGGCGGCCACCACATTTCACCCCGGCCATGCCGACGTCGCCGAGATCGAGACTGCCTATCATACCCTCGCCCCTCTGCTCGGCGGCGCCGCGGCGGCGGTGTTCATGGCCTCGCTGCTGGCCTCGGGGATGTCGAGCTCGGTGGTCGGCACCATGGCAGGGCAGCATGCAGGATTTCCTACACTTCCGCACTCCGCTGTGGCTGCGTCGCACCCTCACCATGGCGCCGGCCTTCGTCATCGTCGGCCTCGGCGCCAACGCCACCGACAGCCTGGTGATGAGCCAGGTGGTGCTGAGCCTCGCCTTGCCGGTGCCGATGATCACGCTCCTCCTCATCACCAGCGACCCTGCCGTGATGGGCAGCTTCGTGAACACCCGTCTGGTGCGCATCCTCGCCACCATCGCGACCGCGGCCGTGCTGGCGCTCAACGCGATCCTGCTGCTCACCAGCGCCGGCGTGCCGATCCCGCTGCTCGGCTGAGGCTCAGCCGAGACCGAGCCAGCGCCCCTCGGCGTCGGACTCGATGCAGCGGTCCAGCACTTGCTGCACGGTGGCGGCGCGACGGAAATCCGGCGTACCGTTGACCCCCTGGCGCAGTGCTGCGACGAAGCGCTCGGCGTTGCGCGGCGTTGCGGGGCATTCGATGGCGCGCCAGGTCTGGGTTTCGATATCGTCGCCAAGACAGGCTTCGAGCCGCGAGGCATCGGCATCCGCCCATATCCGCAGCGCCCCCTGGTCACCGTGCAGCGCGAGACTGAGGTCATTGCGATGCCCGGTGGCGTAGCGCGACATGTGGATCACGCCAAGCGCGCCGTTGGTGAATTCCACCGTCATCGCCACGGAATCATTGGCGTCCAACCGATAGGCGCCGATCGCGCCACCCGGCGCCTTGTCGAAAGTGTGCAGCCGTCCCTGCAGGGCAGCGATGTCCAACCCGGCGCCGAAGGTGGCGAAATCGACGATATGGATGCCGATATCGCCGAGCACCCCGGTCGAGCCATGAGCGGTGGAGAGCCGCCACAGCCAGCGTTCCTCGGTGCGCCAATCGCCCCAGTATTTGGCGGCGAGCCAGCTTTGCAGGTAGCTCGCCTCGACATGGCGCACCGCCCCGATCGCGCCTTCCGCGACCATCTCACGGGCGCGCTGGATGGCGTGGGCATTGCGGTAGGTGAGGTTGACCATGTTGATCAGCCCCGCCTGCTCCGCCGCATCGGCCATCGCCGCGGCATCGATGTGGTTCACCGCCAGCGGCTTCTCGCAGAACACATGCTTGCCGGCCGCCAGGAGTTGCATCGTCGTGGGGTAGTGCACCGGGTCCGGCGTCGCGTTCACCGCGGCGTCGAACTCGCCCCAGGCCAGCGCCGCATCGAGGCTGGCGAACCGCCGGGCGATGCCATGCCGGTCGGCATAGGCGGCGAGACGCGCGGGATTGCTGTCGACCGCCGCGGCCAGGGTGCAATCGGCGATGGCGCCGAAATGGGCGGCGTGGCGTTCGGCGATCGACCCGGTGCCGAGCACCAGGATGCGCCAGGTGTTCATCAGCGAAACCCGGGCTCGCCCGGCTTGTGCACCGATCCGCCGCGCACGGTGATCGGCTCGGGCGCCCGCTCCACCGGCACGTTCGGCGCCTTTTCCACGCCCCGCCATGCCGGCGCCGGATTATGCGCCCAGCGCACCGCGTTGCGCAGAACGGTCTGGACATCGGGGTGGTGGTAGATCGGGTAGACCTCGTGGCCGGGCGAGAAATAGAAGATGCGCCCGCCGCCGCGCTGGAAGGTCACGCCGGAACGGAAAACCTCGCCGCCCGCGTACCAGGAGATGAACACCGTCTCCAGCGGCTCCGGCAGCAGGAACGGCTCGCCATACATCTCGGAGTTCTCGATCACGATCGAAGCACCGATGCCCTGGGCGATCGGGTGCGAGGGATTGATCGCCCAGACCCGCTCGCGCTCGCCCGCTTCGCGCCAGCGCAGACTGCAGGGCGAGCCCATCAGCGCCTTGAAAATCTTGGAGAAATGCCCGGAGTGCAGAACGATCAGGCCCATCCCCTCCCACACCCGCTGCTGCACGCGGCGAACCACCTCGTCGGACACCTGGCCATGCGCCTTGTGGCCCCACCACAGCAGCACGTCGGTCTCGTCGAGGCGGGCCTGGCTCAGCCCGTGATCGGGCTGGTCCATCGTCGCGGTGGTGGCGGTGATGGCGGGATCGGCGTTCAGCGCGCGGGCGATGGTGGCGTGGATACCGTCGGGATAGATCTCCCGCACCGCGGCGTCTTCCCGTTCATGGACGAACTCGTTCCACACGACAGCCCTGATCGCCATGGCGGCATCCCTTTCGCGCGGTCGGTCCGCGATGGACGACCGAAGCTGGAAATCTAGGCCAGTTTCACCCGGCGGGAAACCATGTCATCACAATGTCGAATTAATGTCCTGTTAACCCCCGCTCGACGCCCGCATGTCATAATATCGGGCGACTCGGGGGTAGAAGCCACATCATGTGGTGGCCCGAAGGAGAATCCGATGCTCGATACGAGTGATCGCCTGGTTCTGCTGCGTTGGTGCCGCGCCCGCAGGGTACCGTGGTCCACGGGGGACACGCCCGGCGGCACGGCGATGATCACCCTGCACGCAACGCAGGGACGGCGAACCTTGCGGGTTATCGCGGCGGCCGACGGCATGCGGCTGGAAACCGAGGGTGGCGACACCTTGGCCGCCGCCTCCGGCCTGCTCGCTTTGCTCGACGCGGTGGACGCCGGCATTGCCGACATGCCGAACCTGCCTCACCGCTCCCCGATCCGGCGGAACATCGCGGGGTCGGCGATCACGTAGCCCTGCCCGCGCACCGAACGGATCGCCCCTGCCCCGGCGCCGACGGCCACGAGCTGCCGCCGCAGCGCCTCGACCACCGCGCCGATCCGCTGTCCGTCGCCAACCGGTATCCCAGGCAGTGCAACGCGCCCGAGCCAGTCGCGTGACACCGCGGTCCCGCGCGCATCCAGTAGCGTGATCAGGACACGATATTCGGCCTCGTCGAGCAATATCGCCGCCCCGTCCTCGCGCGCGATACTCGGACCCGCATGGTCGACCACAATACTGCCCGCCGACGGTGTCCCCGGCCACGCGATGCGCCGGTGCAGTGCGCGCACCCGCGCCACCACCTCGCCCAGCATCAGCGGGCGAGATACCTGGTCCTGCGCGCCATCGGCAAGCGCGCCGTCGGAGGTGATCGCCAGCACCCCGCAGCCCGGCTCCGCGGCGAATTGCCGCACCAGCCCGGCGCCGGCCGCCAGCGCACAATCGATCACCACGATCACTGGTCGGAAAGCCGCGAACAGCGCGACCGCCTCCTGCGCGCTCGCTGCCATATCGGCCTCCATGCCATGCTGTTGCAACGCGGACTGCAACGCGGCGGCGAGCTTCGCATCTGCGGCGACAATCATCGCCCGGATGCGGCCGGCCCGCGCCGCCATCAGCCGCCGTCCGCGCCGGCGCCCTCCGCCGCGGCGGCCAGCGCACGCCACTCCACCTCGCTCAGGATGCGCACGCCAAGCTCCGCCGCCTTGCGCGCCTTGGACCCGGCGTCGGCACCGACCACCACGACGTCGGTCTTCTTCGACACGCTGTCGGTCACCCGCGCGCCCAGCGTTTCGGCCATTGCCTTGGCCTCTGGCCGCGTCATGGTCTCGAGCGTGCCGGTGAACACGACGATCTTGCCGGCGAGCCCGCCGCCCGCGGCCACCGGCGCGTCCGCGATCGCCAGTTCCGTCGCCAATGCGTCGAGCGCCGCGACATTACGGGGTTCAGCGAAGAACTCGGCCAACTCCTCCGCGATCACCGGCCCGATGCCGAGAATGGCACCTAGGTCGCTGCGCGCCTCGGAGCCGATGGTCACCGCCAACTCCATCTGGGCCCGCCAGTTGATGAGGCTGCCATAGTGCCGTGCCAGCAGCTTGGCGTTTGCCTCGCCGATCCGCCGGATACCGAGGGCGAAAATGAAGCGGGCGAGCGGAATGGCCCGTCGCGCCGCGATCGCCGCCATCAGATTGCGCGCCGACAACTCCCCCCAGCCCTCGCGCGCCGCAATCTCCGCCTCGCGGGGCGGCAGGTTGCGGAAAATGTCGGCGGGGCTGGTGATGATGGTCTCGGCGTGGAATTCACGGATGGTCTTTTCGCCGAGCCCCTCGATGTCGAAGGCACCGCGGGAGACGAAATGGATCAGCCGCTCTTCAACCTGGGCGGCGCAGGTGAGGCCGCCGGTGCAGCGCTTCACCACCTCGCCGGGCGGACGGATGGCCAGGCTGCCGCAGACCGGACAGTGATCGGGGAACACGTAGGGCACCGCACCGCGCGGCTGGTCCTCGACCACCCCCACGATCTGCGGGATCACGTCGCCGGCGCGCTGGAGGGTGACAATGTCGCCGATCCGCACCCCCTTGCGGGCGATCTCATCCTCGTTGTGCAGCGTCGCATTGCGCACCAACACGCCGCCGACATTGACGGGCGTGAGGCGGGCGACCGGTGTCAACGCGCCGGTGCGGCCGACCTGGATGTCGATGCCCTCAAGCAGCGTCGTCGCTTGTTCGGCGGGGAATTTCCACGCGATCGCCCAGCGCGGCGCCCGGCCGACGAAACCGAGGCGGCGCTGCAAGGCGAGATCGTCAAGCTTGTAGACCACGCCATCGATGTCATAGGGCAGCGCCGCCCGGCTGGCACCGATGCGGGCCTGGAAACCGGCCGCCTCCGTGCCATCAGCGAGACGCTCGGAGAGCGGGTTGACGGTGAAACCCCAGCCGCGCAGGCAAGCGAGGTAGTCCCAATGGGTCGTCGCCACCGCCTCGCTCACCTCGCCCATGGCGTAGGCGAAGAGTGACAGCGGGCGCCTGGCGGTGATCGTGGCATCGAGCTGGCGCAGGCTTCCGGCCGCCGCGTTGCGCGGATTGGCGAAGGTCTTCTCGCCGGCTGCCTCCTGCGACGCGTTCATCGCGAGAAAATCGGCCTTGGACATGAACACCTCGCCGCGGATCTCGATGCGGGCGGGAAATGGCGGCGGCAGGAGGGCGGGGAGGTGCCGGAGCGTGCGGATATTGGCGGTGACGTCCTCGCCCTCGCTGCCGTCACCACGCGTCGCGCCGCGCACGAAAACCCCGTTCTCGTAGGTCAGCGAAATCGACAGCCCGTCGATCTTGGGTTCGGCGACGAAGGCCAGCGGTTCCGGCCCGAGACCGAGGAAGCGGCGGATGCGGGCGCAGAACTCGTCGAAATCCTCCGGCGCGAAGGCGTTGTCGAGCGACAGCATCGGCACGCCGTGGCGGATTTTGGCGAAACCGGACGCCGGCGCGGCGCCGACCCCGCCGGCCGGGTCCCCCGCCTCCGGATGGGCGGCGACCAGGGCATGATAGCGCCGCCGCAACGCATCGTACTCGGCGTCGGTGATCTCCGGCGCGTCGCGTTCGTGATAGGCGCGGTCATGATGGGCGAGCAGGGCGGCCAGCGCGGCGATCTCGTCCGCCGGGTTCGTCGCGGTCATGTCCGCGACGCCGCCAGCGCGCGGTTCGTCGCGATCCCCAGCACGCCGACATTGATCGCGAGGCCAAGCGGCACGCGGGTGATCTCGGCGACCAGCGGGGCCAGCAGCGCCGCGGGGAAGGCGAAGGTCAGCATGGCGCTCTCCCAGGGCCGCAGCGGGGTGGCGTCGGCGTCTCGCAGCAACCAGGCGCCGGCCAGCACGGCGATGATCTGGTCGTTGAACGACAGCACCGGCATCGCCAGCAGGGTCCCGGCCGCAAGGGCGGCATAGTGCAGATGTCGGGCGATCCCCCGGCGGAACAGGATCATCACCAGGGCAATCATCAGCATGATGACACCGGCCTGCGCCACGTAGGCCAGCGGCAATGGTGCACCGACCATCAGCAGCGCCGCCATCACGGTCGGAAAGGCAACGAGGTTGATGCGTCCGGTGGTATAGACCGCATCCGCAGCCGCCGCGGCGGACAGATACGCCTGCCAGGTTTCGAGGCCGAACAGCCACGCCGAAGCCGCCACCAGCAGCGCAACTGTTCCCGCAGCGGCGAGCAGCACCCGCCAACGCCCGGTCGCCAGCAGGGCAAACGGCGCGAGCAGCGCGACGTGCGGCTTGTACGCCAGCCCGCCGAGCGCCATGCCGGCCAGCAGCGGCCGGCGGTCGAGCAGGCTCAGGAAACCGCCAAGCAGGGCCGCGTTGAGGAAGGCATTCTGGCCCATGCCGATCGTCCAGAACGTCGCGGGAAACGCCAAGGCGACGATCAGCCAGTGCCGGCGGCCGCGCCCGAGGATGTCGCCGAGGACAACAAGGAACAGCGCGAGCGTGGCGGCGAGGAAAACCGTGTAGGCGAACCGATAAGGCAACAACGCGAGCGGCGCGCAGATCAGCAGAAAGACGGGCGGGTAGAGGAAGAACACATACTCACCCCCGGTCGGGCTGACCTGTTGCTCGGTCATGGCATGCACCGCCTGATCATAGACCAGCGCCGGCGTGCCGCCGAGGGCGAGTTTGCCGGCGGCGTAGAAGCTGACGAAGTCGATCGACACCGCCCAGGCGGGAGCGCCGAGCAGCCCGGCCTCATGCAGCATGAGGAAGCCCATCAGCCCGCATTCGGCGATCAGGAATGCACCCGCCCACCACAGAACCCGAATCGTGCCGGGAGGGTTCACGCGACCCCCAGCAGGCTGCCCGCCGCCGCCCGCGCGGCATCGGTCACCGTTTCGCCGGCCAGCATGCGCGCGATCTCCTCGCGCCGCTCGACACCTTCCAGGACCTCGACGCTGGTCTCGGCGCGCCCCTTGGCGACCTGCTTGGCCACGCGCCAATGAGCCTCCCCGCGGGCGGCGACCTGCGGACTATGGGTCACCAGCAGGACTTGTACGCTGTGCGCCACGCGGGCCAACCGCTCGCCGACCGCCGCCGCGGTAGCCCCGCCGATGCCGCTGTCGACCTCGTCGAACACCAGCGTCGGCACGGTCGAGCCGCCCGCCAGCACCACCTTGAGCGCCAGCATCAGCCGCGACAATTCGCCGCCCGAGGCGATCTTGGCGAGTGCACCAGGCTCTTGTCCGGGGTTGGTCGCGATCAAGAAGCGCACGTCATCCGCCCCCGCCGCGCCCCAGGCGCGCTCGGCGAGCGGGATCACGGCGGCGGTGAATTTGGCGCGCTCCAGTTTCAGCGGCGGCAGTTCGCGCCCCACCGCGCGGTCGAGCTTCTCGGCCGCGCGGCGCCTGGCCTCCGACAGTTTCGCGCAGGATGCCGCGAAACCGCGCAACGCGGCCGACGCCGCCATCTCCAGCGCCTCGACCTGGGCCGTTCCGCCGTCGAGTGCCTCGAGGCGGGCGCGCAGCGAGTCGAGCAGCGCTGGCAGTTCGACCACGGCGACACCGTGCTTGCGTGCCGCTGCCCGCAGCGCGAACAGTCGCTCCTCCGCCCGTTCGAGCAGCCGTGGATCGGCCTCCGCCTCGTCGGCGAGGCGGGACAGCAGCGTCTCGGCCTCGGCAAGCGCCTCCTCGGCGCGCTCCAATGCGGCGATCGCGGGGGCAGCGGGGTTGACCGCCTCGCTGGACTGCGCCGGCAGCAGCCGTTGCAACGCCCGCCCCGCCGCGCGGAGTGCCGACGCCGGCCCGCCGGAGCGGCGTTCACGCGGGTTCAACTCGGCGATCGCCGCGGCCAGCGCCTCGGCACGCTTCTCGCCTTGCTGCAAGCGCTGCCGCTCGGTCGCCAGCGCCGCCTCCTCGCCCTCCCGGGGGGCCAACGTCGCCAATTCCTCGACGGCGTGACGCAGCCATTCCTCGTCACGCAGCGCCTTGGCGATCGCTTCGCGCGCCGCCTCCAGCGCCACCACGGCGGCGCGCCAGATGCGATGATCCGCCGCCACTGCGGCCCGCAACCCCGGTGGCACGCCATAGGCGTCGAGCAGCCCCGAATGGGTCGCGGGATCGGCGAGGCCCATCTGATCGTGCTGGCCCTGCACCTCCACCAGCATCGCGCCGAGGCGGCGCAGCAGCGCCACGCCGACCGGCGCATCATTGACGAAGGCACGGGACTTGCCGTCGCGCCCGACCACGCGGCGCAACACCAGTTCATCCTCCGGCTCGATCCCCTGTTCGGCCAGCACCGCGAAGACCGGGTGGCCGGCGGGCGGCGCGAACACCGCGGCGACGCTTGCCTGCTCGGCCCCGGCCCGCACCAACCCCTGCTCCGCGCGGCCGCCGAGTGCCAATCCGAGACTGTCGAGCAGGATCGACTTGCCCGCCCCGGTCTCCCCGGTCAGCACCGTCAACCCGCGGCCGAGTGCCAGGTCAAGCCGCTCGATCAGCACCACGTCGCGGATGGCGAGCGCGGTCAGCATCGCCCTGAGCCCCAGCCAGCAGATCGCGGATCGCGACGCGCCCGGCGGCCCATCGCGATCAGAACACCGATTGCCAGAGGCGGCGCAGCAGGCCCGGCGGCTGCGCGAGCCCCTCATTGGCCGGCACCGGCGCCGCCTCGCCGACCTTGGCCAGGGTGTTGTAGCTGTCCTGGTACCAGTCGCTGCCGGGATAGTTGTGGCCGAGCACGGCCGCCGTTCGCTTGGCGTCGGCGGTCATGCCGAGCACCAGATAGATCTCGGTGAGCCGGTGCAGCGCCTCGGCCGCATGGTTGGTGGTCTGGTAGTCGTCGATCACCTTTTGGAAGCGGTTGATCGCCGCGCCATAGAGCTTCTGGTCCTGGTAGTAGCGGCCGACCTCCAACTCCTTCCCCGCGAGATGGTCGCGCGCGAGGTCGATCTTCAGCTTGGCGTCGCGCCCATAGGCGCTGGCGGGGAAGCGGTTGACCACCTCGGTCAGCGCGCCGATCGCCTCCTGGGTGCCACGCTGGTCACGTTTGATGTCCGCGATCTGCTCGTAGAAGCTGAGCGAGCGCAGGTAATAGGCGTAGGCGATGTCGCGATGCGCGGGATGCAGCTGGATGAAGCGGTCCAGCGCGCCGATGCCATCGGTGTAGCGCTGCTGTTTGAAGGCGATATAGCCCAGCATCAGCTGCGCATTCACCGCCCAGGTCGAATACGGGTAGGTCTGGTCGACCAGTTCGAACTGCTGCGTCGCCGCCTTCAGCGTGCCGCGCTGCACAGCGTCGAGGCCGCGGCCGTAGAGTTCCTCGGCGGTCACCGAGGTGGGATCGAAAATCTCCTCCTCCTCGCCGAAGGGGTTGATTTTGGACAGCGTCGCGCAGCCCGGCAGCGCGACGAGCAGCAGGAGGGCCATGGCGGCACGGCGGGCCGAGGCGCGGTCGAACATCATGAAAACAATCACCGGTCGAGAATCAGGAACGTGCTTATAGCACACCGCTTCCCGCGGCGAAGCCTCGTCGGATCGGCGGGATCAGACGGGAGCCGCCGCGACCGGAAGCCGGCGCTCTTGCCAAGAGCCGAGTTGCGGCAGGCCGGCGCTGCCCTCGGCCTGCGCCATCGCCCGGCCAGACGCGAACGGCCTTGTACCCTCGACCCAGCCCCAATTGGCGTCATCGGCGAACAACGCGCGTAGCAGACGATTGTTCAGCGCATGGCCGCTTTTGTGCGCGGTCACCCGGCCGATCACCGGGGCGCCCGCGAGGGCGATGTCGCCCACCGCGTCCAGCATCTTGTGGCGGACGAATTCGTCATGCATCCGCAGCCCGCCGGGGTTCAGCACGCGGGCGCCGTCGACCACCACCGCGTTGTCGAGGCTGCCGCCAAGCGCGAGCCCGGCCTCCTGCAAAGCCGCCACCTCGGCGGCGCGGCCGAAGGTGCGGGCGGCGGCGATCTCGCGGCGGAAGCTCGCCTCGGAAATGCGCAGCGAGAGGGATTGCTGGCCGATCACCGCGTCATCGAAGGCGATCGACATCGCGATGGTCATCTGGGCGTGGCCGCTCGCCGGGCGCAGTTCGACGAAGGCATCGCCCTGCGCCACCCGCACGGGCCGGCGCACCGCGATCACCCGCTCCGGCAGAGCCTGGTCCTGCACGCCGGCGCAATCGATCAGAAAGACGAAACTTGCCGCCGACCCGTCGAGGATCGGCACTTCAGGCCCGTCGACCTCGACGATTGCGTTGCTGATGCCGAGCGCGGCCAGGGCCGCCATCACGTGCTCCACGGTGCCGACGCTCGCCTCGCGACGGCTCGGCAGAGCCAGCACGGTGCACAGCCGGGTGTCGATCACATGGTCGAAACGCGCTGGGATATCGACGCCGAGATCGACGCGGCGGAAGACGATGCCAACCCCCGCCGGCGCCGGGCGCAGCACGAGGCGGCACGGCCGGCCGGTATGCACGCCGACGCCGACGCAGTCGATCACCGTGCGCAAGGTCCGCTGCATGCGAACCGCACCCTGGATTTCGATCATTGCGGGCATTCCGTCCATGCACTTCGTCCCCCGGCCCCGCCGTATCACTCCTGAGGAGCGTTGCTGGCGAGGGCAATTTCAAGGCGCCCGATTGGGCGCCTCCGGTCGCTGCATGCGAACAACAACGGCCGATTCGCAGGGTATCCCCGCGTCTCGGCCGTTGCCAGTCAATCATTGTTGCCGTCTATTACAACGCAAGTCATTGAAAAATAAGCAACCGCTGCGCCGCACAAGAGGCGGCGCAGCGATTTCGGAAACTACGAGGACTGCTTGCGGAGGAACACCGGAATCTCGATTTTCTCGTCCCCGCCCGCCATCCGCGTCGACTCGCCTTGGTAATCCATCCGTACCTCGGGATGCGCCATTTCGGCCAGTGGCGCCGGTGCCGCATGTGGCAGGCCGCCGCGGATCGCGCCGGTCATCTTGCTGAACAGGCTGCGCTTTGCCGGCGGCGCGACCGGCTGCTGCCGGGTGGACTGCTCAGGAAGATTGAACAGCGGGTTTTGCCGCGGCGGCTGGCGGGCGGGCTCGGTGCGGACGGGTTGTTGCAGGTGCTCGGGGATCTTGCGCTTCGGCGGCGGCACGTCGTCCGAGATCGGCTCGGGGTCCCGCAGTTGTTGGGCGACCGAGGGTTCCGCCGATTGAGCGTCGGTCTGGGTGGCCTGCTGGCGCAGCCCGACCGGGCGGTGGCCGGTATTGGGGACTGGCGGCGGCAGGGTGATCCGCCCACCCGTCCTGGTCTCCTGCGTGTGCTGCGGCGGCGGACGTAGCCCGCTCGGCTGCCCGGCACCGGACTGCCCAACTCCCTGCTGCCCGGCAACCGGCTGAATCCGCGAGATTTCGGCGACATCAGTCGGTTCAGCCATCATCGGCCCGCCATTGACCACCTGAAGCACCGGGCGCGCCTCGCTCCGCGGCGCCGGGGTATCGATGCCGGTGGCGACGACGGAAACGCGGATCTTGCCTTCGAGATTGGGGTCGATCGCCGAGCCGAAGATGATGTTGGCCTCGTCATCCACTTCCTCGCGGATGCGGTTGGCGGCCTGGTCGACCTCGAACAGCGTCATGTCCTCGCCGCCGGTGATGTTGATCAGCAGCCCGCGGGCGCCGGCCATCGAGGTGTCTTCGAGCAGCGGATTGTTGATTGCGGCCTCGGCGGCGCGGATGGCGCGGCCCTCGCCCTCGGCCTCGCCGGTGCCCATCATCGCCTTGCCCATCTCCAGCATAACGGTGCGGATGTCGGCGAAGTCGAGATTGACGATGCCCGGGGCGATCATGAGATCGGTCACCCCGCGCACGCCCATGTAGAGCACGTTGTCGGCCATCTTGAAGGCCTCTTTCCAGCCGGTGCGCTCATTGGCGAGGCGGAAGAGGTTCTGGTTGGGGATGACGATCAGGGTATCGACGTACTGGGTGAGCTCGGCGATGCCGCGCTCGGCCTCGCGCGTGCGGCGGTTGCCCTCGAAGGTGAAGGGCTTGGTCACCACCCCTACGGTAAGGATGCCGCGCTCACGCGCCATGCGCGCGATCACCGGGGCCGCCCCGGTGCCGGTGCCGCCGCCCATGCCCGCGGTGATGAACACCATGTGGGCGCCTTCGAGATGGCTGTAGATGAGGTCCGCCGCCTCTTCCGCCGCCGCCCGACCGAGTTCGGGCTTGGCGCCGGCAC
>JAPLOH010000080.1:44756-57644 GCA_026400845.1 Alphaproteobacteria bacterium
ATGCGCCGCTCGGCGCGGGAATGGGCGAGTTGCTGGGCATCGGTGTTGGCGACGATGAACTCAACCCCCTGGAGGTTCATCGCGATCATATTGTCGACCGCGTTGGTGCCACCGCCGCCGACGCCGATGACGCTGATGCGTGGGGTGAAGTCGGTGTGCATGTGCGGGATCACAGTCAGATTCAGGGTCATTTGCGGCTCATCTCCCCAGAGGGTGCGTATTGTATCGTGCGTTTGCGATTCGCACCGGCATCACAGCCGATGCTTCAAAAATTCGAAGACCCGGCGAAGCAACCCGCGCGGGCTGTCCTGGTCGGGGTCGAGGTCGTGGAAGGCGCGGCCCTCGCCCGCGGCCCAGCCGAGCAGGCCGACGGCGGTGGCGAAGGCGGGGCCGCTGGAACTGTCGGGCAGGCCGCGCACCGGCACCGGGCGCGCGGTGCGCACATCGGCGCCCAGCAGCCGCGCCGCCATGTCGCGCGTCCCCGGCAACTGGCTCGCGCCACCGGTGAGCACCACCCGCTGGAGGGCAACGCGGGCGAGGCCGGCGGCCTCGATGCGTTCGCGCACCAGTTCAAAGGTTTCCTCGAGTCGCGGCTGGATCGCCCGCACCACCATGCTGCGCGGCACTTTCGCGATGTGGTGGTCCTCCTCGCCGATCATCGGCACCGGGAGGATTTCGCGCTCGTCATCGGGGCTCGACTGGGCGGAGCCGTAGAGCGTCTTCAGCCGCTCGGCGTGGGTGGGCAGCGTGTGCAGCACGTTGGCGATGTCATTGGTGATGTGCACGCCACCGACCGGGATCTGCGCGGTGTGCAGCAGATGCCCCTCGGCGAACACTGCGAGCCCGGTGGTGCCGCCGCCCATGTCGAGCACGGTGGCGCCAAGCATGCGCTGGCCGGCGGTCAGGGTTGCCATTCCCGCAGCCATCGGGGCGGAGACCAGTTCGGCGATCTCGAGGTCGCAGCGGGCGAGGCAGGCATCGAGCGAGCGCAGCGAGGTGGTCACCGCGTCGATCACGTTCATCTGCGCGCCCAGCGTGTCGCAGAACAGGCCGCGCGGATCGGTCACCCCTGTCGCCTCGTCCACCGCAAAGCTCAGCGGCAGGTTGTGCACGATGCTGCGCCCCTCCAGCGTCGCGCGCTGGCGGGCGGCGACGAAGACGCGGCGCAAATCGGCATCCGACACCGCGCGGCCGCCGATCGGCCATTCGACACTGAGCAGCCGGCTTTCCGGCTGGCCGGCGGAGAGATTGACGATCACCGATTTCAGGCGCGTCCCCGCCTCCTCCTCGGCTTGGCCGACCGCGGCGCGGATGGCGCGCTCGGCTTCCTCGATGTCGACGATGGCGCCCGCACGCACGCCGCGGCCCTTCTGCCAGCCGCAGCCCAACACGCGCGGCGCGCCATCCGACTCGACGCGAGCGATGACGCAGACGATTTTCGAGGTGCCGATATCGAGCACCCCGAAGGCGCCGGAATGCCGCGGCCGCAAGCGCGGGCGCTCCGCCGGTTCGTCGATATGGTCCAGCGCCTTGGTGGCGCCGCGCAGACGCGAAATCTCGTTCATGACGGCTTCCTCGCAACGGCGGTTTTTTCCACGGCGGGTCGGATCACCAGGCGATCGGGCAGCCGCAGGTCGACCGCCTGCAGCGGGCGGTCCAGCAGGGAATGGCTGGCCTGCAGGGCGGCGAGCTTGTCGAGCGCAAGCTTCTCTGCCCCTTCGGGCAGCAGGATATCGGTGCCGTTCTGCATCCGCAGGTTCCAGCGCCGCTCGCCGATCCGCACGGCGGCGAACACGCGCGCCTGGATTTCCGGCTGGGTGGCCAGGATGTCGAGGAACGCCGCTGCCGCTTTCGGTGCGCCAAGGCCAGCAACCATCGGCAACTCGCCCTCGAAGGTGGAGACATCGCTGTCGTCCACTTTCTCGCCCTGGCGATCGATCAGCGATTTCTTGCCATCGAGATACCAAACCGCGAACGGGCGCCGCTCGACGATCTGCACCACGATCAGGCCGGGCAGGCGCCGCTCGACGGTGGCGGATTGCACCCAGGCGATCGATTCGATCCTGCCCTTCGCGTCGCGCACCGACATGCCGAGAATCGGATCACCGGTGCGCACGCCGATGGCGGCACGCAGCAGCGGCTCCGGCGTCTTCTGCCGTCCCTCGATGCGGATCTCCTGGACCCGAAGGCCGAGCTGTCCGGTTGCGTCCGCCAGCCGTTCGCCGACGCTGGCACCTTGGCCGATGGCCTGCGCGGCGAGCCCGGCGAGGCCAAGCACAGCCAGCAGCACAACTCCGGCGAGGGTGCGGCGCAGGATCTGGCGCTGGCGCTTCCAGATCAGCTTCCACTTGCCCGGCCGGTCCAGCATGCGCGGGGGTTCGGGCGGCGCGGCCTTGGCGCGCGGCTTGCGCTTCACACCCGACATGACGCGTTCTCCACCATCCAGGCGCACAGCTGCGGGAAGCTGTAGCCGACATGTGCGGCCTGCTCGGGCAGCAGCGAGGTCGGAGTCAGGCCGGGTTGGGTGTTGACTTCGAGCAGCACCAGGCGACCTGGTTCGCCGGCGGTATCGTCGTAGCGGAAGTCAGAGCGGGTGGCGCCGCGGCAGCCGAGCGCCTTGTGGGCGGCCAACGCCACGTCGAGCGCCTGGGCATAGGCCACCGGGTGCACCGGGGCTGGGATGATGTGGCGCGAGCCGCCATCGGCATACTTCGCCTCGTAATCGTAGAACGCGTTCTCGGAGGCGATCTCGGTGACCGCCAGCGCACGATCGCCCATCACCGCGACGGTGAGTTCGCGGCCGGGGATGTACTCCTCCACCATCGCCGCCGGCCCAAAACTCCAGGCGGCGGCGACCGAGGCGCGGCGATTGCCGCCCTCGCGCATGATCTCGACGCCGACCGAGGAGCCCTCGTTGACCGGCTTCACCACATAGGGCAGCGGCATCGGGTCGGCGTGTTCGAGGGCGGCGATATCGACCATCGCCCCGCGCGCCACCGGCAGGCCATTGGCCGCGAACACCGCCTTGGCCGCCGCCTTGTCCATCGCCAGCGCCGAAGCCCGCACGCCGGAATGGGTGTAGGGAATGCCCAGCCAATCCAGCACGCCCTGGATCGCGCCATCCTCGCCGAACCGGCCATGCAGCGCGTTGAAAACCACGTCGGGCCGCGGATCCAGTGCCGCGATCACCGCGCGCAGATCGTCCTTCACCTCGACCGGCACAACGTCGTATCCCGCCGCGCGCAGGGCCACGATCACCTGCCGGCCGGATGAGAGCGACACCTCGCGTTCCGCCGACATGCCGCCATAGAGCACCGCGACCCGCCTCATGCCGCTTCCTCCTGCCGCGCCGCGACGCCGATGCGCCGGATTTCCCAGTGCAGATCGACCCCGCTCATCGCCCGCACCCGGGCACGCACCTCTTCGCCCAGGCCCTCGATGTCGGCGGCCGTGGCGTCCCCGGTGTTGAGCAGGAAATTGCAGTGCTTCTCCGAGACCATCGCGCCGCCGCGCGTGAGGCCACGGCAGCCGGCGGCGTCGATCAGTTCCCATGCCTTCTGGTCCGGCGGGTTGCGGAAGGTGGAGCCGCCGGTGCGCGCGCGCACGGGCTGGGTCGCCTCGCGGGAGGCGCGGATATCGGCCATGCGCCCGGCGATCACCGCGGGGTCGCCAGGGGCGGCGCGGAAACGGGCGCGCACCACCACCGCCTCGGGCGGCAGCATGGAATGGCGGTAGGAGAGCGCGAGCCGCGCCACCGGCAGGCGCACCAGCGCGCCCTCGCGGGTGACGATCTCGGCCCAGTCGAGCACACCCGCGACGTCGCCACCGTAGGCACCCGCGTTCATCACCACGGCGCCGCCGACGGCACCGGGGATGCCCGAGAGAAATTCGAGCCCGGCCATCCCAGCCGCTGCGGCGTGCTCGGAGAGCGTCACGTCGAGCGCGGCGGCACCGGCGATCACCCCGTCGGCCTCCACCACGACGTCGCCGAAGCCGCGCGCGAGGCGGATGGTGACGCCTGGGATGCCGCCGTCCCGCACGATCAGATTGGAGGCCGCGCCGATCACCGTCACCGGCATGGTGTGCGGCAGGGCCTGCAGAAACGCGCAGAGATCCTCGACGTCCGCCGGCCGCACCAGCGCCTCCGCCTTCCCGCCGACGCGGAACCAGGTGGCCGGCCCAAGCGGCGCGTCACGCTGCACTCGGCCGCGCAGCGGCGGCAGGTCCAGCATGTGCGGTGCGTCGAGGGTCATGCTCATGGCCCCCGCCGTGCGCCCTGGAGCGCCGCGAGCTGATCCGGCAGCGTCCCGGCCCAGGCGGTGATGTTGCCGGCGCCGAGGCAGATCACGTAGTCGCCGGACCTGGCGATGGCGTGCACCATCTCGGCGAGATGCTCGGGGCCGGGCAGCGGCACCACCGAGCGATGCCCACGAGCGCGCAGCCCCTCGACCAGCGCATCGCGCGTCACCCCGGCGATCGGCTGCTCCCCGGCGGCGTAGACATCGGCGATGATCACCGTTCCGGCGTCGTTCATGCAGGTGCAGAACTCGTCGAACAGCGAGGCGAGGCGGGTGTAGCGGTGCGGTTGCACGATGGCGATGACGTCGCGCGCCCCGGCCTGCCGCGCGGCCTTCAGCACCGCGGCGATTTCCACGGGGTGGTGCCCGTAATCGTCGATCACGGTGATACCGCCGGTCTCGCCGGTTTTGGTGAACCGGCGCTTGACGCCCTTGAACGAGGCCAGCGCGCTGCGCAGCGTGGTGTCGTCGATTTCCATCTCCATGCCGATGGCAATCGCGGCGAGCGCGTTCTGCACGTTGTGGCTCCCGAGCATCGGCAGGCGGAACGGCCCGGCCTTGCGGGTGCGGCCGCGGGCACGATCGGCCACCGCGACATCGAAAGTGGCACCCAGCTTGTCGGCCACCAGCTTTTCGGCGCGCACATCGGCCTGGGGGGAGAAGCCGTAGGTGATGATGCGGCGGTCCGCGAGGTCGGGGATCATCCGCTGTACGCCGGGGTGGTCGATGCACAGCACCGCGAAGCCGTAGAACGGCACGTTTTGCACGAACTGATGGAAGCCCTGGACCATGGCTTCGGCGGTGCCCCAGTGGTCGAGGTGCTCGGGGTCCATGTTGGTGACCACCGCGATGGTCGAGGGCAGGCGGAGGAAGGAGCCGTCGCTTTCGTCGGCCTCCACCACCATCCAGTCGCCGGCGCCGAGGCGGGTGTTGGTGCCGTAGGCGTTGATGATGCCGCCGTTGATCACGGTGGGATCGAAATGCGCGGTTTCGAGCACGGCGGCGACCAGCGAGGTCGTGGTGGTCTTGCCGTGCGAGCCGCCGACGGCGATCGACCAGCGCAGCCGCATCAGCTCCGCCAGCATCTCGGCCCGGCGCACCACCGGCAGGAAGCGGGCGCGCGCGGCGCGCACCTCGGCGTTGTCCGGCTTCACCGCGGTCGACACCACCACGACATGGGCGTTGGTGACGTTCTCCGCGGCATGGCCGATGGCGACGGGGATGCCGGCCTCGCGCAGGCGCTTCACGTTGGCACCGTCGGCGATGTCGCTGCCCTGCACGGAGTAGCCGAGATTATGCAGCACCTCGGCAATGCCGGACATGCCGATGCCGCCGATGCCGACGAAGTGGATGGTCCCGATGGAGAGCGGCAGGGCCCTCATGCGCTGTGCTCCCGTGTTTCATGTCGTGCGGCGAGGCGTTCCACCGCGTCTGCCAGAGTGGCGGCGGCATTCGGCCGACCGCAGGTCGCCGCCGCCGCGGCCGCGGCAACCAGGCGCTCGGGTGCGCCGAGCAGCCCGCCGAGCAGGTCCGCCAGCCCCTGGGCAGTGAGATCGGATTGCCGCACCACCACGGCGCCGCCGGCCTCGGCCAAAGCGCGTGCATTTTCGGTTTGATGGTCGTCTATGGCGCCAGGCAGCGGCACCAGCACGCTCGGCCGCCCGGCCACCGCGAGTTCCGCCACGCTCGAGGCGCCGGCGCGCGAAATCACCAGATGCGCCGCCGCCAGCAGGGAAGCGACGTCGGCGAAGAAGGGCGCGAGGTCGGCCGCGATGCCGCTCGTCGCATAGGCCGCACGGACCCGATCGATATCCTCGGCGCGGCATTGCTGCACCACGCGCAGGCGGGTGCGCAGCGCGTCCGGCAGCGCGGCCAGGGCAGCGGGCACCACGTCGGAGAACACCCGCGCACCAAGCGAGCCGCCGAGGATGAGCAACGAAATCGTCGCGCCCGGCGGCTGGTAGCCGAGGCCGAACAAGGCAGCGATCGCCGGACGGACCGGGTTGCCGGTGACTTCGGTGGCAACGCCGGCGGGGATCGCCGAGGTGCGGTCCTGCCCAAGCGCCAGCAAATCCGCCATCCGGCTCAGCAGCCGATTGGCGCGGCCGAGCACCGCGTTCTGTTCGTGCAGCAGGATGCGCGGGCGTCGCCCGTGTATGCGGGCTCCCAGTACCGGCGCGACCGAGGGATAGCCGCCGAACCCGGCCACCACAGCCGCACCCAGCGCCCGCAGTTTCCGGCGCGCCGCAATCGTGCCCATGGCGAGCGCGAACACCGCGCGCATAGCCTTCAGCATACCACGCCCCGCAATTCCGGCGCCCGCCAGCACGATCCGCTCGCAGCCCTCAAAGGCCGGCGAAACCAGCCCACCCGAGCGCGCATCCGTCATCAGCGCCACAAAATGGCCGCGCCGGCGCAATTCGGCCGCCAACGCTTCGGCCGGGAAGAAATGCCCGCCGGTGCCGCCGGCGGCGATGACGATGCGATACGCGGTCACGTCGCCTCGCCCGGGTGGCGCCGCCGGGTCAGCGCCAGCAGCATCCCCATCCCCAACGCCACCGCCATCACCGAGGAACCGCCATAGGAGACGAAAGGCAGCGTCATCCCCTTGGTGGGGATCAAATGGACGGTGGTCGCGAGGTTCACCAGCGTCTGCAGCCCGAAGCCACCGGCGAGACCGCCGGCCGCGAGCACCACGAACAGGTCGGTCTCCCCCTGCACACGACGCATGCCGCGCAATACGATGAAGGCGAATACCGCGAGCAGGGCGAGGCAGATCAACAGCCCGAACTCCTCGCCCGCCACCGCGAAGACGAAGTCGGCATGCACGTCGGGGATCACGTCCTTCACCCGGCCCTCGCCCGGGCCGCGGCCGAGCAGCCCGCCATTGCCGAACGCCTCCAGCGCATGGCGCACCTGGAAGTTGCCGGGCAGGTTGATGTCCATGAAATCGGCCACGCGCTTCTGCACGTGCGGCTTCACCATATAGAGCAGCCCACCCGCCGCCCCGATGCCCAGCAGCCCGACGCCGACGAAGGCGTAATGCAGGCCGGAGATGAAAAGCTGGAGGAAGAACACGCCGACGATCACCGCGAGCATGCCGACATCGGGCTGCGCCTGGAGCAGCCCGGCGATCATCGCGAAGAACAGGCAGGCGAGCGCCATGCCCGGGAACTTGCCGGGCCGCTTGCCCTCGGAGATCAGCCAGGCCGCAGCTACCGCGAAGAACGGCTTGAGGAACTCGCTCGGCTGCATCGAGAAGCCAGGCAGCGAAATCCAGCGCCGCGCGCCTTTGATCTCGGGGCCGGCCAGGGTCATCAGCGTCAGCGCCATCGCCACCAGACAGCCCGCCACCGCCACCCGTCGCACACCGCGCGGCGAGAGCAGGCTGACCGCGACCACGATCAGCACCGCGACGGTGAGGAACACCACCTGCTTGAGGATGAACATGTCGCGCGCCTGGTGGATGCGCTCGGCCACCGCCGGGCTCGCCGCCAGCATCATGATGTAGCCGAAGCCGATCAGCGCCGCGATCGCCGCCAGCGTCCAGCGATCGACCGTCCACCACCAGCGGCCGATCACCGAGGTATCGGCACGGGACAGCGAGGGCATCATGGCGCGGCCTCCTGAGCTAGGTCGTGGGCAAGCGCCCGGAACCGGTCGCCGCGCTGGTCGAAGCCGGTGAACTGGTCCCACGAGGCG
Organism: Alphaproteobacteria bacterium; assembly: GCA_026400845.1. Classification (GTDB taxonomy): domain Bacteria; phylum Pseudomonadota; class Alphaproteobacteria; order Acetobacterales; family Acetobacteraceae; genus CAIYPH01. Next base: position 52,757 of record JAPLOH010000080.1, read on the forward strand.
CAGGCCGGCGAGAGCAAGACCACTGGGGCAGCAAGCTCCCGCGCGGCAGCGAAGCCCTCCGCAGTGGCGCGCTCCAGCGTCTCGACGACGCGGTGCGCCACGCCATGCGCGGCCAGCGTCTCGGCGAGGATCGGCGCATCCCGGCCGATCAGCAGCGCGAGGGCGACGCGGGGGAAGAGGGGGGCGAGCGGCGCGATGCCGCCCTCCTTGGCCATGCCGCCGGCGATCCAGATCACCCGGTCATAGCAGCCGAGCGCCCAGGCGGTGCTGTCGGCGTTGGTCGCCTTGCTGTCGTTGACGAAGCGAATGCCGTTGATTTCGCCCACCATTTCCTGGCGGTGCGGCAGGCCGGGATAGCTCAGCAGCCCGGAAGCGATATCCGCCCGCGCGATGCCAAGTGCCTCGGCCATCAGCACCGCGGCGGCAGCGTTTTGCATGTTGTGCGCGCCAGGCAGCGCCCGCGCTTCGGCGAGATCGGCAACGTGTCCAGCTGCGTCCCGCACCCAGGCACCATCCGGCCCGGCATCGCCACCGGACGCGCCGGAGACAGTCAGCACGCGGGCTCGGCCGGCGCGCAGAGTATCGGCCATGTCGCGCGACATCGCGTCATCGATGCCGAGCACGGCGGTGTCCTCCGCCTCCTGGCGGTCGAAGATGGCAGACTTGGCCCTGGCATAACCGGCCATATCGCCATGCCGGTCTATGTGGTCAGGGCTGAGATTGAGCATGCAGGCAGTATTGAATCGCAACGTCGCGATTCGCTCCAACATGTAGGAAGACATTTCCAGAACGTAAATTCCGTCATCGCCCAGCAGCGGCAGCGACAGCGCCGCCGCGCCGAGATTGCCGCCCGCCGCGACCGGGCGGCCGGCAGTGGCGGCGATATGGGCCAGCAGCGCCGTGGTGGTGGACTTGCCGTTGGTGCCGGTAATGCCGGCAAACCGAGCCTCGGAGCCGGTGGCGCGCACGGCGCGATAAAGCAGATCGGCGTCCGACAGGATCGGCACGCCGGCGGCGATCGCCCGCGCGGCGATCGGGTGCACGCGCGGCAGGCGGTGCGGAATGCCGGGCGAAAGCACCAGCGCCGTCATGCCGGCCAACACCGGGTCGGCCACTGTGAACCCCTCGGCGGCGGCGACCTCGCGGGCGGCGGGGCTGTCGTCCCACACCACCACTTCCGCCCCAAGCGCCAACAGTGCGCGCGCCGCCGGCAGCCCCATGCGGCCCAAACCGACCACGGCAAAGCTTTGGCCCGCGAAGAGGGTGGCCGGGAAATTCATCGGATTTTCAACGTCGCGAGCCCGACCAGGGCCAGGATCATCGCGACGATCCAGAAGCGGATGACGATGGTGGGTTCCGACCAGCCCTTCTTCTCAAAATGGTGGTGCAGCGGCGCCATCAGGAATACCCGCCGCCCCGTCCGCTTGAACCAGAACACCTGGATGATCACCGAGACGGTCTCGACCACGAACAACCCGCCGACGATCATCAGCACGAACTCGTGCTTCACCGCGACCGCCACCGCGCCCAACGCCCCACCAAGTGCCAGCGAACCGGTATCGCCCATGAACACCGCCGCCGGCGGTGCGTTGAACCACAGGAAGCCGAGCCCAGCCCCGATCAGCGCCGAGCAGAACACCGCCAACTCGCCGACGCCGGCGACGGGATGGAGTTGCAGATAATCAGCAAACACGCGGTTGCCGACGAGGTAGGCAATCAGCGCGAACACCCCGGCGGCGATGATGGTCGGCACGATCGCCAACCCGTCGAGCCCGTCGGTGAGGTTCACCGCGTTGGAGGAGCCGAGCATGACGACCATGCCGAACAGCGGGAAGGCAAAGCCAAGGGGGATCAGCACCTCCTTGAACACCGGAATTGTCACCCCGGTGCCGAGCGGTCCCTTGGTGAGCCAGGCGATCCAGATGGACACGCCGATGCCAAGCACGAGTTGCACGATCAGCTTGCCGCGCCCGGACAGGCCGCGGAACGAGGCCTTGGAAAGCTTGATGTAGTCGTCCACGAAGCCGAGCGCGCCGTAACCGAGCGTCAGCACCAGCACCGCCCAGACATAGCCGTTGCGCAGATCGGCCCACAGCAGGGTGGAGACAGTCAGCGCGGTGAGGATCAGCACGCCGCCCATCGTCGGCGTGCCCTTCTTCTCGATGAGGTGCCGCTCCGGCCCATCCGGGCGGATCGGCTGGCCGCCGCGCTGCACGCTTTTCAGCCAGCGGATCAGCGATGGGCCCATCACCAGGCTGATGACGAGCGCGGTGATGCAGGCCGCACCCGAGCGGAAGGTGAGGTAGCGGAACAGGTTGAACAGGATCAGCTGGTCGGAAAGGCGCGCCAGGTTCATCAACATCAGCGCGTCTCCTCAACCCGTGAGCCGTTGGCCATGATGGCGTCGACCACGATTTTCATTTTGCTGCCCAGGCTGCCCTTCACGAGCACCGCATCGCCGGCCCGCAGAGCCGAAGCCACCAGCGGCGCGAGTGCCGCGGAATCCGGCGCATGTGCACCACGCAGCGCCACCGGCAGGGCGTCATGCGCGTGAAGGCTCAACGGCCCACAGGTGAACACGATATCGGCAACCGCCGCGATGTCGGGCGCCAGCCCGGCATGCTCGGCCGGGCCGCTGTCGCCGAGTTCGCGCATATCGCCGAGCACGACGACGCGGCGCGTGGCGCGCTGCAATCCCAGCACCTTCAGCGCCGCCCGCACGGCGATCGGCGAGGCGTTGTAGCTCTCATCCAGCAGCAACGCCGGGCCGCTGGCGGTTGCGATCTGCTTGCGCGCGCCCCGCCCGGCCACCGGGGCGAAGCCGGTGAGCGCGGCGGCGGCGCAGGCCGGATCCACACCCATCATTGTGGCGGCGAGGATCGCCCCGCAGGCATTCACCGCCATGTGGGCGCCGGGCGCGGCGAGCCGCGTGTGCAGCACAGCGCCGCCGAGCGCGACCGTGACGTCGGTGCCCGTAGCATCGGCCTCGGCGGCCACCAGCCGTGCGTCGGCACTGCCGGCGAGGCCGAACAGGCGCGCGCCGGGGGCAGCGGTCAGCATGCGCGGCAGCATCGGCGTATCGGCCGGCAGCACAGCCACGCCACCCGGCTCCAGCCCGCCGACGATCGAGACTTTCTCGTCAGCGATCGCTTCGATACTACCGAGATAGCCGATATGCACCGCCGCGATGGTGGTGATCAGCACCACATGCGGCCGCGCCATTTGCGCCAGCGGGAGGATTTCGCCGGCATGGTTCATGCCGATTTCCACCACGGCGAAACGCGCGCCCGCGGGCAGCCGCGCCAGCGTCAGCGGCACGCCCCAGTGATTGTTGAGCGAGGCGAGCGCCGCCGAGGTCTCGCCCGCCGCCGAGAGGATCGCCCGCAGCATCTCCTTGGACGTCGTCTTGCCGACCGACCCGGTCACCGCGATCACCCGCCCGGCGAACCGCGCCCGCCCGGCCTGCCCCAGCGCCCGCAACGCCTCGAAGGTATCGCCGACCACAAGCAGCCGCGCGTCGGCCGCCATGCCGGCGGGAATGCGATGCACCATCGCCCCGGCCGCGCCCTTGGCCAGGGCGGCCGCGGCATGGTCATGTCCATCGCCGACATCGCCGACCAAGGCGATGAACAAATCGCCGGGCAGCAGGGTACGGGTATCGATGGAAATCCCCGTCGCATCGAAGGGCAGCCTCATCGCCCCGCCGGTCGCGGTGCACAGATCGGTGGCGGTCCACAGCGCGCTCATGCGCCACCTGCCAGGCGGCGCACCGTGGCCACGTCATCGAAGGGCAGCGTCACGGTGCCGATGGTCTGGCCTTGCTCGTGCCCCTTGCCGGCCACCGCCAGTACGTCGCCCGGGCCAAGGAGATTGAGGCCGGCGGCGATGGCAGCGGCACGGTCACCGATATCGAGCGCATCAGGGCAGCCGGCCTTCACCTCGGAGCGTATCGCGGCCGGGTTTTCGCTGCGTGGATTGTCGTCGGTGACGATCGCCACGTCGGCCAGCCGTGCCGCCACCGCCCCCATCAACGGCCGCTTGCCGCGATCGCGATCGCCTCCGGCGCCAAACACCACGACGAGCCGGCCCGTCGCGTGCGGGCGCAGGGCCAGCAGCAGCCGCTCCAGCGCATCGGGGGTATGGGCGTAGTCGACATAGCATGCAGCGCCGCTCGGCAGCCGGGCGGCGAGTTCCATCCGCCCGCGCACGCCCTTGAGCCCGGCAATCAAATCGAGCGCGCTCGCGATACCCACCGCCTGCGCCAATGCGGCGGCGACCAGCACGTTGTCGGCCTGGAAACGGCCGGGCAGGGCGAGCGGGATGTCCCGCGTTACACCCGCCGCCCGCAGCGTCAGCACCAGCCCATCGGCCACCGGCAATGCGCGCAGCAGATCGATCGCATCGCCGCCCTCGCCAACGGTCACGAGGCTTAGCCGCCGCCGCATGGCGATCGCCCGCAGCGCGGCAAGTGTGCCGGCATCGAGCGTTGTGCTCGCCACCGCTGGCGCCCGCGCGGGCAGCAGCTCGGCGAACAGGCGCAGCTTTGCAGTGCGATAGGCCGCCATGGTGGCGTGATAGTCGAGATGATCGCGGGTGAGATTGGTGAAGGCGCCGGCGGTGAGCCGCACGCCATCGAGGCGGAACTGGTCGAGCCCGTGCGAGGAGGCCTCCATCGCGGCGTGGCTCACCCCCTCACGCGCAATGGCGGCCAGCATCGCGGCCAGCGCCACCGGGTCCGGCGTGGTGAGGCCAGAACCAATCGGAAAGCCGGGCGCGACCAGCCCGAGCGTGCCGAGGCTGGCCGCCTTGAGCCCGGCGGCGGCCGCGATGCCAACCAGACCGGGCACCTGGGACGTCCACAGCGCGTCCAGACGCAATAGCGGAAGGA
>JAPLOH010000311.1 GCA_026400845.1 Alphaproteobacteria bacterium
ACATGTCGCTGCGCGTCGAGGCGATGGGTGGCGACGTGAACCGCGCCGCCACCGACCGCGAGGCCGCCCATATGCGCGACCGCCTCGCCGCCTGCCTCGCCGAGGGCGCCTCAGGCTTCTCCACCGGCCTCTACTACCCGCCGAACATGGAGGCACCCACCTCCGAGGTGATCGCGGTGGCCGAGGCCCTGCGCAAGGCCGGCGGCATCTACGTCTCGCATATGCGCGACGAGGCGGCCTATGTGCTCGATTCCATCAACGAGACCGTCGATATCGGCGAGGCCGCCGGCGTGCCTGTCGTGATCTCCCACCATAAATGCTCGATGCCGGAGAATTTCGGCCGCTCCACCGAAACCCTCGCCCTCATCGAGCGCCGCCGCGCCCACCACAAGGTCGATTTCGACGTCTATCCCTACTACGCGGGCTCCACCGTGCTGATGCCCTCCCGCGTGCGCGAGGACGTGCCGGTGAAAATCGCCTGGTCCAACCCGCATCCGGAAATGGAAGGCCGCTGGCTCGCCGATATCGCCAAGCAGTGGAACACCAGCCAGCGCGAGGCGGCCGAGCGGCTGCTTCCGGCCGGGGCCATCCTGTTCCAGATGGACGAGAAGGACGTGCAGCGCATCATGCAGCACCCGCTCAGCATGATCGGCTCCGACGGCCTGCCGCATGACCGCTTCCCGCATCCCCGCCTATGGGGCTGCTTCCCGAAAGTGCTCGGGCATTACAGCCGCGACCTCAAGCTGTTCAGCCTGGAAACCGCCGTCCACAAGATGACCGGCCGCGTCGCCGAAGTGTTCGGCATGGCCGATCGCGGCGTGATCCGCCCCGGCGCTTACGCCGACCTGGTGATCTTCGACCCCGCGACCGTGCGCGACCGCGCCGACTTCGACCACCCCACCCTCCCCGCCGATGGCATCGAGGAGACCTGGATCAACGGCCAGTCCGCCTACATCCACGGCCAGGGCGCCACCGAGGCGCGTGCCGGCCGGCTGGTGACGCGCAATCGCGGGTAGTCGTCAGTCGAAGAACCCCTTGTCGGCCTCCGCGAGGTAGGCCGACGCCTTGCCGACGTTGAAATCGACGCCGAGGCCAGGACGGTCCCACACCTCGATGAACCCGTCCTTCACCAGCGGGTTCGGGAAGCCTTCGAGAATGTCGATCCACCAGGCCGGACGGATCGCCGGCAGTTCGAAGGCGATATAGTTGTCGGGCAGGGCTGCCGAGACCTGCACCAGGGCGGCAATCCCGAGCGCCCCGTCGGCGATGCCGTGCGGCGCCATCAGGATACCGTGCAGATCGGCATACTCAGCAATCCACTTCAACTCGGCGAGGCCGCCGACATCGCAGGGGTCAGGCCCGACGATGTTGACCGCCTTCTTCTCGATCAGCTCCTTGAAATTCTGCCGCAGATAGATCTGCTCGCCGGTATGGATCGGCGTCGAACTCGCTTGCGTCACCTCGCGATACACGTCGGCGTTGACGTAGGGGATGTAGTCGCCGGTGATCATGTCCTCGAGCCACATGATGTTGTAGGGCTCAAGCGCGCGGGCAAGGCGAATGGCGTCGGGCACCATCATCCCCGGCCCGCAATCGAGCGCCAGGCCAATGCCGTCACCGAGTTCGGCCTTCATCGCGGCCACGCATTCCACCACATGCTTGAAGGCCCGCTCGGTCATCAACCCGCGGTCGAGCGCGCCATGGAACGGACTCGGGCGGGTCTCGCCGATGTGGAAACCGGCCTCGTGCTTCATGCCGGAGTGAAAGCCGATGCCTTGCTTGACGATGGTGAAGCCGTGCGGCGCCGCCTTCATGGCACGCACCGAGGCGGCGAAATCCTCCGGTTCGAAGCGGGTCATGCGCTCGCGCACACCCCCGTTATAAACGCGCACCCGATCGCGCACCTTGCCGCCCAGCAGCTTGTAGACCGGCACCCCGGCGGCGCGCCCGGCGATGTCCCACAGCGCGATCTCCACCGCGCTCACCCCCGCACCATAGGGCTTGAAGGCGCCGCGCTGGCGGATCTTCAGCATCACCCTCTCGACGTTGGTCGGGTCCTCGCCGATCAGCGCCTCACGCAGATGCATCACGTGCGGCTTGATGTAGGGCTTGGTGAATTCTACCGGCCCATAGCCGCTGATCCCGGCATCAGTGAGGATACGGACGATCGGGTTATCGCCGATGGTGGCGCAGCGGATATCGGTGATTTTCATAGTTTCTCCCCCGGGCGTCGCGCGCGGACGCTAGTGCAGCTTGGGCCGGCGCAGAAACGCGGTCCGGTCGGCGCAACGGATCGGGATCCTCAACGTGTCGCCTTCCCGGCGCACCCTGAGGACAATCGTGCTGCCCGGCACGCCGGCGGCCCATACCTTGCGCCACAACGTCGCGAGGTCGGCGACTTCGCGGCCGCGGCGGATTGACCCGCCCAGCGCTCAGCAACTGGTCCAGCACCGGTCGCAGCAGCGCGATCGGCACCACCATGTTCATGTCCATCCGCCGCTTGCCATCGCCTTGCTGAAGGATCAGCGAGCCGGTACCGAGCAGCCTGCCGTCCTTGCCGATCAGCGCCGAGCCGGACCAGAAGGGATGGGCGGGCGAGGCGAAAATCGCGTTGTCGATGAGGTATTCCCAGTAACCCGCGAATTCCTGCCGTCCGACGACCTTGGTCTGCATGGCGTGCTGCCGCCCGCCGCCGGCGGCCATAATCGCCTCGGTGCCGATCGGCAGCTGGTCCGAGTCGCCGAGTTCCATCACCGGCATGCCGAGCGGGCCGAGCGCCAGCACCAGGCCGAACCCGGTGGTGCTGTCGAAGGCGATGGCATGGCCAGGCACCGCGCGGCCATCGGCGGTGATGATCCAGATCGTCTCCGCCTCGGTGATGAGATAGCCGATGGTCAGCACCAGCCCATCGGCGCGGATGACCACCCCGTTGCCCTGACGCTCGGTGCCCAGGGTCGCCGCGGTGAAGGCATCGGCCGGCACATTGGCGCGCAGCCCGACCACCGCGCGCAGCGCGCGATCGAGGTCGAACGTGTAGTCTGAGGGATCGGGCTGCAGGTTCGCGGGGATTTCCCACTCGGGGGTTGGCATCGGTCGCCTTGGGCTGGAGGTCGCTGAAAGTTCACTATACCTGAGCCGCATCATATTGGGCAGCACAGCTCGCGCGGCAACAGGGCATCGCACGCGAGGCCTTGCGTTCGCTCGCCCGCTGGTCAATTTTTCGTCGACATTTGGACGACCGAGGAAACCATGACCAAGGTTCTGGCCGGCACGATCGATTGCGATATCCACCCCGCGGTGCCCAGTCTCCAGGCGTTGCTGCCGTACCTCGACGATCACTGGCGCGAGATGGCGACCACCCGTGGCATCGATGAGCTCAACACGATCAGCTACCCGCTGAACTCCCCGCTGTCCTGCCGGCCAGACTGGAAACCGGCCCAGGGGCGCCCGGGTTCGACACTGGAGGCGGTGCAGCGCGAAGCGCTCGACGGTTTCGGCACCTCGATCGCGATCGCCAACTGCTTGTACGGCATCCAGCTTTTCTTCAGCGAGGACATGGCGGCCGCCTTCGCCCGCGCGCTCAACTCATGGATGGCGGCGGAGTGGCTCGACAAGGAGCCCCGCCTGCGCGCCTCCATCGTGGTGCCGACCCAGAACCCGGACATGGCGGTCGACGAGATCGAGCGCTGGGCCGGGGACAAGCGCTTCGTCCAGGTGCTGATGCTGGTCAGCGGCGACCGCCCGCTCGGCAAGCGCGCGAACTGGCCGATCTACGCCGCCGCCGAGCGCCATGGCCTCGCCATCGGCATCCACGCCGGCTCCAACTATCACCACCCGCCAACCCCGGTGGGCTGGTCGACCACCCATACCGAGGACTATGTGAACCAGGCCCCGGCCTTTCAGTCCCAGGTGTCGAGCCTGATCTGCGAGGGCGTGTTCAACAAATTCCCGCATCTCAAGGTTGTGCTGCTCGAATCGGGCTTCACCTGGCTGCCCGCCCATCTCTGGCGGCTGACCAAGTTCTGGCGCGGCCTGCGCATGGAAATCCCCTGGGTCGATCGTGCGCCGTCCGACATCGCGCGCTCCAACATCCGGCTCTCCCTGCAACCGGTCGACGGGCCGCCCGATGCCGCGGCGCTCAATCGGCTGTTCGAGCATATGCAGTCCGACGAGATGCTGCTGTTCTCCACCGACTATCCGCACTGGCAGTTCGACGGCACCGACGCCATGCCGGACGGTATTTCGCCGGACCTCGCCCGGCGCATCATGATCGACAACCCGCGCGCCACCTATGCGCGACTTTCGGAGACTGTTGTGATGGGGACTGGCGCATGAGTTGGCACGTCATCGGCCTTGCGAGCGACATTCCGCCCGGCGGGCGCCAGCTCGTCACCATCCGCGGCCGCCCCATCGCCGTTTTCAACGTCAACGGCGAGTATTTTGGCCTGCTCAACCGCTGTCCGCACCAGGGTGGTCCGATGTGCGAAGGCCTGCTCACCGGCCTGGTCGAAAGCGCGGAGCCCGGCAAGTACTCCTATTCCCGCAAGGGCGAAATCATCCGCTGCCCCTGGCACGGGTGGGAGTTCGACGTGCGCACCGGCCAGAGCTACTGCGACCCGGAAAAGATCCGCACCCGCGCCTACCCGGTGGAAATCGAGGACGGCAAAACCGTGGTCGAAGGCCCCTATGTGGCCGAGAAGATCCCGGTGAAGGTGGAAGAGTCCTATATCGTCGTCGACGTCTAGCGCGTCGGGCGGGAGTTACCCGGCTCGCCCGCCTTGCGGCCATTCAAGACGACCATGCTAAGGGCTGACGGCAATGCGCATTCTGTTTGTCAGCTCGAATCGGATCGGGGATGCCGTCTTGTCGACGGGGCTGCTGGCGCATCTGCTGCGAACCTATCCGGAGGCACGTTTTACCATCGCCTGCGGCCTGGTTTCAGAAGGTGTGTTCGCCCGGATGCCGCAGTTGGACCGGCTGATCGCCTTCGACAAGCGGCCCTACGGGATGCATTGGCTGCCGTTGTGGGCGAACACCGTGGGCACGTTGTGGGACCTCGTGGTGGATCTGCGCGCCTCGGCGCTGGGTTGGCTGGTGCCGACCCGCAAGAGTGTGCGGATGCGCAAGGGCACCGGCCACAAAACCCGGCAGATCGCCGCACTCATGGGGCTGTCCCCTCCGCCGATGCCCACCGCTTGGACCAACGCGGCTGACGATGCGGTCGCCGCGCGGCTCATGCCGGCGGACCGCCCGATCATCGCCATTGGCCCGACCGCGAACTGGGTCGGCAAGGTCTGGCCGGCCGAGCGCTTCGTCGCCATCGCGCATGGATTGGCCGCTGCGACGGGCGCACGGGTGGCGATCTTCGCCGGACCCGGCACCCAGGAGGCGGCGCTGGCGGCCCCCGTGCTGGCCGGCCTCGCCGATCTCGATATCATCGACCTCACCGGGCGGCTCAGCCTGCCCGAGGCGGCGGCCTGCCTGCGGCGCTGCGCGGTGTTCGTCGGCAATGATTCCGGGCTGATGCACCTCGCGGCCGCCGCCGGCTGCCCGACGCTCGGGTTGTTCGGCGCCTCCAACGCCAGCGTCACCGAGTATTCCCCGGCCGGCCGCCGCACCGATGTGGTGGTGACGACGGGCGACGAGATGCGCGGCATATCGGTCGAGGCGGCGCAGGCGGCGGCGCTGCGGTTGATGGAGGGGTGATGCGGGTCGCCCATGTCATGGCCGGGGCCGAGCACGGCGGCGCCGAATTGTTCTACGAGCGGCTCTGCCTTGCCCAGGCGCGCGCCGGCGATGCGGTGCTGCCGGTGATCCGCCGCAATCCCGCCCGGGCGGAACTGCTGCGCGCGGAAGGCATGGCGCCGGTGGAACTCAGCTTCGGCACAGCGCTCGATCTGCTGACCCGCCCGCGCATCGCCCGCGCGCTGCGCGAATTCGCGCCGCGCGTCGCGGTAGCCTGGATGAGCCGGGCGGCAATGCATGTGCCGCGCGGTGACTGGGTCAACGTCGGTCGGCTCGGGGGATATTACGACCTTCGCTACTACAAGCGCTGCGACCATCTGGTGGGCAACACCAGGGGCATCGCGGCCTGGCTGCGCGAACAGGGCTGGCCGGCCGAGCGGGCGCACTATCTGCCCAATTTCGTCAATGACTTCGCCGACACGGCTCCCGCCTCCGACCTGCGCCCCGCCCGGCCCCTGTTGCTCGGCCTCGGTCGGCTGCATCCCGACAAGGGCTTCGACACCTTGATCCGTGCCATGTCCCACCTGCCCGGCGCCATGCTGGCAATCGCCGGAACCGGGCCGGAGGAGGGAAATCTGCGCGCGCTGGCCGCCCGCGAAGGGGTGGCCGAACGGGTCGATTTCCTGGGCTGGCGGAGGGATGCCGGGGCCCTGCTGCGCGCCGCCGATGTGTTCGTCTGCTCCTCGCGCGTCGAACCGCTGGGCAATATGGTGATCGAGGCGTGGTCGGCGCGGCGCCCGGTGGTGGCGGTTGCCGCCGATGGTCCGCGCGAACTCATTCGCGACGGTGCCGACGGGCTGCTCGTGCCGCACGAGGACCCCGCGGCGCTGGCCGGCGGGATCGCGCGCGCGCTAGACGACGCCCCCCTCGCCGCCCGCCTCGCCGCCGCCGGCCGCGCCCGTTTCGAGGCGGAATTCGCGGAGGCGACGGTGCTGGAACAATGGCGCGGCTTCCTCGCGGCCGTCACGCGCTAGATCGAGCCCACGCCTGGACAGTCACCGCGTGCACACAGGACCCATCGGGTCCGCGACGAGAGCCGGTGGGGGACGTGCGTCCATTTTTTTTCTATAACGTTTTTATTCGCGGGTCGGCGGCACCTTCTCATCGGCCGGCTTGGGCGCCGCCGGCACTGGTTGCGGCGGACGACGGCGGGGGGCGGTGGCGTCGGAGATGACGTCGAAATCGAAATCGCTCATGGTGTGGCCTCTCTGGTTGGGAGGCCGCCCGCCGTGGCGATCAATTGTGGACTGGAGAACACGCGAGACCAGAAACACGAAAGCCGCCTTGGTGGGGCGGCTTCGGATGATCTGCGTGGGTAACGCGACTTCCTAGACCGCCGGGAGATACCAGCGGTAGCTAAATCGCGCAGACAGGGTGAGAACCGGTGTCATGACAAGAGGCTATCCGCACGGCGCCTCAGGCGTCAATCAACCCTTCCATGACGGGCACGCAACTCCCCCCCACGCGAATTGCGGTCACCTGGCCGGCGACCTTGTCGGCCTCGACGAGGAGCAGGCTGGGGTGGCCCATTTCGACACCCTGGCGGATTTTCCATTTGTAGGTGTGGTCCTGCTCCGGTGCATTGTCGGCCAGCAGGGCGGCGAGGGCGGCGTTGGCGCTGCCGGTGGCGGGGTCTTCGCGCACGTCGGGCACGGCGAACAGCATGCGGTCATTGATGACGCCCCGGCCGGAGCGGACATAGGCGAGCAGCTTGCTGGTGCCATCGACCGGCAAATGGATCGCGAAGGCCGCGGCATCCGGCCGGATGCGCGACAACGCCTCGAGCTTGCGCAACTCGGCGATGACGAAGCCGGTGCCGACCCCGGCGACCAGGGGGGCGTGACGGTCGGTGGCGACATCGTCCGCCGAGAGGCCAAGGCAGGCCGCGATGGCCTCGGGCGAAACCAGGCTGCCGCGGTTGAGGCCCTGCGGCGCGGTGAGTTCGGCGCCGGTGATCTCGCCCGCCTTGCGCAGGATGCTGACCGGAACCAGGCCGGCGGCTTCCTCGAAGAGGAGGTGCGGGAGAACCTCACGATCGAACACCCGGCCGATACGCGCCAGCGCGTAGGCGGTGCCAACATTGGGATGGCCGGCGAAGGGAAGCTCCTCGTTGGGCGTGAAGATGCGGACATGGGCGGTGTGCGAGGGGTTCACCGGCGGCAGCACGAAGGTGGTTTCGGAGTAGTTGAACTCCTTGGCGATCGCCTGCATCGCCGCGCCGTCGAGGCCCTCGGCATCGAGCACCACGGCAAGCGGGTTGCCGCCGAATTTCGTCTCGGTGAACACATCGACGGTTACGTAGCGGCGTTTCATGAGGCGCGACTTTCCTGGCTGTCCTGTTGCATGGCGGCGCGCATGAGGAATTTCTGGATCTTCCCGGTCACCGTCATGGGGAATTCGTTAACGAAACGGATGTAGCGCGGCACTTTGTAGTGGGCGATCTGGTCGCGGCAGAAATCCTTGACGTCCTGTTCCGTCATGCTCTCGCCATCGCGCAGTTTGATCCAGGCGCAGATTTCCTCGCCGTATCTGGCGTCGGGCACGCCGAACACCTGGGCGTCGGAGATCTTGGGGTTGCGGTAGAGGAATTCCTCGACCTCGCGCGGATAGACGTTCTCACCGCCCCGGATGATCATGTCCTTGATACGGCCGACGATGGCGCAGTAACCGTCGGCGTCGATGGTCGCGAGATCGCCCGTGTGCATCCAGCGCCCCTTGTCGATCGCCTCCGCGGTGCGCGCCTCGTCATCCCAGTAGCCGCGCATCACCGAGTAGCCGCGGGTGCACAGCTCGCCCGGCATTCCAGCCGGCACCACGCGGCCCTCGGCATCGACGATCTTGCATTCGAGATGCGGATGGATGCGCCCGACGGTGGCGACCCGGCGCTCCAGCGGATCATCGAGCGTGGTCTGGAAGGAGACCGGGGAGGTCTCGGTCATGCCATAGGCGATGGTGATGTCGCTGAGATGCATCAGGGCGATCGCCCGGCGCATCACCTCGATCGGGCAGGGCGAGCCGGCCATGATGCCGGTGCGCAGCGTGGAGAGATCGAATTCGGCGAAGCGAGGATGGTCCATCTGAGCGATAAACATCGTCGGCACCCCGTAAAGCGCGGTGCAGCGCTCACGGGCCACGGTCTCCAGTGTCACCAGCGGGTCGAAGCCTTCGCCGGGAAAGACCATGGTGGAGCCATGGGTGAGGCAGCCGAGCACGCCCATCACCATACCGAAGCAGTGATAGAGCGGCACCGGGATGCACAGGCGGTCCTCAGGGCCGAGCCGCATGGTCTCCGCGGTGAAAAAGCCGTTGTTGAGAATGTTGTGGTGGGTGAGGGTCGCGCCCTTGGGTGCGCCGGTGGTGCCTGAGGTGAACTGGATGTTGATCGGCTCGTCGAACTGCAGCCGCCCGGCCAGCGCGGCCACTTCAGCGCGGGAGGTGGTGCTGGCGAGATCGGCCACCTCGGCGAAGGGCAACGCGCCCGGGATGGTGCGGGCGCCGATCTGGATCACCAGGCGCAGACTTGGCACCTTCGGCGCTTCGAGATGGCCGGGCACGCAGCTTTTCAGCTCCGGACACAGCGTCATCAGCATGCCTGCATAGTCGCTGGTCTTGAAGGCGGTGGCGGTGACCAGCGCCCGGCAGGCGACCTTGTTGAGCACATATTCCAGTTCGGACAGCCGGTAGGCCGGGTTGATGTTGACCAGGATGAGCCCGGCCTTAGCGGTGGCAAACTGGGTGATCACCCATTCCGCGTTGTTGGGCGACCATATGCCGATCCGCTCGCCGGGCCTGAGGCCGAGGCTGACAAGCCCAGCGGCCATGGCATCGACCCGCTCGGCGAGTTCCTGCCACGTCCAGCGAACACCCTGGGCCGGGGCGACCAGCGCCTCACGATCGCCGTGACGCGCAACCACGCCATCGAAATAGGCGCCAATGGTTTCCCCGATGAGCGGCACACTGGATATGCCGCTGACATAACTCATGGACAGGTTCGACATCGCTGGACCTCCTCGCCTTGCGTGCATGGTACCGTGCCGACGTGGGAACGGGAAGCGCCGGGCGCTCGCTGGACTATCCGAGCGCGCTGGCACAGATTGCCGGGAACAGGTGCCGGGGGGACTCGTTCTCCACGCGCCGGGATGATAACGCCTCAGAGAAGCGGCCTTGCTGCCGCCAGAGCGAGCATGAACAGCATTTTTTCGCCGACCGAAGCCATCGACCTCTCGCCCAAGGTTTCCGACGAGGTCAAGTTCACCACCTGCTACATGTGCGCCTGCCGCTGCGGCATCAAGGTGCACCTCAAGGACGGCCAGGTGCGCTACATCGAGGGCAACCCGAACCACCCCGTGAACAAGGGCGTGCTGTGCGGCAAGGGCTCGGCCGGCATCATGCAGCACTACTCGCCGGCGCGGCTTACCAAGCCGCTGCTGCGGGTGGGCGAGCGCGGCGCAGGGGAGTTCAAGGAAATCGAGTGGGACGAGGCGCTCGGCATCGCGACGAAGTGGCTGGGCGACGTGCGCAGCAGTGACCCCAAGAAGCTCGCCTTCTTCACCGGGCGCGACCAGAGCCAGTCCTTCACGGGCTGGTGGGCCAAGCAGTTCGGCACCCCCAACTTCGCCGCCCATGGCGGGTTCTGCTCGGTGAACATGGCGGCCGGCGGACTCTACACGATCGGCGGCAGTTTCTGGGAATTCGGCGAGCCGGACTGGGAGCGCGCCAAGTATTTCCTCATGCTCGGCGTGGCTGAGGATCATGATTCCAACCCGATCAAGGCCGGCCTCGCCGCGATGAAGCAGCGCGGCGCCAAGTTCGTCTCGGTCAACCCGATCAAGACCGGCTATTCCGCGGTGGCCGATGAGTGGGTCGGCATCCGCCCGGGCACCGACGGGCTGTTCGTGCTGGCGATGGTCCACGAGTTGCTGCGGACCGACCGCATCGATCTCGAGTATCTCGTCCGCTACACCAACGCGCATTGGCTGGTGATCCGCAATCCCGGCGGCGCCGATGACGGGCTGTTCGCGCGCGATGAAGCTGGCAAGCCGCTGGCCTGGGACCGGGCGACCAATGCGCCCGGCGATGCGGGTGCGGCCGACCTCAACCCGGCGGTAATCGGCGAGTTCACCCTGCCGGACGGCCGCAAGGCGATGCCGGTGTTCAACCTGATGGCCGAGCGCTATCTGTCGCCCGAATACGCCCCGGCCGCGGTGGCCGATCGCTGCGGCGTCTCCGCCGAGACCATCCGCCGCCTCGCGGCCGAGATGGCGGAGGTCGCCTTCAACCAGACCATCACGCTCGACATTCCCTGGACCGACACGCTCGGCCGCCGCCACGAAACCATGGTCGGCCGCCCCGTCGCGATCCACGCGATGCGCGGGATTTCCGCCCATTCCAACGGGTTCCACACCTGCCGCGCGCTGCATCTGTTGCAGATGCTGCTGGGCGCCATCGATACCCCGGGCTCCTGGCGCTACAAGTCGCCTTATCCGCGGCCGATCCCGCCGGGCCCGCCGCCGGCCGGCAAGGGCGCCACGCCGAACAAGGAAATGCCGGGCATGGCGCTCGGCTTCCCCACCGGCCCCGAGCATCTGCTGCTCGACGATGACGGCACGCCCTGCCGCATCGACAAGGCCTATTCCTGGGAAGCGCCGATTTCCGCCCACGGGCTGATGCACACGGTGATCGCCAACGCCCATGCCGGCGATCCCTACAAGATCGACGTGCTGTTCATGTTCATGGCCAACATGGCCTGGAACTCGTCGATGAACCCGGGCGACGCGATGCGCCAGCTCACCGACAAGGACGAGAACGGCGAGTACAAGATCCCCAAGGTGATCTACTCCGACGCGTTCTATTCCGAGACGGTGCCCTACGCCGACCTCATCCTGCCCGACACCACCTATCTCGAGCGCTGGGACGCAATTTCCGTGCTCGACCGGCCGATCGGCAGCAGCCACGGCCCGGCCGACGCCATCCGCCAGCCCGTGGTGCCGCTCGATCGCGACGTGCGGCCGTTCCAGGACGTTCTGGTGGATCTCGGCGCGCCCCTGAAGCTGCCGGGCTTCGTGAAGGAGGACGGCTCGGCCAAGTTCACCTCCTATGCCGACTATCTCGCCAACCACGAGCGCACCCCGGGCGTCGGCCCGCTGGCGGGCTGGCGCGGCGATGGCACCCAGCACGGCAAGGGGGCGGCCAACCCCGACCAGCTCAAG
>JAPLOH010000242.1:0-8062 GCA_026400845.1 Alphaproteobacteria bacterium
GGAACAACGCCTGCACGGCGCCCACCCGGCTCGCCGTGCGCGGCCGGCTGGTGGGCGCCGTGCGCGGCTTGGCGGCCATCAGACGGCTCCGAGATATCGGGCGGCGCGCAGTTGGATCAGCGCCGCGGCGGCGGCTTCGGCACCCTTGTTGTGGCCATCCCCGCGCGAGCGCTCGATCGCCTGCTCGGCGGTGGCGACCGTCAGCAGCCCGTTGCCTAGGCACAGCGCATGGTCGAGCCCGACGCGGGTGAGGCCCTGCATCGCCTCGCGGCAGACATGCTCGTAGTGGTCGGTCTCGCCCTTCACCACGCAGCCGAGCGCCACGAAGGCATCGTAGCGGCGCCGCGTGCCGCGCACGGCGAAGAGGATGGCGGTGGCGAGTTCCAGCGCGCCGGCGACGTCGAGCACCTCGACCGTCGCGCCGACCTCGCCGAGGATGCGCAGCGCGCCGTCGCGCAGCCCGTCCACCACGTCCGTATAATAGGGGGCGCGCACGACCAACACGGAGGGGGCGGGGCCGGGAAGCTCGGGCGCTTTCGGCAGCGGGGCGTCAGCGGTGCTCACCTTGCGACCTCCGGAGCGATGGCGCGGCGTTCGACCACCTTCAGCCCGTAGCCCTCCAGGCCGATGATGTGCTGGTGGGTGTTGGACAGCAGCACCATTTCCCGCACCCCGAGTTCGAGCAGGATTTGCGCGCCGATGCCGTAGTCGCGCAGTTCGGTGCGCGGCCGCTCGGCGCCGGTCAGCTTGCGGACGCGCTCGGAGATGGTCTCGGCGCGCATTTCGCGCAGCAGGACGACGGCGCCCCTGCCCTCCTCGTTGATCATCGCCATGGCGTGGTTGAGGCTGTCACGGGTGACGTCGCCCAGCAGGTCGTTCAGCAGGTCGACGCCGTGCATGCGCACCATCACCGGGCCGGGGGCGGAAAGGTCGCCTTTCACCAGCACGAGATGCTCGGCGTATTCCACGGTGTTGGCGAACACCACCAGCTTCCACTCACCGCCGACGGCGTGGTTGATCTTGCCCTCCTGCACCCGCTTCACCAGCCGCTCGGTGCGACGGCGATGGCCGATGAGGTCGGCGATGGTGCCGAGTTTGAGGTTGTGGTGCTGGGCGAAAGACACCAGGTCCGGCAGGCGGGCCATGGTGCCGTCGTCGTTCATGATCTCGCAGATCACGCCGGCGGGGACGAGCCCGGCGAGGCGGGCGATATCCACCGCGGCCTCGGTATGGCCGGCGCGGATCAGCGTGCCGCCCTCGCGGGCCATCAGCGGGAAGACGTGGCCGGGGGTGACGATTTCGTCGCGGCTGCTGTCCGGGTTGATCGCCACCGCGATGGTGTGGGCGCGATCATGCGCGGAAATGCCGGTGGTAACGCCGTCGCGCGCCTCGATGGAGACGGTGAAGGCGGTCTGGTGGCGGGTGCCGTTGGACTGGCTCATCAGCGGCAGGCCGAGCTGCTCGACGCGCTGGCGGGTCATGGCCAGGCAAATCAGGCCGCGGGCGTGGCGGGCCATGAAGTTGACCTGCTCCGGCGTGGCGAACTGGGCGGGGATCACGAGGTCGCCCTCGTTCTCGCGGTCTTCGTCATCCACCAGGATGAACATGCGCCCGTTGCGCGCCTCCTCGATCAGCTCCTCGGCGGAGGCGAGGTAGTTTTGCAGGCTGCGGGTGACGAGTTCGGTCATTTGTACTCCGAGAGCCGGGCGACATAGCGGGCGACGGTATCAATCTCGATGTTCACGGGATCGCCGGGCTTTAGGAAGCCGAAGCTCGTCACGGCAGCCGTGTGCGGGATGATGTTGACGCTGAACTCCGGCCCGCGGACCTCGTTGACGGTCAGCGACACGCCGTCGATCGCGACCGATCCTTTCGGCGCGATGAAGCGGGCGAGCGGATCGGGCACCCGGAAGGTCCAGCGCACCGAGCCGTTGACCGGATCGGCCGCGAGCACCTCGCCGACCCCGTCCACATGGCCGGCGACGATATGGCCACCAAGCTCGTCACCGACCTTCAGCGGGCGCTCGAGATTGACCCGCGAGCCGACGCGCCAGGCGCCGAGGGTGGTTTTGGAGAGGGTCTCGTCCGAGGCGTTGACGGCGAACCAGTCGGGCCCAAGCTCGATCGCGGTGAGGCAGCAGCCGGAGCAGGCGATGGAGGCGCCGAGGGGGATGCGCGCGGTCTCCGGCCAGGGCGAGGAGATTTCCAGCCGCATGTCGCGCCCGGACCCGGATTGGGTGATGGCGCGCACAGTGCCGAGGCCGGTGACGATACCGGTGAACATCAGGAATCCCTCCGAAACTCGGTCAACACATCCGCGCCGACCGCCGAGGCGGTATGGCGCACGAAACGGGGCATCTCGGCAAGCCGCTCCACTCCGAAGGCCGCCGCCGCCGGCCAGCCGTCCCCGCCCATCACCGATGGGGCGTGGAACCACACCAGCCGATCCACCAGATCGGCACGCAGGAGCGATCCTGCAAGCTGCCCGCCGCCTTCGACCAGCAATCTCGTGATGCCGCGCTCGGCCAGCGCCTCCAAGGCGCGCTTGAGGTCGACCCCGGCAGCAGCGCCGGGCACGTCGATCACCGTCACCCCGATGCCAGCCAAAGCGCGCCGGCGGATGGGGTCGGCGCCGTTGCGGGCGATGATCCAGGTCGGCGAGTCCTTGGCCGAGGCGGCGAGGCGGCACGTCAGCGGCATGCGCAAATGGCTGTCGGCGACGACGCGGACCAGCGGGGTCGCGCGCATGCCGGGCAGGCGGCAGGTGAGGTCCGGGTCATCCGCCATCACCGTGCCGGCGCCGACCATGATGGCGTCCGCCCGGCCGCGCAGCCCGTGCGCGGCGCGGCGCGCCTCGGCGCCGGTGATCCAGCGGCTCTCGCCGCCGGAGGTGGCGATGCGGCCATCCAGCGTGGAGGCGAGTTTCAGCGTCACCAGCGGTCGCCCGGCCCGCACCTTGGTGAAAAACCCGGCATTGACCTCATCCGCCTCGGCCACCAGCACCGCCTCCAGCACCTCGATGCCCGCCGCGCGCAGGCGGCCGGCGCCGGCGCCGTTGACGCGGGGATCGACGTCACGCGAAGCGATTACCACCCGGGCGATGCCGGCGGCGATCAGCGCGTCGGTGCAGGGCGGCGTGCGGCCATGGTGGCAGCAAGGCTCGAGCGTGACATAGGCGGTCGCCCCACGGGCCAGCTCACCCGCCATCGCCAGCGCATTGGTCTCGCCATGCGGCCGCCCGCCCGGCGAGGTGCGGCCGCGGCCCACCACGCGCCCGTCGCGCACGATGACGCAGCCCACCGAGGGGTTCGGCCAGCAGCCTCCCAACCCACGGCGCGCGAGCGCGAGGGCGGCCCGCATATGCGCGAGGTCAACTTCGGATGGGCGCACCGTCAGCCCGCGTCGCCCAGCTTGCCAAGAAAGGTCTCGAAGTCCTTGGCTTCACGGAAATTGCGGTAGACCGAGGCGAAGCGCACATAGGCTACCGCATCGACCTCCTTCAGCGTCTCCATCACCATTTCGCCGATCTGCTGGCTCGGGATGTCGCTTTCGCCGGAGGCTTCGAGCTGGCGCACCAGGCCGTTGACGATGCGCTCCATGCGCTCCTCCTGCACCGGGCGCACGCGGCGGCCGTCCTGCTTCACCACCACGAGTTCGCGCAGCTGCACCCGCTCCACCGTGGTGAAGCGCTGGGTGCAGCCGGTGCAGAAGCGCCGCCGGCGGATTGCGCTGCCATCCTCGGAAGGACGGCTATCCTTCACCTGGGTGTCCTCATTGCCGCAGAACGGGCAGCGCATGGATTTGACCTACTGGTAGATCGGGAAACGCGCGCACATCGCGTGCACCCGCTTGGCCACGGCCTGCTCAACGACATCGTTGTTGCCGTCATTGGAGGCGGCGAGCCCGTCGAGCACCTCGCCGATCATGCGGCCGACTTCCTGGAATTCGGCGATCCCGAAGCCGCGCGAGGTGGCGGCCGGGGTGCCCAAGCGGATGCCGGACGTGATGGCGGGCTTCTCGGGGTCGAAGGGGATGGCGTTCTTGTTCGCCGTCATATGCGCCCGCTCCAGGCTCGCCTCGGCGGCCTTGCCGGTGACGCGCTTGGGGCGGAGATCGACCAGCATGAGGTGGCTGTCGGTGCCGCCGGTGACGATGGCGAGACCCTGCTCCACCAGGGTGGCGGCCAGCGCGCGGGCATTGGCGGCCACCGCTTCCTGATAGATCTTGAACTCCGGCCGCAGCGCCTCGCCGAAAGCCGCTGCTTTTCCAGCAATCACATGCATCAGCGGGCCGCCCTGCAGCCCGGGGAACACCGCGGAGTTGATCTTCTTGCCCAACTCCAAATCATTGCTGAGGATCCTGCCGCCGCGCGGGCCGCGCAGCGTCTTGTGCGTCGTGGTGGTCACCACATGGGCATGCGGCAGCGGCGTCGGGTAGACGCCGGTGGCGGCGAGGCCGGCGAAATGCGCCATGTCCACCATGAACCAGGCGCCCACTTCGTCGGCGGCGCGGCGGATGCGGGCGAAATCGATGGTGCGCGGATAGGCCGAACCGCCGGCGATGATCAGCTTGGGCTTGTGTTCGCGGGCGAGGCGCTCCATCTCCTCATAGTCGAGCAGGCCGGTGTCCTGGCGCACGCCATACTGGATGGCGTTGAACCACTTGCCGGAGAGGTTGGGCGCGGCGCCATGGGTGAGGTGCCCGCCGGCGGCGAGCGACATGCCGAGGATGGTGTCGCCCGGCTTCACCAGCGCGAGGAACACCGCCTGGTTGGCCTGGGCGCCGGAATGCGGCTGCACATTGGCGAATGCGCAGTTGAACAACTGCTTGGCCCGCGCGATCGCGAGGTTCTCCGCCACATCGACCTCGACGCAGCCGCCATAGTAGCGGCGGCCGGGATAGCCCTCGGCATATTTATTGGTGAGCACCGAGCCCTGCGCTTCCATCACCGCCCGCGAGACGATGTTCTCGGAGGCGATCAGCTCGATGCCGTCCTGCTGGCGCACCAGTTCGCGGCCGATGGCGGCGGCGAGTTCGGGGTCCGACTCGGCAAGTGCGGCGGCGAAGAAGCCGGGGGCGACGATGTGGTTCATGCGGGGATCCCCTGGCTGGATGCGAGTTTGGCGATGCGGCCGACATGGCGGCCACGCTCGAACGGGGTGGCGAGGAAGGCGCGGATGATGTCGGAAGCCGCCTCCGCGCCGATCAACCGGGCGCCGAGGGCGAGCGCGTTGGCATCGTTGTGGCCGCGCGCGAGACGCGCGGTGGTCGGCTCATGGGCGAGCACGCAGCGGATCTCTGGATGGCGGTTGGCGGCGATCGACATGCCGACACCGCTACCGCAAATCAGCACGGCAATATGCGCCCGGCCCTCCGCCACCGCGCGGCAGGCGCGGTGGGCGAAATCGGGATAGTCGACGCGGGCATTCGAATGGGTGCCGTGATCGGTGACCGTGCAGCCATGCTGTTCCAGCAGCGCTTGCACGGCGGCCTTCAGCGGGAAGCCGGCATGGTCGCAGGCGAGGGCGACCGGGATGGGGTGGGGGGTGCAATCCGTGTCCATGGCGGGCCTGTATCATGGGCGTGAGCGGCGGTGTATCGCGCGCGTGCCGGTGCGGCGCAATGCCGGCATGCAGGGCGGCCGCCGGGGTCGCGGCCGGACGGGCCGAAAAAAATACGCGGAGGCCGCGGATTTGTCCTTGTATTTAATGTTTAGGTTATTTATATATTCCATTCCGCAATCAGGAGCGACCACAACCATATGAGCACGCCGCCCCTCCATCGCCCGCATGCCTGCGCCGAGGACCGCATCGCCGCCCTGCTCGGCGGGATGTTGTGGGCGCTGCTGGCCGCCCTGCTGGGCGGGGCCAGGCGGCGGCGCGCGGCCGATGCTGCCATGGAGCAGCGCGGGGTGACGGTGGTGGTGCTGCGCGCTTTGGCCGATGCCGAAGCGATCGCGGAACCGTATGTGGAGTGGGTCGCCGTGCCCGCACCGTGGCGGGCCGGCCGACTGCTGCCGCAGATCCCCACGCTCATCGGGCTGACCGGCGTGCGATGCCGGGGCCTCGGGGCATGCCTGCCCGCACGAGGGCCACCTGCGACAGTTCTACCCTGTTGAGGCTCGTTGACCGGCATGGCCTGAGGGCGATGCGCGGGGGCTTGCGCGTGGGCGCGCATGTTCTTTCACAATTTCAGAGGCTTGGGCCACATCACTGCACAACGGCTTAAGCGCTGTGCCGCCCGTCCGCGTCGATGGTGCGATAGATGATGGTGGCGCCGGTCGCCAACCCGCGCTGGCGCCGCTCATAGGCGCGCACATAGCCGCGGATGCGCCACTCATCGCGGTACCGCGACCAGGCCTCGACAATGTCGGGCCAGAAAATCATCAAATAGGGCGCGATCCACAACTCGATCGCGAGCACGCCAAGGAACCAGTTGAGGTTGATGTGCATCACGCGGCCACTCCGCTCACGATGCAAACATGTGGCCCGCCGCCCTGAATCGCAAGCGTTTCACCGCAGCCGGAACCGCTCGAACCACCCGATCGTCGCCGTGACCTCGGCCGCGAACAGCGAGGGGCGCATCACCGAGGAGCTGTGCGAGGTGCCGGGGAAGCGCAGCAACTCCGCTTCCACGCCGGCGAGCTTGAGGGCGGTGTACATCTGGATCGCCTCGGCGACGGGCGTGCGGTGATCCGCCTCGCCGCACATCAGCAGCGTCGGCGTGCGGGCGGCGGCGACATGGGCGAGCGGCGAGAGGGCGCGATAGCCCTCCGGGTCCTCCCAGGGCAGCTTGCCGCCCATCCAGGTGACTCCGAGCGAGGGGCCGATATCGGAGGTCAGGATCAGGCTCTCCCAGTTCACCACCGGCTTGATCGACACCGCGGCGCGGAAGCGGTGGGTATGGGTGATCGACCACAGCGTCAGCACGCCGCCGCCGCTGACGCCGGTGACGAAGAGGTTGCTTGCGTCGATCTCCGGCCGGGTGATCGCGGCATCCACGGCCGCCATCAGGTCCGCCCAGTCCGGCCCGGGGAAGCGGGCATGCAGGGCGTTGGCAAAATCCTCGCCATAGCCGGTGGAGCCGGTCGGGTTGACCGACAGCACGGCGTAGCCGGCGGCGGCAAGGAACTGATATTTCATGGAAAACCGCGTGCCGTACTGCGCGTAGGGCCCGCCATGGATTTCGAGGATCAGGGGATGCGGCCCCTGCCCTTCCGGCAGCATCAGCCAGCACGGGATCTCCCGGCCTTCGGGGCCTGTCACGCTGAACGCCTCGGCATCGCGGAACCCGCCGACCGTGCTGGCAAGCGACTGGTTGAGCGTGGTCAGCACCGCCTGATCGCCGTTCGGTGTCACCAGCGCGACGTCCGAGGGCACGGTGGTCGTGGTGCGGACATAGGCGACGCTGCCGTCTTTGGCGACAGAGAAGGTGGCGCCACCACCATAGGGCATCTCGATCTGCCCGCTGCCGGCATCCTCGGCCAGCACCGTCAGCGTGCCGTCGAGGGTGACGCGGGCGATGCGGTTGTGGCCGGCATCGTCGTAGTTCACCACCAGGGAGGCGCTGTCCGCCGTCCAGGCGATCTCGCCGATCGAGCGGTCGAATCCCGGCAGAATTTCGCGCGGCGCCCCGCCAGCCAGGGGCATCACGAACAGCCGGCGGAGATGGTGGCTGAGCCCGCGGTAATGCACGGCGGTGAAGGCGAGCAACGCGCCGTCGGGCGAGGGCGCGGGATGCGCTGTCGCTCCCTTGATCTCGGTGAGGCGGCGGACGCTACCATCGGCCAGAGCGACGGCGTGGATGTCGGTCTCGCCCGGCTCGCGGTCCCAATGCGGGTCCTGGCTGCCCGCGAACAGCAGTTCGCCGCCATCGGGGGTAAATACCAAACCGGGCGGATTATGGTGCGGCATGCCGCTGTACCATTGCCCGGCGGTTACCTGTAACGGCATGCCGCCGGCGGCCGGCAGGACAAACGCGTGGCAGACGCTCTCCGGCAGTTCGCCCGAGACGTCATGACGGTAGAACAGCCGGTCGGTGTGCTTGACCGGCGCAGCCCAGG